>NZ_JAKKCS010000058.1:0-1414 GCF_021728075.1 Vibrio sp. D54 | reverse complement strand
ATCGTATAACAAATTGTTCAAGAGTGATTCGGCACGCGTGGCATTTTTACTATGCGTTGGTTTTAGTGATTAAGGTGGTATGCGGCAGCTTCGGTATTGCGTGCCTCACACCTTAACAAGGCGTTAGCATACTTTGATAGGAGTTCAGATGACTACGATAGTCGAACAAATTGTTAATCGTGAAATTGACTCGGTCATCGTGTATGAATCTGACCAAGTTATAGCTTTTGCAGATCATGACCCAATCAACTTTGGACATATTTTAATCTGTCCTAAGACTCAATATCGTACTTTCATCGACCTGCCTGAGTCTGTGTTTTTAGAGATCACCGACGTTGCAAGAGATTTATATAAACGTATAGAAGCTAAGTTCAATCCCGATGGTATCGGCTTTATGCAAAACAATGGAGAGGCACCTCATTTCAACGAGCTCGATCACTACCATTTGCATATTTTCCCTAGGTTCCATGGCGACCAGTACGGTTGGGTTAGTAGTGAACTTGGAATTCAAACTATGGATAAACTAAGAGAATCACTTAAAGAACTATGAGCATTGAAAAATATGCTAACAAATTGTTCAAGAGTGATTCGGCACGCGTGGCATTTTGACTATGCGTTGGTTTTAGTGGTTAAGGTGGTATGCAGAAGCTTCGGTATTGCGTGCCTCACACCTTAACAAGGCGTTATGGCGCAGGGCAAAATTCAGCTAAGGGAACTAGATGAGTGATAAAGTTAAAGTAGCCTTGCAGTGGCTCAAAGAAATCTTGGATGCAGAGGATGTGGAGTATCAAATAGTCGGTGGGTTAGCGGCAACCATTCATGGTGGTAGTCGGGAAATCGCAGATATAGATCTTTATATTCATAACTCTGACGCAGACAAGGTGTTATCGCATGTAGCAAAATACATATCAAAGCCGTTAGCTCATTATGCCGAATATGGTTGGGATTTAGAGTATTTCCAGTTGGTTTACCAAAGTCAAAAAATTGAAATCGGTTTGTCTCAACATACGAAGATACAATCACGTCAAGATGGCTCTTGGCATCAGCTTGAAATCTACTTTTCAGAATCAGTTATTAAAGAATATCAAGGTATCGAGTTGCCAGTCATCCCAGTTCATCGTTTAGTCGAGTACAAGCGAATATTGGGTAGGGAAGTAGACCAAATTGATATACAAGAGCTAACTTTGAGTTCAGCGCCATAACAAAGCATTTAAGAGTGATTCCCAACGCTTGGCATTATCAGTTCAAGGTTAGGTTTTGTGGCTACGGTGCAATGGGTTAGGTTTAGTGGTAGCGTTGCTCACACCTTAATGCGGCGTTAGGCTTTCCCCATATAAAAATTATGGATTTGCCAACAACTTCAATTATTTGAGTATCGAATTCTTGTAATGTGTCTAGTGGCATATTGCCGTTC
>NZ_JAKKCS010000057.1:0-1520 GCF_021728075.1 Vibrio sp. D54 | reverse complement strand
GCGAACTGCTTCTTTACGGAATTCTTCGGTGTACGCTGGATTACGATGTTTAGCCATAAATCACCTCTCAATTAGACCCTAGATCTAACTTAGTAAAGTGTCTACTAAACGTGGGGTACTCGGAAACATAACGCCCTGTTAAGGTGTGAGCAACGCAATACCGAAGCCACCGCAAACCACCTTAAACACTAAATGCAACGCATAGTAAAAATGCCACGCGTTGCGAATCACTCTTAAACAGATTGTTATGCTACAAGCTCAACGAGTCATATATTTCTTGGGCGTCTTTTTTACTTAAATAGTCTACCATTGAATATTTTTTACCTATACCGTTTAATGACGTACCAACAAAAAGACCTTTATCTTCATCTGATATCCAGAAGCGATCATGGTATTCGTCAGTATATACAACTTGAACCTCTGCATTCGGCTTCATTTTATTAAGCTTAAATTTAAACTCTTTAAGTAGTTTTTATTTGAACGCTCACCAATTACCACTCGTACTACAACATTTTCAGAGATAGAACCTGAGATTACAAATAACAAATTATCTACGTAATCTTTGTCATGTTTTGCAGGAAATAAGTATCTGTCAATTATAGTAAGTGATGATTGCACATCGAGCTTATCAAGCATAGCTTTTAGAATGTCAATTAACCCAGATAATGGCTTAGTAGGCGGAAGAACTTCAGCATACATCGTAGAATAAGAAGTTATGGAGCTAACTCCTTCTTCCAAAATAATGTCCTTTGCACTTAAACGGACGAAACTTTCAATATCATCAATAAAGAAAACAGGAACATCAAATTGTTCTTTAATGCCTAAAATCAAGCCTAGAGTATCCTGATCTTCACGTAATATTGCACTAAAAAAATTGTTTTCTAACTTTATGTTTCATATAGCATTCACTCAACATTCGCTCCTGTAGCATAACGCCGCGTTAAGTGGTGAGCAACGCAGACCACCAACCCCAAACCATTGTGCTGTAAACACTAAATCCAAAGCAAACCAAAAATGCCAAGCGTTGCGAATCCGTCTTAAACGCTTTGTTAGATTTGTACTTTTCAGTTGCGCCCTATCTAAAATCCACACCATTAAGTGCCACTGTGAGAAATAGTAGAAGAGCCCCTAAACTAATTGGTAGAAGTGCAATAAGCCACAATGCGAAGCTACTTAACTTTACTAGAAACGTCTTTGCCCTTTCAGAACGAGTGGCTTTTCGAAACTGATAAGCAGCAGTCAATGAGCCAATACACCACAATATGATTAGCGCTATGATTTGAAAATCACTTCCTCTAGAAAACGCATATTCCACAGCTATAAACAGCATAACATGCATCAACAGAGTAGCGATTAAAGTTGATTTGATTCTACTCATGTTCCCCGAAAAATCTAACGCCGCGTTAAGTGGTGAGCAACTCAGACCACCGACCTGAAATATTGTGCCGTACACACTAAAGCTAAAGCAAACGAAAAATGCCACGCGTTGCGAATCCGTCTTTAACGCTTTGTTAGCTTAT
>NZ_JAKKCS010000056.1:0-1636 GCF_021728075.1 Vibrio sp. D54 | reverse complement strand
GCGTTAGCTTTCTAGAGGTTGATCACATAGATACCGATGATAAATAGGTCATTATTTCTTCTGATTGTATTAATTACTTTCGTCTATTTATCAACGGAATGAGAGCAATGAATAACGTCAGTCGTTTACCTTATAAACTACCTAGTAACCAAGCTGATGCGCTAAAATCTTTAGCGAAGATATTAAATATCCCACTACACTTAGTTCAAGGCGATCCTGTTAAAGTCTCGCAAGCTATGTCTGGAACAATCATGTACCGTCAGTTGGATCGTAATGCGAGACAGCAAGTTATGGCAATTATCCACGGACTAAGTAGTGGTCTATTGAAGAGTTGTCTCATAACAAGAAGTACAGATGTGTTGGTAAACCCTCAATGGGGAGAGTGGTCATTGACCACTGAAGAGCTAACAGAGATTTTAAAATTTCATAATGACTTTAACCGATGGTCAAGCATCTTGGGAGCAAACCCTGGTGCTTATGGAGCAGGGGGCGCAGCATGGAGTATTATTAAGCAAGGAGCCAGTTCTGGTAATATAGCGGTTTTGATTGCATCAATTGCTTTAGTGGGAATACATGAGTTTTCTTATAGTGAAATGCAAAAGTACACTACAGGGTTAGAAAGAAGAAGATGATGTTAAAATATACAATTTTGTCGGTATTTAGCTATCTCGTACTAATCTCTTTTGCTATATACTTGGGTACAACACTACCAATTCCGGCTCTTCAAGGGAATAACATTATAGCATTACTGTTACCTGTTATCGCTTTTAACTATAAGTTGAATATTGATAAAGGCTTTAGCAGGACAAAAGTGTTCATTGCATTTGTTGTTTCAATAATCTATTGCTCTGTTTCTAGTGCCGTTTCGTTCATTCTGCAAGCGAAACTTCTTGGTACGTTAGAAATCAGTTTGGTGATTTTGTTTCCTTTTGTCTTACTATGTATATTAATGGCTGCAAAACGCATATAAAGCTAACAAACTGTTTAAGAGTGATTCGCAACGCGTGGCACTTTTGCTATGCGTCGGTTTAAGTGATTAAGGTGGTATGCGGAAACTTCGGCGTTGCGTTGCTCACACCTTAACAGGGCGTTAGGCTATTGAGGAGAGTTTGAGCTTGAAAACAGTTTGCGTAGCTCTAAGTATGTTGCTTATTTCATCGCTTGCATATGCAGCAGTCGTTCCTGGTTTTCAGGGGCATTATGAGCGGTATAACAATGATCAATTGGATACTGACACTGCCTTTATTGACTTAACTAAGGTGGGTTCGAACACATACGAACTATCAGGGACAGCAGTTTGGGTAGGAGACTCTTCTTCTGGCCTTGTAAATTTTGGAGAAATCGACGGAATTGTAACGTTAAAAGGTAATCAAATAGGCTATGATGTTGACGGCTGCACTCTCCAAATTTTATTAGATCAAGATACCCTCGTAGTTAGCAAAGACAACGGTTGTGGCGGGCTAAATGTCACCTTCAATGGGACGTACGTGAGAACCTCAGAGAGTCAATAGCCTAACAAACTGTTCAAGAGGGATTCACAACGCGTGGCATTTTCACTATGCGTTGGTTTAAGTGATTAAGGCGGTATGTGGCGGCTTCAGTATTGCGTTGCTCACCCCTTAACTGCGCGTTATAC
>NZ_JAKKCS010000055.1:0-1879 GCF_021728075.1 Vibrio sp. D54 | reverse complement strand
CGCCGCAGCGATAACGGAACCGAGAAGCGTTAAGCCTTTTAATGTTGAACGTTCAAACATGTTGTGTTTCTCCCTAAACCAGATTGACGCCTTTCAGCACCGTGTTTTTGCTGTAGTGGCGACCCACTTCCATGATGCTCATCGCGTGAAGCACTTCGACTAACAGCGGCTTGTTGTTCACCAAATCAATGCGTTCATCCATACCCACACCAACGCGACCCGCGACAAAGCGTGCATAGTTGACCGTGTGGTTTTCGTTTGGTGGTGCAAAGCGGTGAATTATTTCCGTTAAGGTGTGCAGTTCATGGCGGCGCTGATAGTTACGCAGCAAAATGGCGCCCGCACGAAAGCCCCATTCGGGCGCTTGAAAGGTTTCAAAGGCTTCATCGCGTGACGGTGTCACCTTGCCTTGCCATGCATTTGGTGCAATGCGAATGTTGAGCGGGTTATTAATGCGAATCCCGCGAACGCTTGATGTAGTTGATGTCGTCATGGTGAACGCTCCAATTCCAAAAACAAAAATAATTAAGATAAACAACGGCATGGTTACACCTCCAACAGTGTGACGCTGTCACCCTCCGCGCCCGTTAAGGTCATGTCGGCCGTGCTTTCGATGGTGATGCGCTCGCCCGCTTCCAGTTCAAACGCATCAATGAACACCGAGGCGGTATTGGCTTTCGCCGCCTTAATCGTGATGGCTTTACGCGTGGCGTTTTGCGCAATGTTGTGCGGGAACACGCTCACCGCTTCGGTGATGAGGTTGCGACTGACTTGCGCATCGACGTTGACCACTTGCGCAGCTTCGAGCGTGACCGCGGGCAATGCAGACACTTCCACCGATGGCAACGATTGAACCGTCACGGGTTGCGGCGCTTTGAACTCAACAGGCGGTAACGTCGTGACGCCGAGCTGTTGATTCGCTGCGATTTTCACAGCAGGCAGTTGATTCACCGCCAGTTGTTGATTGGGCGCGATTTCTACCGCGGGTAAGTGTTCCACCGTCACCCCTGGCATGCGCTCAATCACCACATTCGGCAGTGCTTGCACCACCACGCTTTGCCCCTCAACGGGCGGCGTGAACATCCCAAAGCCAAATTGAATTTCAATCTGGTTATCGGTACGGCTTGAGATAAGCAAACGCCCAAGGTGTTTACCCTCGCCCACGTTAAACACCGACGACTTGCCAAGCGTGACGCGCTCACCGGACGATTCGCGGTAGACTTCAATCTCAGCTTGCGCCGATTTCAGATACAGCCAATTGCCATCTGGCGTCAGCGGGATGGCTTGACCCGCTAATAGTTGCGTGTTCATCGTTTTTTCACCATTACGTAGCCAAGCACCAACACAAGCACAATCGCGAGAACGACCATCATCTTGCTCGTTTCGACTTGCCCGCCGTCTTGTTTGAATTTCGCCAAGTCCATCATGGCTTGTAGATTCTTCGAGTTCTGCGCCGCTTGGTTGCCCGCCAGTCCTGCCAACATATCGAGGTTTTCACTGTTGGTTGAGGCATAGGTCGCCAAGGAATCGCCCGCAAAATCGGCCACTTCATCAATGGCGGTTTCGGCAATGTCGTGCGTGGTGTCCATCGCTTCAAGCGAAATACGCTCATTGCTGTTGAGCATCTCGCCACCAAACGCAAAGGCTTCGTCAAACGCCTTTTCGCCAAGCTCCATGGCGGCATTCACTGCGCCGTGGTCGGTCATGGTGGTATTGATGGTCGAGTTGTTCACCCCCGAAATCGCCACACCAAGGTTATCGCCACTAATGGCATTCTGACCGCTGACGTTAGTGGTGTTACTGGTATTACTCGATTTTGATTTAGAACTACCCATCTACTGCACTCCCAAATCCAAACGAATAAAGTCACCGTCTTGCT
>NZ_JAKKCS010000054.1:0-1879 GCF_021728075.1 Vibrio sp. D54 | reverse complement strand
CGCCGCAGCGATAACGGAACCGAGAAGCGTTAAGCCTTTTAATGTTGAACGTTCAAACATGTTGTGTTTCTCCCTAAACCAGATTGACGCCTTTCAGCACCGTGTTTTTGCTGTAGTGGCGACCCACCTCCATGATGCTCATCGCGTGAAGCACTTCGACCAACAGCGGCTTGTTGTTCACCAAGTCAATGCGCTCATCCATACCCACACCAACGCGACCCGCGACAAAGCGTGCATAGTTGGCCGTGTGGTTTTCGTTTGGTGGTGCAAAGCGGTGAATAATTTCCGTTAAAGTGTGCAGCTCATGGCGGCGCTGATAGTTACGCAGCAAAATGGCGCCCGCACGAAAGCCCCATTCGGGCGCTTGAAAGGTTTCAAAGGCTTTATCGCGTGACGGCGTCACCTTGCCTTGCCATGCATTTGGTGCAATGCGAATGTTAAGCGGGTTATTAATGCGAATCCCGCGAACGCTTGATGTGGTTGATGTCGTCATGGTGAACGCTCCAATTCCAAAAACAAAAATAATTAAGATAAACAACGGCATGGTTACACCTCCAACAGTGTGACGCTGTCACCCTCCGCGCCCGTTAAGGTCATGTCAGCCGTGCTTTCAATGGTGATGCGCTCGCCCGCTTCCAGTTCAAACGCATCAATAAACACCGAGGCGGTATTGGCTTTCGCCGCCTTAATCGTGATGGCTTTACGCGTGGTGTTTTGTGCAATGTTGTGCGGGAACACGCTCACCGCTTCGGTGATGAGGTTGCGACTGACTTGCGCATCGACGTTGACCACTTGCGTTGCTTCGAGCGTGACCGCGGGCAGTGCAGACACTTCCACCGATGGCAACGATTGAACCGTCACGGGTTGCGGCGCTTTGAACTCAACAGGCGGTAACGTCGTGACGCCGAGCTGTTGATTCGCTGCGATTTTCACAGCAGGCAGTTGATTCACCGCCAGTTGTTGATTGGGCGCGATTTCTACCGCGGGTAAGTGTTCCACCGTCACCCCTGGCATGTGCTCAATCACCACATTCGGCAGTGCTTGCACCACCACGCTTTGACCCTCAACGGGCGGCGTGAACATCCCAAAGCCAAATTGAATTTCAATCTGGTTATCGGTGCGGCTTGAGATAAGCAAACGCCCAAGGTGTTTACCCTCGCCCACGTTAAACACTGACGACTTACCAAGCGTGACGCGCTCGCCGGACGATTCGCGATAGATTTCGATTTCAGCTTGCGCCGATTTCAGATACAGCCAATTACCATCTGGCGTCAGCGGGATGGCTTGCCCCGCTAATAGTTGCGTGTTCATCGTTTCTTCACCATTACGTAGCCAAGCACCAACACAAGCACAATCGCGAGAACGACCATCATCTTGCTTGTTTCGACTTGCCCGCCGTCCTGTTTGAATTTCGCCAAGTCCATCATGGCTTGCAGGTTCTTCGAGTTCTGCGCCGCTTGATTGCCCGCCAGTCCCGCCAACATATCGAGGTTTTCACTGTTGGTTGAGGCGTACGTTGCCAAGGAATCGCCCGCAAAATCGGCCACTTCATCAATGGCGGTTTCGGCAATGTCGTGAGTGGTGTCCATCGCTTCAAGCGAAATGCGTTCATTGCTGTTGAGCATTTCGCCGCCAAACGCAAAGGCTTCATCAAACGCTTTTTCGCCAAGTTCCATAGCGGCATTCACTGCGCCGTGGTCGGTCATGGTGGTGTTGATGGTCGAGTTATTCACCCCCGAAATCGCCACACCGAGGTTATCGCCACTAATGGCATTCTGACCGCTGACGTTAGTGGTGTTACTGGTATTACTCGATTTTGATTTAGAACTACCCATCTACTGCACTCCCAAATCCAAACGAATAAAGTCACCGTCTTGCT
>NZ_JAKKCS010000053.1:0-1978 GCF_021728075.1 Vibrio sp. D54 | reverse complement strand
CCAGTGCGTGAAACTCTTAACGGCGAAAATGGGTGGTTCTAATGGAAGCACTAAAACAACCTTTTAACCCGCGTCCACGTGAGCTTGACCCTGTTGAGGGTGTGAACTGGGGCAACCAAGCCACCTTGCGCTTGGTATCGGGTCCAACTTACCAAAACATTGAACTGGTGACGGACATTCTCGATGCGGCAGACATTGAGCGCATCACAGTGAAAGTGAACGGCCGTGAAATCGTCAACGTCACGGGTCAAGACCTGTTCGACTTGCAAGAGCACAAGAAAGAATACGTGCAAGCGGGTCGCTACGTGCTGAACTTCTCGGATTTGTCGATGCGTACCAAACTGGGTATCCGTACAGGTGAGCTAGTCACGCTACAAGGCGAAATCTGGTTCATGTACATCCAGCTAAAAGCCAAAGCGGGTGCCGCGGCACCAATGATTCGCGCTCGTGCTCATACCACGGCGGCGCAAAGCCAGCGCATTTACATGCCGCGCATCTATTCCCAAACATGGTACGCCGCATCAAGTGGTCGCACGCCGTTTGACTTTGCCGAGCGTAGCGCGGCGCTGTCTATCAAGCGTTTGCACCTCAAAGACAACACGATTGAACGCGTTCGCGTCCTGCGTGATGAGCGTGAAGAGCTCAACGTCAACAAGGCCGATAACGCCTACGACTTAGCCGCGGCGGGTCGTGAGCAGAATGCGGGCTTCTTCTCGATGGACTTCACGCGTTGCGGTTTTGGTAGCGAAGCACGTTTACCAACGGCGGCCATGAAACAACTAGCGTTTGAAGTGGAAAAAACGGCGGCGGGTAGTATTCCGGTGCTGATTGAAGCCATCGAACAAGTGGCGGTGCCTACCGCGCAGTAAGGGGGCGTTATGGCGCAAGAGCAAAGCATGTGGGGTTCCATTTGGGATGGCGTCTTAGAAACGGGCGGCGAGCTGATGACCGACGTCACCGACTTGGGAAAAGACTGGCTCGGCGTGAAGATTGAGAACGAAGCTCAACGCGTCGAGTCCAGCAATCCAGATGAACAGCGAAAGCACAATAACGACTACCAACAACCCACGGGTGAGCCTGTGTACACCTCCGCGTTTGCGGGGGTGACCACCACGCACCTGATGATGGGAATGCTGTTCGTACTGTTGTTATTGGCGATGTTCTACGTCGCTAAGGGGAAGAAGTAATGCCGTTTATTCCATACCTGATTGCAGGTGCGGTGGGCGTATGGGCGGGCATCAAAGTCTCGGGCGGTTTTGACCGCATCGGATGGGTGCTCGGTCTGCTTCTGGTGTGTTATGTCCTGTACAAGAAAGGATTCAAATTATGATTGGTGGGCTTTTAGGAAATTCTGGCTCGATGCCAATTAGCGCCAACGGTGGTCCCGCGGTCAGCGGTGCCGATGGTGAATCAAGTGGCAGCCTATCGGTAGGCAATATCAACATGGGCGGCGGCAATTCCACCACGTTGATGATTCTTGTAGTGATTGTGATTGCGGCGGTGTTGCTATGGAAAAAGAAGTAATTGAAGTCGTGACGCAATCGAAACGTGCGCTTGGTGAACTCAAGCCCGCGTTTCGCGCTTGCCCTGATGCGTATGTCGAACTGTGCAAAGCGGTCAAGGATGGCCGCGTGAGTTTGTATCGCCTAATCAGCAATGAAAATGATCTCATCATTGCGGGTGAGCGTGATGGTGATAACTACTTTTTGTGGGGCGTCGCGGGTCGTGGTCTGCGTTCGGGCATCAAACAACTGGTTAATGTCGTTAAAGCGGCGGGGATGCAATCGCTATCTGCGGATACGGCGTTTCAAGGTGTGGCGCGTTTAGTGCGTTCAATTGGTGTGACCGCCAAGCAAGACGGTGACTTTATTCGTTTGGATTTGGGAGTGCAGTAGATGGGTAGTTCTAAATCAAAATCGAGTAATACCAGTAACACCACTAACGTCAGCGGTCAGAATGCCATTAGTGGCGATAACCT
>NZ_JAKKCS010000052.1:0-1997 GCF_021728075.1 Vibrio sp. D54 | reverse complement strand
CAATACTCTCAGCAACAACTGTCAGCGTACCTTCAGACAATCCAGAAAGGTCAACGTCGTCCAGAGACCAACTTCCACCAGTCACCACCGTTTCTAAGTTTATGACCGCTCCTAACGAGTCGGTTACGGTAACTTGGATACGCTGGCCATCTTCAATGTTTTCAATCGTCCCTTCGAGGCGAGTAGTCGCGATTTCGTACTGATTTAAATACTCATCCCCTCCACCATCAAAATTGACGTTCACCGTTGCAAGCGTATCTTTAATGGTCGTATCGACGGCGTTCAGGTTATTGCCATAAATGTCAGAAATCACAGAAGTCACCGTGAGCAGCCCTTCAGCAAGAGAAGACAGATCAACGCCTGATAGGGTATAAGCCTCGTTCTCTACGGTCGTTGTAACAGTAATGGAATTATTGAGACTGTCGGTAATGGTGATAGTAACAAGCCACTCATCGCTTATCTTGAGTGCGTCACCTTGAATCGTGACACTAGGAACTTCAAACTGATTTTCGTATCCATCACCGCCATCAAGAATATCCACCGTTAAAGAGGCATCATCGTTCAAACCTTCAATTGCCTCTAAGGTAATATCCAATGTTACGGAGGTGGTGTCACCGTCTGAATCTGTTGCATTAACTAACAATGGTATATCCAGGATTTGATCTTTTGACAGATCGAAAGAGCGATATAATTCAAAGGAATACTCTATTTCACTACTCGACTCTAAAGGTAATGTGGATAATAGTTTCGATTGAAAAATATTTACTTCCACCCCACCTTCTAAGATATAGCCAGTAATTGTCGTACCGTCATCAGACAGACGGTAAAGCAACTCACTTTCACTACTCACTAATGTGGGCTGGTTTAATTCGCTAAATCGAAGAGAGTCAACATAATCACTCCCGATATCGAGTTGAAGGCTCCCAGTCTTAAAGATTGCCCCACTTTCTAGATTAATCTCCTCCATTGCAACAACAGTCAAGTTGCTCAACGTAGGATCAACACCATCTTTCAACACGAAATCAATTTCATTCTCTACAAGCGGTGTAGAGTCTAGATCTGTCCCTCCAATGGTCAGCGGGAAAGTGACCGTATCACTGCTATTGAATTGATCGATAGTATGATCAAGAGTAAGCGAGATTGAAGCTAGTACATCGTTACCCGACTCAATGCCACTCAATGTTAACGTAAATACAGTAGCACCATTGGCAAATGCTGTAATTTGCTTTCCACTGGAACTTAACGTGTAGCTAAGCTCATTATCAGAGACTGAGCTTGTAAGCCCTAATGCTTCTAACTTAGTAATAGATGACCCACCGAAATACAAACTAGTCGGATCAGGGTTATCAGAGCCAGCAATCACATTAACACTGCCTTCGGTGGTTAATAATGCCGCTCCCAGAGGTACTTCTGCTGTTTTTATAGTAGCGCTGCCTACATAACCCGCTTGGCCATCTATAATGTCGATGGTCGCGGTGGCTACACCGTAATCTTTTGAATCATCGGCTGCGAGATAATCAAAAACGAGACTTTGCTCGACCGTGTGATCTAAGTTGCGACTGGCATTCAACTGCCAAGAGCCATCTGAAAATACGGTTAATTCACCCTTCTCTAGACTAAAACTTACTGAGCCACCATCAGGGACAGACTGGATCTCTCCTCCGGCTCTGACATATCGAATGTACAAGTCACCATCAATATCAATGTCATTCTCCAGTACATTGCCAGAAATGACTTGGCCTTCGGTTACACTATATGACTCATTTGCGATCACTGGATCGGCATCAAGGATGGCGATTTCTAGGGGGGCCACAACCGTTTCTTGTGTACCATCAGCATCACTTTGAATGCTTTCAACCAATACGTTAGCCACCAGCTCATCTTGACCTACACCATGATCAATCGCTTCATAAAAAGTAATTTGAACCGTACCATCATCATTGACTTCTGCTGAGAAAACTAATCGGTCGTCAGTCGATGTTCCTTGTAAGCTCAAC
>NZ_JAKKCS010000051.1:0-2235 GCF_021728075.1 Vibrio sp. D54 | reverse complement strand
CTTTCATGTGGTTTTTGTTTATCCACCTGTACCTCTAAGAAGTAAAACGGACTTATATGATTCTATAATGACACACGAAGGCGACATTATAGGTGACCACACAAGTTTATCCGCCTACTAATTAGCAGGATGGAGTCTCGTTCGTTAACGGAATTAACCAGACAACTCATACCACGAACTAAGAACGGCCATGCACCACTAGCCACCGAATCATGAAAGAGCTATCAATCTGTCAATCCACATAGTGTCCGGCCCGGGTGAGTTTTCCCGTGTTGAGTCAAATTAAGCCGCAAGCTCCACTCCTGGTGGTGCCCTTCCGTCAATTCCTTTAAGTTTCAGATTTGCAACCATACTTTCCCCGGAACCCATAGACTTACAGGTTTCCCGGGGACTGCCCGTGATCCCACGTAAATGGAGAGATCACGGATTATCAGATGGCATCGTTTATGGTCAGAACTAGGACGGTATCTGATCGTCTTCGAACCTCTGACTTTCGCTCCTGGTAAATGAAAACATACTTGGCAGATGCTTTCGCTTTAGTTTGTCTGGCAACGGTCCATGAATTTCACCTCTCGCGCTGCCATACAAATGCCCCCGTCAGTCTCTATTTATCATTACTTCAGGTCTATCAAACCAACGAAATAGAACCGAAGTCCTATTTCATTATTCCATGCAAGACTTTATAGACACAGGGTGTCTGCTTTGAGCACTCAAATTTGTTCAAAGTAAACGTGCTGTCCGCCAAGAACACTCAATGAAGAGCATTACCTGACATAATATCAGGCTAGCACCTCTCCCATTACAGGAGAAGCCGCATCACCCAATATCATCTAAATATTAGCGTTAACTAATATAAAGACACAGCTATTAAGCAAGATCCTAACAACTAACAACTATCAATCCAAATTCATGGAAAAATAATCACTAGCCTTCAGATCATTGCCCAGATCCAACTACGAGCTTTTTAACTGCAGCAATTTTAATATACGCTATTGGAGCTGGAGTTACCGCGGCTGCTGGCACCAGACTTGCCCTCCAATAGATCCTCATTGTAGGATTTATATTGCTTTCATTTCGATTGCAGAGCCTCGAATGAGTCCCGCATCGATATTTGTCTTTACTACCTCCTCTATCTGAGAGTGGGTAATTTGCGTGCCTGCTGCCTTCCTTGGATGTGGTAGCCGTTTCTCAGGCTCCCTCTCCGGAATCGAACCCTGATTCCCCGTTACCCGTCATAACCATGGTAGGCATAACACCTACCATCATTAGTTGATAGGGCAGACATTTGATGGATCCATCGCCGACTGAAAGCCGACTGCGATCATACTTAATTATCCAGAGTCATCACAAGTATACAGATTTCTCCGTATTGGCTTGCGATCTAATAATTGCACCCCTCATCTTGCGAATCAGGGCATCGAGGCATGTATTAGCTCTAGAATTACTACAGGTATCCCTGTAGTAGGTATAGTATGATCCAAGGAACCATATCTGATTTAATGAGCTTTTTGCGGTTTTACCATTTTAGGAGGCGTGTACAGGCACTTGCATGGCTTAATCTTTGAGACAAGCATATGACTACTGGCAGGATCAACCAGATATTTATCAATGAATATACTTTCATATATTCATTGTATAGTACTCAGGGAGTACTAACAATGCTTTATTTGATTTGTTTTGTGTTATAGTCAATTTGTTAACAAATCAGCATTGTATTAATTGTTTGTAACATCACCATTGGTATATGGATCTGCTACGTACATGGTCATCCAACATGCACCCATGTCGTTATTCGCCTTGACACCCAGCAAGCTGCATGTCAATTTTTGTGTTTGTTTAACTAAATTTAATTAGTTCAGAAAATCCACTTTCATATATCCTATGGATAATTGTAAAGTAGGACTTTCGGTTCTATAGACATGCATAGCTGCACATCAGATTGCATTTACAATATCAAGTTAAGCCAACACACTTGTATAAAGAATAATATGAAATCGCGTACAGTGTTAATGTACACGCATAATACAGTAATTAGTATATATCTGCGTCAACTAATTAAATATATCTGTATACACTCAGTGTGAGGCCACAACTACCTTCTCTATATATATAGCAAAACGTAAACTTGCAACAAATAGTTTTAGTCTACTTTGTTTACATGAAATTAAACATTTCTACACTAAAACTCTACCCCATATATTCACATATATACATGTATGTATACATATATGTTAA
>NZ_JAKKCS010000005.1:0-347661 GCF_021728075.1 Vibrio sp. D54 | reverse complement strand
CCGTCGGCGACGTCAGTAAAATCATGCGGGTAATCAGGTGATGTGATTTTGCTGGTGGATTTAGGCGTGATTCGGGGCAGGGTTTCTATGTTGATTGTGCGGTGAGATTACGTCAGACCTTCGCTCATAATCGATTGGTCCGCAGTTCAAGTCTGCGAGGGGCCACCATATTTCGAAAGGCGTAGCAGGTTAATACCTGCTACGCCTTTTTTGTATCTTATATCTTTGGGTACAGTTGCGGTAACTCGTCACTAACCTCGTAATAGCTTTTCCTCTTCCCCTCTTCTTTAACTATTATCTGGCTTTCTATACGAGCAATAGAAACAAAATGTCCGCTCGTGATTTAAACCATTGACCCTCAGACAACTTCTGATAGGATGGACATACAAACGTATGGACGTCTAAAACAAAAAAATGGAGCTACAATGAAAAGTATTGGTCACTTAAAGAAACTAGCTTTGATTCTCACGGCAGTAGTCGGCTTAAGCGCTTGTGGAGAAAAAGATGACTCTGTCATTAAAGTGGGCGCGACAGTTGGGCCACATGCACAAGTAGTCGAGGCGGTAGCGAAGGAGGCAGCGAAGCAAGGTTTGAATGTCGAAGTCATTGAGTTTTCTGACTACGTGACACCTAATGCCGCTCTTAGCGATGGTAGCATCGATATTAATAGCTATCAGCACCAGCCATTTTTAGACAACTTCAACAGTAGCCATAACGCCCAATTAGTATCAATTGGTCAGTCCATTCTTATGCGTATGGGGCTTTATTCCAATAAGTATCGCTCACTGCAAGAGCTTCCAAACAATGCACGTATAGCGCTTCCAAATGACCCTACCAACGGTGGTCGTGGTCTGTTGCTACTCGCCGATGCAGGTTTAATTGAGCTGAAACAGGGTGTTGGCCATAAAGCAGCCCTAACTGATATCACAAAAAACGCAAAATCATTTGAATTTGTCGAGGTAGATGCCGCTCAGCTACCAAGAACATTAGATGATGTGGACGCGGCTGCGATTACAATGAACTACGTAATGTCTTCTGGTTTAGATCCGAAGAAACAAAGTATCTATCTTGAAGCAAAAGACGCCCCATTAGCAGTCATGGTCATCGCCACTCGTAACGCAGACAAAAATAATGAAGCGTATAAAAAGTTCGTTTCTATTTATCAATCTCAAGCGATTCGTGATTATCTCGATCGCACTTTCAAAGGCACAATCGAAGCAGCTTTTTAATCAATAAAGCAGCGAATACTTTGCCCCACGAATCAGATAGAAAAGAGGCTAATGTTTTCTCATAGCCTCTTCTTTTTCATTACTCACTAAATCGACTCATTGTCGACTTTCAGCCTCTAACTTCATTGCCAAATAAGCTTGGTCAGCAGAAACCAATTCAGGACGGTTAATCAACTTCCAGAGGAAGTATGGTGGGATTAAAAATACGATGAAGTAGAGAGATTCATGGAAGAAAACATCGGCTATCGTT
Source organism: Vibrio sp. D54 (assembly GCF_021728075.1). Lineage (NCBI taxonomy): Bacteria > Pseudomonadati > Pseudomonadota > Gammaproteobacteria > Vibrionales > Vibrionaceae > Vibrio > Vibrio sp. D54. Next base: position 346,182 of record NZ_JAKKCS010000005.1, on the reverse strand, counting down.
TGCTGATGCTCCCAAAGTGCCGTCAGTGCGAAGAGCTCTAACATCACGCCTAATACGCCAAAGACGACAGAGACAACAATCGCTAAACCCAGTAGTTCTCTAATAAAGTGCTTGTATGCCATGATACTAATTCCTTCTAGCAATAAGTCATACTAACTTACGCTCATAAGAAAGAAGCCAGCTTGACTATCATCAAACTCCCCTCATCACAGTTAAGAACTTAGTTTTATAAAAAAGGACTTGTATATAGCACCATTGAAGATTGACCTCTCTATCACAATACAATGACATCATTTCTCGACTTTGAGACTAGCCTTTTACATTTATCAGCAGTGTAAACAAGAGGTCATAATGAAAAAATATACCTATCCTTTACTTGCTATCTCAGGTGGTCTTTTATTGACGGGCTGCGGTAGCGACGACTCTTCATCCGATACAGAAGCAGCCACTTTTTCTCTCAGCGTTTCCGATGCTCCTGTCGACGATGCCAACAAAGTCGTTTTAGCGTTTCAAGATGTTGTCCTTGTACCATTTGACCCTGAAACTGGCGAGCAAACTGGAGAACACATTCTGTTAGATGCTAGTGACAATGGAGCACTACACCAAGTTGATCTAATGGAATATCAGGGAAGCAACGCTAAAACGATCATTCACGAACAGGACATCGCTCCTGGTGATTATGCTATGTGTGTGTACGCTAAAGACGGCAAACAATTAAACGATACAACACTGTCATACGTAGAGAAGACAGACGGCAACATCAAAGGCTTAGTTGTACCTAGCCGAGGCAGCTGTTTTGGTTTTAAACCAGATACGAGCGATCAAGGTCGCTTAAAGTTTTCGCAAAAAGGTCAGTATGTAAAAATTCATACTGGTCATAATAGCTATGTTGTCGAGTTTGACTTACGCAAAGGTCTGGCGGATCCAACAGGCAAAGATTACATGAACATGAACTCTAATGCGGTAAGCTTAGTAAACGCATCAGAATCAGGTCATATTAGTGGTGAAGTCAGTGAAATTCAGTATCAAGCATGTGAAGCAGACAGTGCCGCATCAAATGCAATAAATGACGTTCCTGCCGTTCACTCTGTTTATCTGTATACAGGTTCAATGGATCGCTCAACCATGGGCGATATGGGTGCGACAGATCCACTCAACGCGCCAGTTGCGGTAGCTAACGTGAATGAATCGCAAGACGAAGAAGGTAATACAACCTACAGCTACGAGTTTGGTTACATCGGCCCGGGTACTTACAGCATTGGCTACACATGTACTGCGTATATTGATACACCAGACGCTCATGAAACTTCAGAAGACGGTTTCTTGATTTACCAGCACTACACGCCAGTTGATGTTGTCGAAGGTGAGCATACAGAGCAAGATATTAATCCTATCCTATAGCTCTCATCTTATCGAAAGCCGCTCACACGATGAGCGGCTTTTTGACTATTATTTTAATCCGATAAGTAATACTGAACGGTTGAGACCACTCGTACTTTCTTAATGTAAGGCGTGTTGCTATCTCGGTCATAAATCGAGAACTGCCCTTGCGTGGCACGTTTGATCTTACCCAGTGAACTCTGTGAGTCTTTCGCAAACTTTTGCGCCACTTCACGCGCATTCTTAGTCGCTTCTTCGATCATGTCTGGCTTCACATCATTCAGCTTAGTAAAGCTGTACTCAACACGATTTGCATAAGGATCTTGGTTAAGCAAAACGCCTTGTTTTCCTAACTCACCTATTTCATTGATTGCCGCTCGAACAACATCAACACTCTGGCTGTAAACCGTAACGGTTCGCGAGGCCAAATAACGATACTCAATGTCTTGCTCGCTCCCATATTGCTGTGCTTTTCTGTCAATGACCGCTGGGGAAGAAAGGGAAACGCTGGTTTCAGGAAGCCCTTTGGCACTTAGAAAGTCCAAAATCAAACGGGTTTGCTGGTCAATTTCATCAAACATGGCCCCCATATCATTACTCGCTAGAGTAAATTGAATCGGCCAAATCACCGTATCAGCAGGATACTCACGCTCCGACAAACCTTTTACTGTCACGACTCTTTCATAGGCTCGGTATTTCACCGCCGTCTGCTGCATAAAATAGCCAAGGATGCCAAGGCCAAGTATCAAACTTAGCCCAATCCAAAGTGCTGCTTTATTGGAAACTCGTTCCATTATTTCCCCCTGATAAATATCAACTTAGCTTAATCTTTGTTCTAAATAAGATAGCCTATCTCTTGTTTTAAGAGGGAGACATAACGCGAGTTTTGATTCATAGCACAGTGATATACCGTTTTCTTTAGTCAATAAAGCTTCATTAGTTTGTCACCAAAGGCTCATGCTTTTGCCTCTTAACTGTCATCTGTAATTTCTACTATCCAATCAGCAACTTGTACGCTGAGGTAAATATGGATAGTTCAACCCCTTTTCGTCTCCCTCGTAAAACGCCGTTTGGCATTGGTGAAAACGTTGCTGAATGGGCAACCGGTTTAAACCAACTTGATAAGTTCTACGCCCAACGCCCCGTTAATGCCGATACCAAAACTTTTCTCCGCTTCACGCTGGATATCTTAGGTATCGATTATCGCATTGCTCATGGTTCACTCGACTCAGTACCTAAGCAAGGTGCTACCGTCATTGTGGCGAACCACCCGCTTGGTTGTGTGGAAGGCGTCATCTTGGCCGAACTCTTGTTGATGGTACGAGACGACATCCAAATTCTAGCCAATCAATACCTGAAAACCGTGCCGGAGTTAGATCAGCTCTTCATTGGTGTCGATGTGTTTGAAGGCAAAGACGCCGTCAAATCGAATATGAAGGCCCTCAGAGCGGCTAATAAACACCTCGCAAGTGGCGGCTTATTGCTTGTCTTTCCTGCCGGTGAAGTGTCCCAGTTAGTCGATGCCAAACAGCAACGCTTGGAAGACAAAGCGTGGAGTCGAAGCGTAAGTAGCCTGATCCGCAAAAACAAAGCAACGACAGTTCCAGTATTCATCAGTGGTCAGAACTCGAAACGCTTCTATATGGCAGGGAAAATCCATCCACTTTTGCGTACCCTAATGCTCGGGCGGGAGCTACTGAACAAACATGCGCAAACCATTGATTTATCTTTTGGCCAAGTGATCAAATTCAAAGAGATCAACACACTTAACGATGATCAAGTGGTGAACTATTTGCGGCTCAACACTTACTTGCTCAATCGTGAAACCCATTCAGTGAAGCCTTCTTCTTCATCAGAAATGCTCTCTCCAATAGCGGCAGGGTTACCCGTAGGCGAATTGCTTGAAGAGCTGAACAACTTACCAAAAGAGTCCAAGCTGCTAACAAGTGGTGAGTTCGATGTTTACTGCACGGAGTCGCAGAGTATCCCTTCCCTACTGCATGAAATTGGTCGCCTACGTGAGCTCAATTTTCGACAAGTTGGCGAAGGGACGGGACTAGCAATAGACATTGACCATTTCGATCATGATTACCTGCATCTGTTTGTGTGGGACAGAGAGAACCAATGCTTGGTGGGCGCGTATCGTTTAGGTCTGGTTGATCAACTGATTGAAAAGCGCGGCGTAGCAGGTCTGTATTCACGAACGTTGTTTAACTATGACCAACGCTTTATCGACCAAATGGGTAAATCCATTGAGATGGGGCGCTCTGTGATTGCACAGCAATATCAAAAGAGCATGAGCGCGCTACTGCTGCTGTGGAAAGGCATCGCAACGTTCGTTCATCAAAACCCAGATTACACTCACCTATTTGGTCCGGTAAGCATTAGCAACGATTATAGCGATACTGCACGTCAATTACTGGCTCAATCAATGACACTGCACCACTACGACAACAATTGCGCAGAGTACGTCACACCTTCTAACCCACTTCCTGAGCACCACCGTGACTGGAACACCAGCATGCTCACTGCTCTGGGTGATTTACAGTTACTATCACGCGTCATTGCCAGAATCGATGAAGGGAAAGGAGTGCCCGTTTTGCTGCGTCAGTACTTAAGCCTCAATGGCAAGCTGGTATGCTTCAACGTCGACCCTGCATTCAATAACGCTCTAGATGGATTGATTATGGTGGATTTGCGCGATGTTCAAGAAAAGACGTTGGCAAGGTATATGGGACGCGAGCAAGCTCATGACTACCTCGTCTATCATACTAATAGCAACGATGATTAAGAACAGTGATTAAGTAGAGAGTTGGGAATCACAAGAAGAACCGTGTGGCGACTCACTTTATTTACCCTTTCATCAACTAATTAGGCGTGCTCCGTGAAGTGCGCCGAAAAGACTCTTATAGATACAATCTATCGAAAGATCTAGATAGCATTTACCTCACCAATTCCGTCACAAACTTTCACAAAAAACAAAAACAGATCCAAGTCACACTTTAAATCCACCACAACTCAACGCAAAACGTGACATTGATCATCACAAGCATTTAATTCGAATTTCAAAAAAAATCAAAAGTGATCAAAGTCACAAAGTATTTTGATTTTAAATTTGTCAGAAGATCGGATTGATCACTAAGATTTTTATTGACAGGTTTGAAAGTTGCTTTTTGTTATTAAGTTACAAGTTAATAAGTTGAACTTGGTCACTTAAAAACCGTTTCTCAGCCTAAGAAATGCGGGCGTAGATCACGAAAAACCCGTTGTCAGTTCCAATTGGAAAATGTGTGGTAAATTGATTGGGTACTAAGCAATCAAACAAACGGTTTTGGCGAACCGTTTACTACAACAAGATTCATCAGAACATCGAACGGGGAATTGTTATGATATCACCAGATGCCAAGATCAAGATACAAAATTTTGGTCGTTTTCTGTCAAACATGGTAATGCCAAACATCGGCGCGTTTATCGCGTGGGGCTTTATCACTGCTCTATTTATCCCAACTGGATGGCTACCAAACGAAACGTTAGCCTCTATGGTTGGCCCAATGATTACCTACTTGCTGCCACTACTTATCGGTTACACCGGTGGTAAATTAGTTGGTGGCAATCGTGGTGCGGTAGTCGGTGCAATCACAACAATGGGTGTGATTGTCGGCACAGACATCCCAATGTTTATGGGTGCAATGATGGTCGGCCCAATGGGCGGCTGGGCTATCAAGAAATTCGATAACTACATCGATGGTAAAGTAAAAAGTGGCTTCGAGATGTTGGTTAACAACTTCTCTGCGGGCATCATCGGCATGCTATGTGCGATCCTTGCTTTCATCTTTATCGGTCCATTCGTAAAAATTCTTTCTGGTGGCTTGGCGGCTGGCGTTAACTTCCTAGTTTCTGCTCACCTACTACCACTGACTTCAATCTTCGTTGAACCTGCGAAGATCCTGTTCCTAAACAATGCGATCAACCACGGTATTTTCTCTCCACTGGGTATCCAACAAGCGTCTGAAACAGGTCAATCGATCTTCTTCCTAATCGAAGCAAACCCAGGTCCTGGTCTAGGTATCCTGCTAGCTTACATGGTGTTTGGTAAAGGTACGGCTCGTCAAACGGCAGGTGGTGCATCAATCATCCACTTCTTCGGCGGTATCCACGAGATTTACTTCCCATACATCCTAATGAACCCTCGCCTAATCCTTGCGGCTATCGCAGGTGGTATGACTGGCGTATTCGTTCTAACTATCTTTAACGCAGGTATCGTTTCTCCAGCATCACCAGGTTCAATCTTTGCAATCTTGTTGATGACTCAGAAAGGCTCAATCGTTGGTGTTCTAGCGTCTATCGCAGCAGCAACAGGCGTGTCATTCGCCGTAGCAGCACTGCTAATGAAGACACAAACGTCAACAGAAGAAGACGGTGATGCAGCAGCACTAGAAAAAGCAACATCACAAATGAAAGACATGAAATCAGCATCTAAAAACGATGCGGTGGTAAACAGCCAAAGCAAAGGTGACGTAGACCTAGCGACAGTACAAAGCATCATTGTCGCTTGTGATGCGGGCATGGGCTCGAGTGCAATGGGAGCGAGCATGCTACGCAAAAAGGTTCAAGACGCAGGTCTGAACATCCACGTAACCAACCTTGCCATTAACAGCTTACCAGAGAGTGCAGATATCGTGATTACTCATAAAGACTTAACGGATCGTGCACGTAAGCATGCTCCAAACGCACACCACATTTCATTGACTAACTTCCTAGACAGCGAAATGTACAACCAGCTAGTCACCAAACTACTAGCAGCACAAAACCAATCCGCAGCTAATGACGACCAGATGGTAAAAGTGTCAGTCATGGCGGCGAACGACGACAGCTTTGAGCCACAACAACCATCGGTATTCCAAATCCAGCGTGAGAACATTCACCTAGGTTTGAAAGCAGCCAACAAAGAAGAAGCCATTCGCTTTGCAGGCAACAAATTGGTTGAACTTGGCTACGCAGAACCAGAATACGTAGACGCGATGTTTGAGCGTGAAGCGTTGGTTCCAACTTACCTAGGCGAATCTATCGCTGTACCTCACGGTACGGTAGAAGCGAAAGACCGCGTGAAGAAAACCGGCATTGTAATCTGCCAATACCCATCGGGTATCCAATTTACTGAAGACGACGATGATGTAGCGAAACTGGTTATCGGCATTGCCGCTAAGAACGATGAGCACATCCAGGTGATTACCACCATTACAAACGCGCTCGATGAGCCGGAGGCAATTGAGAAGCTAACTAGCACCAACGATGTGGAAGAGATTCTGAACATCCTTGGCGGCCAGCAAGCGGCTTAATCACTCCCTTTAATTTGCTCCTGAGCAAACCGAGGTCAGCTGTCACCCCCTATGCGGTTGGCCTCACCCTAAATTCGTTTAGTCAACATTTCAGACATTGGTAGGTAAGAATTATGAAAAACGCAGTTCATTTTGGCGCAGGTAACATTGGTCGTGGCTTCATCGGAAAACTCTTAGCTGATGCAGAAGTCGAGGTGACATTTGCAGACGTTGACGCACCACTCGTCGATCAACTGAGTCACAAGCAAGAATACAAAGTAAAAGTGGTCGGTACTGAGTGCCAAATCGACACAGTAACTCACGTCACCGCAGTAAACTCAGCCAGTAAAGATGTCATTGACCGCATTGTAAAAACCGACTTGGTAACAACAGCGGTTGGCCCTAACGTACTGGACATCATTGCAAAAACCATCGCGACCGGCATTGCAAAGCGCTTTGCGGCAGGCAACGAAAAACCGTTGAACATCATCGCGTGTGAAAACATGGTTCGTGGCACCACACACCTAAAAGGTGAAGTGTACAAACATTTGGATGAATCATTACACGCGAAAGCAGACGAGCTAGTTGGCTTCGTCGACTCCGCAGTGGACCGCATCGTACCACCAGCAGAAGCCGCGAACGATGACCCACTAGAAGTCACGGTAGAGAGTTTTAGTGAATGGATTGTGGATGAACAGCAATTCAAAGGTGAAATCCCTGATATCGCAGGCATGGAAAGAACCAACAACCTAATGGCATTCGTAGAACGCAAGCTATTCACTCTCAATACAGGCCATTGCATTACCGCTTACCTAGGTTGCTTGAAAGGCCATCGTACCATTCGTGAAGCAATTGAAGACCCAAGCATTCACGCTGAAGTAAAACAGGCGATGCAAGAGAGTGGTGAAGTGCTGATCAAACGTTACGGCTTCGACCGTGACATGCACAACGCCTACATCGAGAAGATTTTAGGACGCTTTGCCAACCCATACTTAGTGGATGAGGTGGATCGCGTAGGTCGTCAACCAATTCGAAAATTGGGTGCAAACGATAGATTAGTGAAGCCTTTACTCGGTACAATTGAGTATGGCACTGAAAATCAAACACTTTTGAAAGGCATTGCCGCTGCGTTGAAGTACACTAACGACACTGACCCACAAGCCGTAGAGCTACAAAACTCATTAAAAGAAGTGGGTGTGAAGAAGACGCTAGCGACATACACAGGTCTTGCAGAAGACAGTGATGAAGCGGCTCAAATCGAGACACTTTACAACCAGCTTTGATTTACCTAGGGGAGCTCGGCTCCCCTTCTATGTCCTTCTCTGCTTGAAGAGTTGGGATAGCTAATAATTAGAAATGTATTCAGTATATGGCAGATAACATCAACGAAACCGAGATCATTGAGCGATTAAACAGCGCCCCATCGGTACGAGGCTTTTTCATTGCAGCAGTCGACGTTTTTAACGATTCGATCGACGGGTTAGTGCAAAGAATCTTTCGTAAAGATAACTTCGCTGTTCAATCGGTTGTCGGTCCGCTGCTACAAGACTCTGGACCGCTGGGCGATCTGTCTGTTCGTTTGAAGTTATTGTTTGGCTTGGGAGTGCTCCCCGATGACATTTACCACGACATCGAAGACATCATCAAACTCAAAAACCAACTCAATAGTGACGCTTCAGATTACGAATTCACTGACCCGAATATTCTAGAACCAATTAAGAAACTGCACTTGGTGAAGAAAATGGGCATGGTACAACTGGAAGTCAGCGAACCAGATGACGACATCGACCTTGAGTTTTATCAGCTACAACTGCAACGTCAACAACAAATCATTAAGTCAGGGCTCTCACTTGCCATTGTCGAGATTTGCAATGAGCTCGGCAAAGACAGCCCTTTTTAATCGAAAAACTGGCACGGAAGCCTCCTCAACTCGCCCCTCTTTTTGCACATTCTTCTATACAACGTGCGTGAAAGCCATCACAGTCCATATTCCGATGTCTCTGTAACATCAGACCAATCTATCGCTAGTATTGAAACGGTATCGCATGCTTTCAATCGAAGACACTAAAACTAAGTGGGAGTTTTTCCAGAAACACCACTGGGTATCTCCAGAATTTTCCCGCACTCCCGTCCTCGAGTCGTGGGAGCGTTGCATAAAGCAATGCAGCCCTTACACCTGGTCAAAACCACATATTGCCTCTGGATTTACCTTCTCATCTCTAATGAAGCGCAACGAACATCTCATCGAATGCGCCACGACCGTACTTGAAGATACGTACGATATGCTTGGTGACGAAGACCTGGTATTGATGGTAACCGATGGCAACGGCTGTATTCTCTCCACCGTCGGGCACGACTCTATGCGACAAGAGATGCAAACGCTCGGCATAAAACAAGGCTGTTTTCTCTCCGAAGGAAAGATAGGCACAAATGCAGTCAATCTCTGTATCAACACTCATATCCCGTGTGAAGTTTTTGCTGCCGAACATTTCAATCGCCACTTGCACTCTTATGCCTCTGTAGCGGCGCCTGTTTTTGACCAATTTGGCAAATTACGCGGTACAACATGCCTTTTCAGAAAAGCGGAAAGCTATAAGAAAGAAGACTTAGTCATCATCGCGTCGAGCGCGAAAGAAGTCAGCTTGCAAATCCACATTCAGTCGGAACAAGAAAACATGAACCGCCTCACTTGTGCGCATAACGCAACGTTAGAGTGCATGGATGACGGCCTTCTAGCGTGGGATGAAGAAAATCGCATCACCATGGTAAATCACCAGTCCGAGCGTTTGTTAAACATTGAAGCCAGTCAGGTCTTGGATAAAGAAGTCTTTTCTGTTTTACGCTTCCCACCGAATGTCCTTACTAGTATTGAGTCAGGTGCGAGCATAAACCGTAAACTCACAACGGTAGAGGTTCGTGGCGAGTTTGTTGAAGCGATCATCACCTTGCGTCCACTCAACGACGGCACACACTTATTGTTCTTGCACCCTATCGATAAAATTCGCGAACTTGCTCAACAACAAATAGGTGGCAGTGCGCGCTATACGTTCAGCACTTTGCCCGTCATTTCACGAAAAATGAAGCATGTCATTACCGTGGCAAAACGGGCCATAAAGTCCAAATCACCGATTCTAATTACAGGTGAAGAAGGCGTAGGAAAAGCCACTCTCGCCATGGCGATTCATAACGAAAGCACCTACAAAGAAGGGCCGTTCATTACGCTCAACTGCCGCTCCATCAATACAGAGCAACTGGTCAAAGAAACCCTGGGGTATGACGAAGGGCAAGGCATGCCTTCAAAGTTTGAGCTCGCCCATGGCGGTACGCTCTTTTTAGAAAAGGTGGAATATCTGTCGCCCGATTTACAAGCCGTGCTACTTAAGTTGTTAAAAACTGGGCTCGTCAGCCGCAGCGACAGTTTGCGATTGATCCCCGTAGATTTTCAACTTATTACCAGCACCGCTTCAGAGATCAGCGAGTATGTCACTCAGCGCTCATTTGGTCGGCAACTTTATTATGAAATCTCCTCGAACGAGCTGCATATTCCACCACTACGAAAGCGTAAAGAAGACATTGAATTTCTCGTCCAGCAGCTTATCAGCCATTACGAACGCCGCCACAATGTGACGATCTCGATAGAGCCAGTCGCACTGGAAGCGTTGATGAATTTTCGTTGGTCAGGCAACAACTCTGAATTAAGAAATCGAACTGAGCGAATTTTGCTTAACCGTAGTTCCAACTTAATCAAGCTGAACGATATTCCTGAAGACATTAAACTGAATTCTCGCCATACCGCAGAAAATACGCCAGTAATCACGTTAGAAGAAGCCGAGAGAAGAGCTATCGTTCAAGCTTGGAATCAGTGTGATGGCAAAATGCATGATATGGCGAAAGCATTGCAAATTGGCCGCACGACCTTATGGAGAAAAATTAATAAGTTTGGGCTGCAGGAGCAAATGAAGCTGTATTAAGCCGTGAAGTGGCGTTCCTATAACAAAAGTAAAACCGGCGTAAGCACGCCGGTATAGATGTACTAACGATACGGTTTCGATTAAACATCGACAGACAGCTGACGAATCTGCGCTTTTAGTCCCGGTAGCAGACTCGCACTGGCGCTGAATTTTCGCAACCCCACGCGAAGCAATGTTTCTGTGGCATTTGGATCGCCAGCCATCTCACCACACATACTAACCGGTATACCCGCGCGATCGCCTGCTGCACACGTGAGCTCAATGGCTTTTAGTACCGATGGTTCAAAGTAGTTCACCAATTCAGCAACAGCGGCGTTACCTCGATCGGCGGCCATAACATATTGAGTCAAATCATTGGTGCCAATAGAGAAAAAGTCGACTTCTTGGGCTAACGCATCAGCATTTAATACCGCGGCTGGCACCTCAATCATAATACCAACGGGCAAATGAGTCGCATCCAAGCCGAGTTGGTTTGCTTGATGCGCCAACAGCGCTTTTACTTTTCTCACTTCTTCAACCTGAGCCACCATCGGTATCATCAATTGAATATTCGGTTGCTCGTGAAAGGCTCTCAGAATGGCTCGAAGTTGAGCGGTAAACAATGACTCATGTTGAAGGCACAACCGCACCCCTCTCAAACCTAAAAATGGATTATCTTCTGCTGGCATAGGATAAGCGGCTAAAGGCTTGTCACCGCCAACATCTAGACTACGAATCGTAAGTGGCTTATCACCAAGTGCGGCAGCAATATCACGATACACTTGATATTGCGCTTCCTCAGTCGGCAACTCATCACTGTTTTGAAATAGAAACTCAGTCCGAAATAGACCAACGCCCTCAGCCCCCGATGTTAGTGCATCATCAATATCTTTCGGTCCACCAATATTGGCGAATACTTGAATATGGACACCATCACAGGTGACTGCGGCTTGCTGAGCACTCGCTAATGCACGTTGTCGGATGCTTTGCCACTCAATTTGTTGCGCTTCTAATTCCTGCTGTACGGCATCTGAAGGAGAGAACCATAAATGCCCTCGGAAGCCATCAATAGTCACCACTTGACCAGCACGCACAGCATCAAGGCAGCCCTGAGCTTTAACGATGGCAGGAATCCCCATCGCACGAGCAAGAATCGCACTGTGAGAGGTTTTCCCTCCCTCACTCAAACAGATACCAAGCACTTTCGATTTATCAAGCCCGGCCACATCAGAAGGCATCAGGTCGCGGGCCAACAAAATACTCGGTTCCTGAATGTCGATGGCATTAGGCGTTACGCCTGTCATTTCGACCATAACTTGGCGTGCGATATCATGTACATCTGCTTCGCGTTCCCGCATGTACTGACTTTCTGCCTGGCGAAACTCTTCGGCCAACGTTTGCAGTGATTCTACCCAAGCTTGCTCGGCTATCATGCCCGTTTGAATTCGCGACTCGACCGATGCCCATAATTCTGGGTCACTGAGCATCATGCTATGAGCAGCAAATATTTCCCCTTTCGGCTGCTTCGCTTGCTCCTGCAAATGTTGAACAACCACGCCTATCGCACGCTTAACCCGTTCAATTTCATCTTGTTCACTTTGGAAATCACGTTCAGGCACAGCTGGCATTTCATGAGTAAAAAGGACAGCAGGAGCAGTAGCGATACCGTCATTGACTCGAATACCAACAACAGCACCTTCAATCTGATTTGAGGCCATGCCATCGAGCAGAGTACCCGAGCTTTCTTCAGGTTCGACAATGCCTTGCTCAACCGCCTCTTTTTCTCCGAAGTGCTCATAAGCTAAGGCTTCAAATGCCTTGATTGCTTCACTGGATTGAGGTCCAAGTGCGCATAAGGTGATCGTCTCTTGACTACGAACGCCAAGTTTCGCAATGCTGTTTAAGCTTTTCGCGTTCACACGGCGCTCGCCTTTTTTAAACCATAATTGGCAGTCAAAAGGCGCGAGTGCACCAACAATGGCCGCAGCGGGACGAGCATGTAATCCATGCGGATTTTGCACTACCCAATCAAATGTCCGTTCTTGCTCAAAGTTTTCTGATACTGGCGCTATCTCAGCGGATGTTAGTGGCTGATCACCAAGATGCTCTTGTTTTACGCTTAACGCATTCTGTGCCTCTTCGACTACCGTCGATAAAGGCAGTCCGGCGGCGGCAGCCACCGACGCCGCCATGGTTCCTTCAACAATAGGTGCCGAGATAAGGGTGACATTTTCCCTCACATGATCATCAATCAGGTCCAGAGCCATTTCCGTGCTAAGCAACGCGCTGCCAAGATCCATCAACACAACAACCCCTTGTTGATCTTGTACCTGCTCAATCGCTTCCATCACGGCAATGGCATCGGTTCCGATCGGGTTCTCTGGATCATCAATCCCAGCAGCAATCGCAAGCTTGGCTTTGCCTTGCGTCATTTGGGTGGCAAGTTCGGCCACCCCTTCTGCAAGGCGACGACTATGAGATACAACTACAATTCCCACCATCTTAATTACCTGCTATTGCCTGCTGTAGTGCTTTAATCATTAACAAAGAAGAGGTTGCACCGGGATCTTGGTGGCCAATACTACGTTCCCCCAGATAGCTTGCTCGCCCTTTTTTCGCCAACATTTCAATCGTGGCAACCGCGTTCGTTTCTGCTAGCTCAACCATTTCATTCAATAAATGGTCAGCACTCATACCATTTTCTAACGATGCCTTCACGCTAACTAAAACGGGTAACCAAACATCACACATGGTTTTATCACCCAGTTCCGCTTTACCACGAGACACCACGCCATCCACACCGCTTTTTAGTGCATCGACCAACTCTTCAAACGTTAGTTGCTCTCGGGTTCCGACAGCGGCAGCCGTGCGAATAAACAGCGTGCCATACAGCGGGCCACTTGCCCCACCGACACTAGAAAGCAAGGTCATGCCCGTATTCTTGAGAATGCTGCCGATATTTTGGTCCGCAAATTGCGGCAGTTTTTCAACAACTTTTTTAAAGCCACGGTTCATATTGAGACCGTGGTCGGCGTCACCAATATCACGATCAAGGTCGGTCAGAAAATCTTGATTCTCTTGATACGTTTTTGCACATAACTCTAGCCAGTGAACGATATGTTGTTTTTCAATTTGCATGTTTCCTCTCCCCTGTTACCACTTGATCGCGGCCGTATCGACAGGAGCATCAAACAGCTCCAACATCTCTTTGTCTGCCTTCAGCAACGTAATCGAAACGCCTTCCATATCGAGTGACGTACAGAAGTTACCAACCATATTACGCACGATACGGAACCCTGCTTGCTCGCAGTTATGAGCCAGACGGCGGTACACTCCGTAAAGCTCTGAAGTTGGCGTACCACCCATACCATTCACCATCACGATGTAGTCGTGTTCAGCGGCGAAAGGCTCAATGCTGGATTCCACTTCATCCCATTCACCTTCGTCACGATTCCAAATACGCAATGTGCGCTGATAAGGTGTGTTTTCAGCAACTTCAGCAAACATTTCATCCACTAACGTATCGACATCGGTGTATTTCACTCGCTTGATACCTGGTTCACCATGGATACCAACACCAAACTCAACTTCATCATCTTCCAGAACAAAAGATGGTTTACCTGCTGCGGGTACAACACAAGCATTAAGCGCCACGCCAAATGAACGACAGTGGTTATTAACGCGACGAGCCAGTGCTTCACATTGCTCCAACGAATAACCTTTGCTCGCGGCAGCCCCAGCTAACTTTTCAACCAATACCGTTCCAGCGACGCCACGGCGACCAGCGGTATACAGGCTGTCTTTGACTGCAACATCGTCATCCACCAACACCGACCCAACTTTGATACCATCGGTATGAAGGAGCTCCACGGCCGTTTCAAAGTTCAACACATCGCCGGTGTAGTTTTTAATGATAAATAGCACGCCTTCACCAGTATTCACTTGGTTGCCACATTCGTACATTTGATCTGGTGTAGGTGAAGTAAATACCTCTCCTGGGCAGGCGCCTGTCAGCATGCCTTTACCAATAAAACCTGCGTGCAAAGGTTCATGACCACAGCCACCACCAGAAACCAATGCCACTTGCCCCGGCGTTTCCTCATGCCACATGTAACGAGGTTCGTAGTTCGCTTTTAGCTCTGGGCGAGATAAAGCCAGACCTTCCATTTGCTGCAATACAACATCATCAACTTGGTTAATTAATTTTTTCATCGTTCTATCTCATTCCATTTATATTTTTATGTAGGGTATGAATTCATCTTAAACAGAGAAAAAGCGTGCTCAACAAAAATCAATCTGTTTCATATTGAAACAAAAACTTCGGCATTATTGTTTCAATATGAAACGAAAAACGACAAATTTTCCTGAATAGTGATCGTCGCCATAAAGCATGCTGATGCTTATTACTTCTGACAGTCGGTTTGACACAGAGGTCATAAAAGCATGGAACAAAACCAGAGATATCCTTCACCACTTACCACACCAAACCTAATATAAACCTTATCCCTACAATGGATATTCATTGCACTCCAAAACACACAAAAAAAAGGTTAAAGGTTTGAATTATGGACAAAATTATTATCAGCCCAAGCAAATACGTCCAAGGTGAACAAGTACTTACATCTATCGCTCACTATATGAAAACATTGGGTGAACGTCCGTTAGTAATTGCCGATGAGTTCGTGACTAACCTGGTTGGTGATGACGTCAAACAAAGTTTTGCTGACGAAAAGCTTCCACTCACTATGAACATTTTTGGTGGCGAATGTTCGCGCGTTGAGATTGAACGCATCACGGACATTTGTGCGACTCAAAAACACGATGTCATTGTCGGTATTGGTGGCGGTAAAACGTTAGATACAGCAAAGGCTGTTGCGTTTTACACCAAAATTCCTGTCGTGGTGGTTCCTACGATTGCCTCGACTGATGCGCCAACCTCAGCGCTTGCGGTGATATACACACCTGAAGGTGAATTTGCAGAATATTTGATGATCCCTAAAAACCCAGACATGGTCATCATGGATACGTCAGTCATCGCCAAAGCCCCTGTTCGCTTACTTGTATCGGGGATGGGCGACGCGCTTTCCACCTACTTTGAAGCTCGTGCCAACATGACTTCTGGTAAGGCAACAATGGCTGGTGGGTTAGCGACGCGTTCAGCACAAGCGCTTGCGAAACTTTGCTATGAAACCTTGCTTGAAGATGGTGTAAAAGCAAAAGCTGCGGTAGAAAATGGTGTGAGCACCAAAGCGGTAGAAAACATTATTGAAGCCAATACATACCTAAGCGGTATCGGTTTTGAAAGCAGTGGTCTAGCGGGTGCTCACGCTATTCATAACGGCCTAACTAAGCTTGAAGAGTGTCATCATCTCTATCATGGTGAGAAAGTCGCGTTCGGCACACTAGTTCAGCTGGTACTAGAAAACGCAGCGATGGAAGAGATTAATACGGTTCTTGCATTCTGCCGCTCTGTAGGTCTACCAACCAACTTATTTGATATGGGCGTTAAAGAGCTTAACCACACTAAGTTGCGCGAGGTCGCCGAAGCCTCAACGGCCGAGGGAGAAACCATCCACAATATGCCATTCCCAGTGACGGCAGAAAACGTCTACTCTGCAATTCTAACCGCTCACCAGTTGGGTCAATAACTCACAAACCTTAAAGTGGGTTTAAATAAAAAAAGCGGCACATACTCTCGCATGTGCCGCTTAGAATTTTGCTATTAAGTGTAATTACTCAACCGTTACCGCTTTCGCTAGGTTACGTGGTTGGTCTACGTCCGTACCTTTGATCAGTGCTACGTAGTAAGACAGTAACTGCATTGGGATGGTGTAGTAGATCGCCGCCGTGATTTCACTAACGTGAGGCATCGTGATGATCTTCATTGTTTCATCGCCTTCGAAGCCTGCGTCTGCATCTGCGAATACGTATAGAAGGCCGCCACGCGCACGCACTTCTTCAACGTTTGATTTTAGCTTTTCAAGTAGGTCGTTGCTTGGTGCAACCACAACAACTGGCATGTCAGCATCAATTAGAGCCAGAGGACCGTGTTTCAGTTCACCCGCCGCGTACGCTTCTGCGTGGATGTACGAGATCTCTTTCAGTTTTAGAGACGCTTCCATCGCGATTGGGTAGAACTCGCCACGGCCTAGGAACAATGTGTGGTGCTTGTCTGCAAAATCCGTTGCTAGTGCTTCAATTTCTTTCTCGAAAGAAAGTGCCGCGTTGATTTGCTTAGGAAGTGCGTGTAGCGCTTCAACAATCTCTTTTTCTTTCTCTTTGCTGATGCGACCTTGCTCTTTACCCAGTGCCGTTACCAACATAAGTAGTGCAGAAAGTTGAGTCGTGAACGCTTTGGTTGAAGCCACACCGATTTCAACACCAGCGCGAGTCATGAACGCAAAATCTGATTCACGAACCAGAGAAGAGCCTGCTACGTTACAGATGGTCATAGCCGCCATGTAACCTTTCTCTTTTGCTAGGCGAAGTGCTGCTAGCGTATCAGCGGTTTCACCAGACTGAGACAACGTGATCAATAGGCTGTTTGGGCGAGTCACAAACTTGCGGTAACGGAATTCAGACGCGATTTCGACGTCACAGCTCACGCCTGCAATGTCTTCAAACCAGTAACGTGCCGTCATACCTGCGTTGTAAGACGTACCACACGCGACGATTTGTACGTGTTCTACTTTGCTTAGAATGTCTGCCGCGTGCACACCGATCGCGTCTGTCACAACAGAATCTGACGTGATACGACCTTCCATTGTGTTGATCAACGCTTTAGGTTGCTCATAGATTTCTTTTTGCATGAAGTGACGGTATTGGCCTTTATCACCTGCATCATGCTCTGCGTTAGATTCAACAATTTCACGCTCAACTGGCTCACCCGTTGCATCAAACACAGTGACTTCACGGCGAGTAATTTCTGCTACGTCACCTTCTTCTAGGTACATGAAACGGCGCGTAACGTTAAGTAATGCAAGTTGGTCAGACGCTAGGAAGTTTTCACCTACACCAAAACCGATCACGATCGGGCTGCCTGAACGCGCTACTACGATGCGTGAAGGATCTTTGCGATCCAACGCTACGGTGCCGTATGCGCCTTCAAGTTGTTTTGCTGTT
The DNA here is from genome assembly GCF_021728075.1 of Vibrio sp. D54. Taxonomy (NCBI): domain Bacteria; kingdom Pseudomonadati; phylum Pseudomonadota; class Gammaproteobacteria; order Vibrionales; family Vibrionaceae; genus Vibrio; species Vibrio sp. D54. The sequence continues at coordinate 328,412 of NZ_JAKKCS010000005.1, read as the reverse complement.
TTTTGTACCGCTTCTAATAGCGTTTCTGAAGTACGAAGTTCCCACTCAACCATGTGTGCGATAACTTCTGTATCCGTTTGCGATTCAAACACGTAGCCACGAGATTGAAGCAGCTCACGCAGCTCTTCATGGTTTTCGATGATGCCGTTATGGACCACTGCGATATCACCAGACATGTGTGGGTGAGCGTTGATTTCAGAAGGTTCACCGTGCGTCGCCCAACGAGTGTGCGCAATACCAGTTCCGCCGATCACTTTTGCTTCTTCTACTGCATCAGCCAATTCTTGTACTTTACCCAAGCGACGAACGCGCGTTAGGTTTGATTCGCCATCAACAACCGCAACGCCAGCAGAGTCGTAACCGCGGTACTCTAAGCGGCGTAGACCTTCAACCAAAATTTCTGCAACATCTCGTTGTGCTACTGCACCTACGATTCCACACATGTGTTTATCTCCGTTTGTAGTTTTGTTCTTCCCTAGCCATGATTTCAAATAGAGGCAGCAAGCAAAGGCCTTTATCCAGAGGGAAGTAAAATATGAAACTGATTACATTATTAGGCGCAAATGACTTTCACGCCATGTTGTTCAATCTGTACTTTATGCTCTGCTTGGATATCTGCATCGGTCACCAACACATCAACTTGATGCCAAGCGAGCTCTAAGTTTGGGATCTTACGGCCGATTTTTTCGGACTCGATCATTACGATCACTTCACGTGACGCTTCTGCCATTACCTTACTTAAGCCAACCAACTCATTAAATGTCGTGGTTCCACGCTCGAGATCGATGCCATCCGCACCGATGAATAGTTGGTCAAAGTCGTAAGCTCGTAATACAGATTCGGCCACTTTGCCTTGAAAGGACTCTGAGTGCGTATCCCAAGTACCACCAGTCATCAGCAGTGTCGGTTCGCTCTCTAATTCATTTAGGGCGTTAGCAACATGCAACGAGTTGGTCATGACCACTAAGCCACGTTTGTCATTCAACTGTTGAATCAGCGCGGCAGTCGTGCTGCCACTGTCGATCACGATGCGATTATGATCGCGAATCAATGATGCTGCTGCTTTTGCTAAGCTTAACTTTCGAGTCGAAACATTAGCGCCCAATTCTTCGTGAATGACTTCCTTTGGGATAGCAATCGCACCGCCATAGCGGCGTAGAAGTTGGCCGTTTTTCTCTAAAGAAGCTAAATCCTTTCTAATCGTGACCTCTGAGGTTTCGAATTTCTGAGCAAGTTCATCAACGCTAACTTCTCCTAGTTCAGAAACCAAGTTAGAAATGGCGTGTCTTCTTAATTGAGTATTTCGTTTCGACATTTAAGTTTTGATTTTAAGTTTCGATGTGAAACTTATTATAGTCAAACCGAAACTTTTAAGTCCATTTATTTCGATCCAAAAAATTAATATTTCTCGATAAAACCTTGTCCTAAGACAATTCTTAAACAGTGATATTGGATTCATTCAGTGGTAGAATTCGCCACCGAAAAGAAAAAAAATTACAGAATTGAAGGCTATTTTTTTGCAACTTTCTGCATATAAAGTGGGATTAGTCACAAAAAGGTAACCAAAATCGCCGATCTTTTAGTCATAAAATGACTAAACTTGGTGAAAGACTTTCAGAATCTGAAGTTCTAATAATGAGACGAAAAATCGGTGGGTGACAGGTACTAAATGTCATCAAAAACGTCCTGACTTCAGAGTAAATAACCGACTTTCAAATTGTAACTATACTTACCGGAGAGTATCTTCCATGAAAAAGACCAAAATCGTATGTACGATTGGCCCTAAAACAGAATCTGTAGAGAAGCTAACTGAACTAGTTAACGCAGGCATGAACGTAATGCGCCTTAACTTCTCTCACGGTGACTACGAAGAACACGGCACTCGTATCGCGAACTTCCGTAAAGTAATGGAAGCTACTGGCAAACCACTAGCAATTCTTCTAGATACTAAAGGTCCAGAAATCCGCACTATCAAGCTAGAAGGCGGTAACGATGTTGATCTAGTAGCAGGTCAAGAATTCACTTTCACAACTGACACTTCAGTTGTAGGTAACAAAGATAAAGTTGCAGTAACTTACGCTGGTTTCGCAGCAGACCTAAACGTAGGTAACACTATCCTAGTAGACGACGGTCTAATCGAGATGGAAGTTATCTCTAAGACTGAAACTGAAGTTAAATGTAAAGTTCTTAACAACGGTGCACTAGGCGAAAACAAAGGTGTTAACCTTCCTGGCGTTTCTGTAAACCTACCTGCACTATCTGAAAAAGATAAGAACGACCTTAAGTTTGGTTGTGAGCAAGGCGTTGACTTCGTAGCAGCTTCTTTCATCCGTAAAGCGTCTGACGTTCAAGAAATCCGTGAAGTACTTGCTGCAAACGGCGGCGAGAACATCCACATCATCTCTAAGATCGAAAACCAAGAAGGTGTTGATAACTTCGACGAGATCCTAGAGCTTTCTGACGGCATCATGGTTGCACGTGGTGACCTAGGTGTTGAAATCCCAGCTGAAGAAGTAATCTTCGCTCAGAAAATGATGATCGAGAAGTGTAACCGTGCACGTAAGATGGTTATCACAGCAACTCAAATGCTTGATTCTATGATCAACAACCCACGTCCTACTCGTGCGGAAGCAGGCGACGTTGCTAACGCGGTAATGGACGGTACTGACGCAGTAATGCTTTCTGGTGAAACGGCGAAAGGTAAATACCCTGTTGAAGCGGTAACTATCATGGCTCAAATCGCGAACCGTACTGACTCAGCGCTAAAAGCTGAACTAGGTTCTCGTCTAGACAGCCCACGTCTTCGCATCACTGAAGCAGTATGTAAAGGTGCAGTAGACACAGCTGAGAAACTAGCTGCTCCACTTATCGTTGTTGCAACTGAAGGCGGTAAGTCTGCACGTTCAGTACGTAAGTACTTCCCAACTGCAAACATCCTAGCGCTAACAACTAACAAGAAAACTGCTGCACAGCTAGTTCTAACTAAAGGTGTTACTCCTGTAGTTGTTGATTCAATCGAAAGCACTGACGCATTCTACGTAGCGGGTAAAGAACTTGCTCTAGAATCAGGTCTAGGTAACAAAGGCGATATCGTTGTTATGGTTTCTGGCGCTCTAGTTGCTTCAGGTACTACGAACACAGCTTCTGTACACGTACTATAAGACTGAATTTTTAACACTTCAGTTTCTTGAGAAGGAGGGCTTATGCCCTCCTTTTTTATATGGCTTTCTTGCTCTCATAATAGGCTAATTGTATTATTTACCTCTATCAGAATTTCGTACTGTTTAATTTTATCGTCACGATTAAAGTTTCTATGAGGTGTATGTGTCTAGTCCCACTCTTACCGACAAAGTATTAAGAATGATCCGTCAGGATATTCTCGATGGCGAGCTTAAACCAGGTCAAAAACTCGTGGTTGCCGAACTCAAAGAGAAGTACAACGTAGGAGCGTCACCCATTCGAGAAGCATTGGTGCAATTATCTTGGAGCAAATACGTCAAACTCGAGCCGCAAAAAGGCTGCTGGGTTGCACCTGTATGTAAAGATGAGTTACATGACTTGTACGAAAGCCTGCAAATGGTCTCCGCATGCTTACTCAGTAAGGCAATTACGATTGGCGATGAAAAATGGGAACTGGATGTACTAACTGCTTATCACAAGTTATCCCGAGTAAAACCTGGCGAAAGCTTTTGCTGGAGGGAATGGGAAGAGCGCCAAAATCAGTTTCTTACTGCGCTGTTTGAAGGTGCTGGCTCTGTCAATATGTTTGGGTTTTTCCGCGATCTACTCACGCAAATTAAACGCTACCAATACTTCGCGATGCAGATTTTAGGCACAGGGAACCCTGGGCACTGTAATCTCGATGAGCAAGAAATACTGATGAAGGCATCGCTAGACAAAAAGAGTCAGGATGCTTTAGGTTATCTAGAGCGTTATTTGAGACAGTCAATACAGTGTATCGAAGCCGCCATCGACAACCAGTGTCGCATACTGGCTAGCGAATAACGCTGAGACTAAAAAGCGGGGTCTATCCCCGTTTATTCATTTTTGTAAAAGCGCTAAGCAATATCATCATAACTATGACATAGCGATACGCAGTTACGTCCTGCACTTTTTGACTCATACAAAGCAATATCAGCACATTTATACGTTCTTGTACGATCAGAGGTTAAATCACTATATCCAGCACTGACAGTAATGCCTCTATCACTACGCATTTGAACCGCGACACGTAGCCTGTTCAATACAATTTCAGCTTCTTCTAGTGTTGTATGCGGCATAATCACTGCAAATTCCTCACCACCGACACGAGATACAAAGTCTGTGCTGCGGACTTCTTCTAGGAGGGTTTCTGCGACACTACAAATCACCTTGTCTCCTTCGTCGTGGCCAAGCTCGTCATTAATACGCTTAAAGTGGTCAATATCAAACAACGCCAAACAAGCAGGAGGGCTATCAGGATAACGTTCAATAATCCCCGCATATTGCGCCAATTGCTCTTCAAATTTTCGGCGGTTCCACAAACCCGTCAAACCATCTTTTTCGCTTAAGTTTCGTAATTTTTCTTCTAACTCTTTTTGCCCAGAGATATCCACCAGCGACGTAATGTAATAACTCACTTTACCTGATTTGGTTAAATTCGCCTGAATACGCATTATTGCGGTAAAGACTTGATTAAACTTAGTTCGACAACGAATCTCCCCTTCCCATACGTGTTCACTCTTCAGTATTTTCCAGATACTCAGGTTTGCTTCGAGATCTTCAGGTAAGAGAATTAAATGATGTGCACTCCAACCTTGGGCATGCTTGGTTGAGTAACCCATCATGTTTTCAAACTCTTGATTAACCATGATGATTCTATGTGAAGCATCCGAGATCATCACCGCAGTCATACCATCAAGAGCAGCTCGAGCCAACTTCGATTCCATACTATGACGCCGATAATGCAGAGCAAGGGCTGCCGTCGGCAAAGTGAAGCCGAGCACCAAACTTAGAACAAAAAACGCTTCTTGGATTAAGTCATCAATGTCCCTCTGAGCTCGGGATAATAACTGCTCATTGGTAAGATCAATAACCAGATGAAGAGGTTCGCTAGAAACAAACTGGATGGTGCGATACGCGACCAAATTCGAACCATTGTAAGCATAGCCCGAATCTTTTGAATTTAAACTACGCCAAATGTTTGGGTACATCCGGCCAAAATTAAATTGAGAGCGAGCGGGAATTATATGGCCATATAAACGAGCTGATTTAGGGCTATCAATGTAAAATCCGTCACTTTTAATCAGCTCAATATGGAAATCAAGCACTGACGAATAGTTGAGTCGAGAGGATAAATAGTCAATATCAACATTAAGCACAAGATACCCTTCGCGCTTTCCGTTAAGCGAAATAGGCATCAAAATACGCAGTGACGGGCTATAGGGATAGACTAACTCGCCATACTCTCGTTCTAAACCTATCCCCCACGAAGCGATTTCGCCATCGTCTAAGTTCTTAGCGAATTGAAAGTAATCTCGCTCTGACTTATTTTGCAATTTGATCGCGGGCAACGCAGCGCCTGTTTCAATCTCATAATTAATCCTCACTTTTTCTCGACCAGAAACATCAAGAAAGCGAATTTGCTTATACAACTTTTGATTGATTGCGACCGAGATCCACATGTCTTCTAAGATGGAACGGTTCACCCGGTTAGGTTGGCGCAGATATTCATACAGACTTTGGCTGTGACCAAGTAGGTCACTGATCGTTTCGATTTGATCCTGAATATTGCTGTATTCACGGCCAGTATAGGCCAATTGATGTAACGCTTCTTGAGCGGTGTTCTCAACATTGTTTTCTAACAACGTCAGATATTTCTGATAGTAGTAAGCGGCAGTGAGTGCACTAAAAAATAGTGCTGTCGCCAATAAGGTGCCGACTCGCTTAGGTACTTTCACACGTCTAATGCCTATCATGCTTACTAAAACGACAATTATATCATTAATTGTTATTTTCTAAACAAAAAAGCCACTTAGATTAAGTGGCTTTTCTATATGCAATCAGAGAGTTAAGGTTTGAGGGCTCGCTCTCCTCGCGCAATGCCAACGACACCACTACGAGCAACTTCGACAACTTCGGTCACTTCGGATATCGCTTGAATGAAGGCATCTAGCTTTTCACTCGTACCCGCAAGTTGTACGGTGTATTGGGAAGCCGTGACATCCACGATCTGGCCACGAAAGATGTCTGCCGTCCGCTTCACTTCTGCTCGCGCAAAACCACTGGCTTTCACTTTCACCATCATCAGTTCACGCTCAATGTGCTCATACTCGGTGACTTCTTGCACTTTCAGCACATCGATCAATTTGTGTAACTGCTTCTGAATTTGTTCCAACTGCATCTCATCAGATGTCGTGGTAATGTTCATTCGCGACAGGGTTTCATCATCAGTCGGTGATACCGTCAAAGATTCAATGTTGTAACCACGTTGAGAGAACAAACCAACAACACGAGACAACGCACCCGGTTGGTTTTCCAATAGCAATGAAATAATGTGTCTCATATTAAGTTCTCTCCGTTTTGCTTAGCCACATTTTATCCATACCCTCACCTTTGATTTGCATCGGGTATACGTGTTCGGTTTCGTCTACGTTGATGTCCACAAACACCAGACGATCTTTCATATCCAACGCTTTTTGTAGCCCTTCTTCGAGCTGATCAGGCGTTTCGATACGAATACCGACGTGACCATAAGCTTCTGCAATCGCTGCAAAGTCAGGAACAGAACTCATGTAAGAATTAGAGTGACGACCTTGATAAATAATGTCTTGCCACTGTTTTACCATGCCTAAGAATCGGTTGTTCAGGTTGATGATCTTCACTGGAATGTCGTATTGCATGGCTGTCGACAATTCTTGAATATTCATCTGAATACTGCCGTCACCAGTCACAACCACGACCTCTTCTTGTGGCATGGCAAACTTCACGCCCATGCCAGCCGGAAGACCAAATCCCATGGTGCCAAGACCACCAGAGTTTATCCAACGGCGCGGCTTATTGAATGGGTAGTACAGCGCCGCAAACATCTGATGCTGGCCCACATCAGACGCCACATATGCGTCACCATTAGTTAGCTTGTGCAGCGTTTCAATTACTTGCTGTGGCTTGATTCGTTCTGGAGACGCTTCATAAGACAAGCAGTTGCGGTCACGCCATACTTGAATGTCATCCCACCATGCAGTGATAGCATCTTGATCATTTCCACTACCTTGCTCTGCAAGCAGCCCGAGCATGGTTGTCAGCACTTTTTCCGCAGAACCTACGATCGGCAAATCCACTTTCACGTTTTTCGAGATCGATGACGGATCGATATCAATATGCATCACTTTTGCGTTTGGGCAGTACTTTTCAAGGTTGTTGGTTGTACGGTCATCAAAACGCACACCGATACCAAAAATAAGATCCGCTTCATGCATTGCCATATTAGCTTCGTAAGTGCCGTGCATACCCAACATGCCCAGTGAGTTTTTATGTGTACCCGGGAATGCCCCCAAGCCCATCAAAGTACTCACAACGGGTAGGTTCAGTTTGTCGGAAAGCTCTAAAATATGTTCATGAGCGCCAGAAATCACCGCACCACCACCGATATAAAGCACTGGTTTTTTCGCTTCTAATAGCGATTTAAGCGCTTTTTTAATCTGGCCTTTATGGCCCGAAGTTGTCGGCTTGTAAGAACGCATTGAAAGCGTTTCTGGATATTGATAAGGCAGTTTGATTTGCGGGTTCATCACATCTTTTGGCAAATCAATCACAACTGGACCAGGTCGACCTGTAGTCGCGATATAAAACGCTTTTTTGATTGTTTCAGGAATATCTTCCGCTTTTTTTACTAAAAAGCTGTGTTTGACCACTGGGCGGGAGACACCGACGATGTCACACTCTTGGAAAGCATCATTACCAATTAGGCTATTCGGTACGTTACCCGAGATAACGATCATTGGGATAGAGTCCATATACGCTGTTGCAATACCCGTAATGGTATTGGTCGCGCCCGGCCCCGAGCACACAAGTACGACACCCGGTTTACCGGTAGCTCGAGCGTAACCATCTGCCATATGAGTGGCGGCTTGCTCATGCCTTACAAGTACGTGTTTGATTTGATCGGTTTTGGCATGCAGTGCATCGTAGATATCCAAAACAGAGCCACCTGGGTAGCCAAAGATCTGCTCTACGTGCTCTTCTATCAGAGATTGAACCACCATCTCTGCGCCTGACAACATTGCTGTCATAATTGCTCTCCTTAGCCAGTTTCCTCACCGTAAGGTCAACGGATTGGTCTGGTTTTACATAGTCTAGGTCTTATTCGTAGCCTAATCGAAATACTTCCACGTTTTCGGCTATGTCTTGCGTTCGTCATAACATCCCGCAAGGTTACCCAACAAATGTAACGTTTTATTATCAAAGGGTCTAATGAGAGATTGGTCTACTTTTTAAACAAGATACTAGTAATTAGAATGTTAGTAGGAATAGCAGCCACACATCTCCTATTTCACAGTACAACCTAAAAAATTAACGCTTAAAAAAAGAACATTATTTCATAAGCTTTTAGCTACAGGGTGCTAAATAGCGTTATTTGACGAGCAGAACAGAAAAAATCAATACAAACAAAAATCCCCAGCAATGCGCGATCACATCACTGGGGATTTTTTCATCAATATAAAATCTAAGTCAGCTTAAGTTACTTTTTATCCGACTTTTCCTTATACATTTCTTCAATTTCATCTTGGTATTTGTCATTGATGACTTTACGACGAAGTTTTTGAGTTGGCGTTAACTCACCATCATCCATAGAGAAAGCTCTTGGTAACAATTTAAACTTCTTCACTTGTTCAAACTTTGCCAACTCTTTTTGAAGATCGTTCACACGCTTCTCAAGCATTTCGACCACCTGGTGGTGCTTAATCAACTCAACGCGATCGTGATATTTAATATTCAGCTCTTTCGCGTACTCTTCTAGCGAGTCATAACAAGGCACGATAAGCGCAGAAACAAACTTACGAGTATCCGCAATGACTGCGATTTGCTCGATGAAGTGGTCTTTACCAATCGCACCTTCAATCATTTGTGGAGCGATGTATTTACCACCTGAAGTTTTCATCAACTCTTTGATACGATCGGTGATGAACAAGTTGCCATTTTCATCAATGTAACCAGCGTCGCCCGTTTTTAGGAAACCGTGCTCATCAAAGGTCTTTTCCGTCTCTTCTGGCATTTTGTAATAGCCACGCATCACCATTGGACCACGAACCAGAATCTCGTTGTTTTCGCCGATCTTAACCTGTGCGCCAGGCATCGACATACCAATAGAGTCGGGGTTAAAACATTTATCATCCCAACACGATACTGTCGCCGTGGTTTCAGTCATACCGTAGCCCAACTTAACGTTGATACCAATCGCATGGAAGAATCGACCGATGGTTTCATCCAACTTTGCACCGCCACAAGGCATAAAGTTGATTTGCCCGCCAAGTAGCGCACGCAGTTTGCTCAGAACCAACTTATCCGCCAAAGCGTATGACTTACGCAGCAAGAGCGATGGCTGACGTTTTTCTTGATGACAAGCGGCCATTTTTGCGCCCATGTTGACTGCCCAAGTAAACATGATCTTACGGTGAATCGGCGCGCGAGACACTTTCTCGTGAATCGCAGAGAAGATCTTCTCATAGAAACGCGGTACGGCACACATCACGGTAGGTCGCACCTGGCTCAGTGCATCACGTACTTGCATGGTGTCTTGCAAATAGCAGTTGGTCGCCCCTTTGTACAATACATAAAAGGTCCAAGCGCGCTCAAATACGTGTGACAACGGAAGGAAACATAATGACACGTCACTTTGAGAAAGGCTCAAGCGCTGATCGTGCCCTTCCAATTGCGCCGCAATGTTTGCGTAGTCCAACATAACGCCTTTTGGCTGGCCTGTTGTACCCGAGGTGTAGATGAGCGTGAGTAGATCATCTTCTTTTGCCTGATCTAAACGCGCATCCAATTCAACTTGATATGTAGTGTCGCCTTTGGCAACAAATGCTTGCCAAGAGATAACGAAATCATGATCGCCAAGTTCTATATCATCAGACATCGCAACAATGAGCTCTAACTGTTCGCACTGGTCGAAAATGCTCACGGCTGCATCAAATTGAGGCTGTTCACCAACAAACAGAACTTTGACGTCTGCATTGTTAATGATGTACGCCGACTGAGCGGCAGTATTGGTTGGGTAAATAGGTACTGTCACGCTGCGTAATTGCAGTGCTGCGATATCAGCGATCGTCCATTGCGGCATGTTGTTCGAGAAAATGCCGATCTTATCTTGGACTCCTAATCCCTGAGCCAAAAGTGCAAGTGATAAAGCATCAACTTGCTGACCAAATTGCGTCCACGTAATACCTTGCCACTCCTCACCCACTTTATGCTTGAGTGCAACGCGTGTACCACCGTTCGCAATTTGTTCACGAATACGTTTAACGATATGAAAATCTAACTTGGCCATTCTTTTACTTACCTTTTGGCTTACAGGCGTAAGCTAATTGAGCGAACAAGTGTACTCACGGCTTGCTAAAACGCAACTGACCAGTATCAAACTTATCACTAATAAGAGACAACTATCACTTATACGTCGCGAACGTACCTCAAATTGCTGAATGATTACTCTATTTAACTTACTGTTTAGATTGTTTATTACGAAAACAAAAAGCCCCGAGAGACAAAAATCGCTCGGGGACCAATGAATTGTAAAAATTGATGATTACCAATATGGTCTAATCGAGAAGACCAAACGTCATCTTATTTTGCGGCAACGACTTCACCACAAGTGATCATCAGTTGATCGCGTAGCCAAATGTGGCCTTTATCTTTTTCACTTGATTCATGCCAGCTTAAGAATCCGCTGATTTCTTTGTTCGCAAATGGGAAATCAAGAATTTGCAGTTGATCGCTGTTTACCGCATTTTCCGCCATCCAACGTGGTGCAATAGTCACAAGCTCAGATTGACCCACCACGTATAGTAGGTTGCTTAAACTAGAACCTTCATACGCCGCTTGGCAATCCAGTTCACGGTACGCTTGCTCTGAGAAACTACGTTGGCCATGCACTTTCGATAACTTCGCATGCTTTTCGTTAAGCAGTTGCTCAGCCGTCACACCACCTTGAATGCGTGGGTGGGTTTTTGATGCGATAACCACTAATTCATCTTTGAAGATTTCAGTACTTGAGAAACCTTGCTCATCAAAACGAGCGTAGTCGATCACGAAATCAATTTCTTGGTAGCGCATACGCTCAGACAACAAACGGTCAAATTCTGCATCTAGGTGAAGCTGAACGTTTGGTGCTTGTTGATTCACTTTTGCCATGATCTTCGGAGCAAAACGCATGTCACAAGGGCTGCAAATCGCAAGCTTGAATAAGCGAGTCGAAGATTCTGGTTGGAATACAGAGCTAGGAAGTTCATTGCGAATCAGCTGTAGTGCTTGGCGAATAGGACCAAACAGTTGACGTGCTCGTTGCGTAGGCTGAATACCACGACCTTGGCGCATGAATAGCTCGTCGTTAAACATCACTTTTAAGCGTGCCACGGCGTTACTTACCGCCGGTTGAGACATGCCTAGGTTATGTGCTGCACGAGTAATATTTTGCTCTTGCATTACAGCATCAAATACAGTCAGTAGGTTTAAATCTACACCACGCAAAGTGCTTTCCATACGGTAGCTAGCAATTGCGCTCATCGCGTCTTTCTTCTCTAACATTGAGTGCGCCTCTTTTGTAATCGTCAACTTTGTTCATTAAATTCATAACGAATAGAATCCCATCTCGCACAAAAGACGGCGGCTGGATTCGAATCATTTTACGAATAGATAACCTAACTTTTTATTATATTTATCGTCCGGATACTTCCGGCTCGAACTGTACTATCAACTAATCAATTGCGGTTTCGCAACTAGATTGATATTTAATCAGTAAATTTTAGCCAATTAGGTATTTATTCGTTAAATAACAAAAGCTTGATAAAAACATAAAAAACTATAAAACACGTAAAAATGCATTCTTTGAGGACGTATTTAGCAAATTGATAGGACAGGTGGTTAACACAAGCATGCATTTAGCTCGGTTATTGGTTGGAATAGGAACAACATATAGAAGCTATATCTCTGATTGAATTTTGCACTTATCAGTCAAATTATCAGCAAATACACACTGAATAGAAATGAGAGAGGAAGAATAAAAATGCAGCCTTCCAAACAGAAAGGCTGCAACAAAATCGTGTCAAAAATGGAAGGAACTATGTACTTAGAACAACGTACTTAAATGTTCGACACGTAACTTGGAAAATCAACCTGCTCCCACAGCTGTCTGGATAACTCTGCTTTTGAATCCCATGCACCTTGCAATACCCAATGAACAATAGCCTGAGCAACATCTGGGTATTTCACACTTTCGGCTTGTTGCTCCTTTAGCCACTGGCGTACTGCGGAAATGTCTAAGCTCTCCATCGACATCGCAAGCCCTAAGTCTTCTAAGGTCGCAACATTGCTCTGCTGCTCGAATTGACCCGCGAGTGGCTTTAGTAACAATTTTTTCCCCAAAGACAAGGCTTCTGAAGGAAGCTCAAACCCACCATTAGCAATGACACCACTACAGCGATGCAAATGATGTTGGAAGTTGCTGTGGCATAAAGGGCGCAGTTCTATGTTTTCTACCTGCTCACATTCGATCACATCCGGGTGATAACAGGTAAACGCTTGTTGATTAAAGTGGAACAATAAGTCCGAGATATCTTCAATCGATTCGAACGGTAGATACACCAACACGAAGTCGTCGTTTTCTGCTTGGCTATCGACGGTATGCACTATCGGCGGTAACAAAGGTTGATCAAAATGATGCCAATGCAAACCAAGGTGGTGTTGAGAAGGCGCAAAGTATTCAATGACGGATTTATCTAACCAACTTGCTCCCTTTAGTGGCACCGGATAACGGAAAGCATTTTGGTGGCTGATACCAATAGAAGGCTTATTTTGTTGTCTCGCTGCCCACGCAGTCACAGGTTCGAAGTCATTAATGATAAGATCGTAGGACGACAGATCGAGTTGCTTAACTTCTTTGAAAAACTGCACCAAATTGTTATTCAATGCTGTTTTCGCGTAGTTTACAGAGCCTTTTTCAGTAATAAAGGTGAAGCCTCGGCGAGTCTGGTAATCGCCAAATGCTTCCATTGAAAAGTATTTTTCCGGCGCTCGCCCAGAAAACAAAAAGTCGACCTCAACATCGTGCTCTTTAAACGCATGACTCATCGCCCTTGCGCGTGCAATATGTCCGTTTCCTGTCCCTTGAACACCGTACAAGATTTTCATCAATTAGCCTCCCAACATCGCAATCGCTAATCCACCACAAAGACTGCCAAGCAGTGCACCAATGATGACATCGGTAAAAAAGTGTACACCCAATAAGATTCGCGCGGTTCCGATTAAACTTGCCCAAAAGAATGCAGCAACGCCTAGGCTCGGATAGAAATGGTCAATCAGCGTCGCCATGACAAACGCAGCGGCAGTGTGTCCTGAAGGAAGACTATAGCGATCAGAGGGGGTAATAAAAGCAGGAAGGAGTGCACTAAGCTCTTCAGGACGACGACGCTTAAAACTATTTTTCAGCGTCCAATAAATTGGTAGCTCGATAGCAAAAGCAAGTAAACCCGCCAGTAAAAACCAGACTCCTTGCTCCTTATCTAAATACCAAGCTAATAACCCCAACACCAAGTAAAGATGCCCGTCACCACTGTGGGAAACTCCTTTACTGATATTGGCGACTTGTTGATTAAAACGGTGCTTAAGACAAACACTAGAGAGCGCTAAATCAAACTTAGCAATGGTTGCAATTGGCTGTGTAATTGTCTCTATGGTTCGCATGTGACCTTTCCTTACTTTGACAACGCCTTTTTGTGAAAAGTAGGAGGTTTAGGTGACAACAGCATGACGGGAGTTTGGACAATTAATGACAAAGGCCAAATTAAGGTGTGCCCAACGATTTATCTATTGGACATAACCATAAAAATAGAACATTAAGAAGGGTTTGATGGTTGCGGTTGAGGGGTGTCTATATACCAGACTTTTCTCTTCTTGCGGCAGGCGCGCAAAGAGCCTGTCGTCATGTCGCCATCTTTTGTAAGCTCATAGCTCAGTGAGCGGCAAGTATAGTTTCCCGACAGTTCATGCTCTATACTCGTTTTCTCCGTTTTACTCGAGTTAGGCTCTAGTAGAGGGTTAGGCTGAGTAGATAAAATGTCACGATTTATCACATTGCTGCGCGCATAATCCTTATGGACATAACCTTTTATCACTCCTTTCTGTTCAACGAGAAACCAAGGTTGATCAACCACTTTTGCTAGCACATTAAAGACTTCCCCTTTCGATAATACGCCAAGCTTTGCTCCTTCAAGACTCGGTTTGGAGCGTAGGTTTAATGTGGTCTTAGAGCGGTAAGAGACATCCATAAACTCTACTGGGTTTGAGGTATCGACACCTTCAGTGGTTGGTCGGAAAACTTCCGCTTGCTGTTTCTCACTAGGCTGGACACGGATCTTCCACCAAGAATACGTTTCCGGATCTTTACCTTTAAACTTATTTCGGCTGTCAGACTCAAGGGCAACAAGCATCTGATTCAAGAACGATTCGCGTCCTTCATAACTCAAAAATCGATCCATTTGATCATTGATGACCATGACGCTCTGTGAGTGATCATTCATAACAACGGGGGAAGCCACTTCCACATAGGTCTGCGATTGAAACAGCTGACAACCCGACAAGCTGACCAGAGTAAGTACTATGGCTGAACGTCCAAATTGTTTTGTTAACCTCATTCTTTCCCTAACCCTTATATTTCTTTTACCTAGTGCAACTGCACTACTATAAATGGTCATTCAAAACTTTTGCCAAACAATTCGGACCTTTGTGTGACAAGTCGCAATCCCGATGCTTGTTTTGGTAATGAAACGTCGCAAACTTGATGAGAACTTACTTCTTCTAGCACGTTTCTATCGCATCATGCCGTTTCACTTAGTGCTTCATTTTTCTCAAGCAAACGAAAAGACTCATCCGATATGAATAAAAAATCGACTTTAGGGTTGACGCGCTTCATGGAGTGCGGTACTAATTTGTTAACTTAATTATGTGGAAAGCTTAACAACTATGTCAGCTCATTTTTCTATCCTGCTTAGCCTCCTCCTGATCGTGACCAGTTCGCGCGGGTAGGCTGTGGAAGAAAAATAACCACACCAATTTCTAAGAACCCGCATGAGAATGCGGGTTTTTTTATATCTAAATACTGGAAGTAAACGATTCACTTGCGCGAAAGTGCAGAAATCAGGAAGGAAGCA
Organism: Vibrio sp. D54; assembly: GCF_021728075.1. Classification (NCBI taxonomy): domain Bacteria; kingdom Pseudomonadati; phylum Pseudomonadota; class Gammaproteobacteria; order Vibrionales; family Vibrionaceae; genus Vibrio; species Vibrio sp. D54. Next base: position 313,011 of record NZ_JAKKCS010000005.1, on the reverse strand, counting down.
AACATGAACGATCAGGTCATTATATTCGACACCACATTGCGTGATGGCGAGCAAGCGTTGTCAGCAAGCTTGACGGTTAAAGAAAAACTGCAGATTGCCTATGCGCTGGAAAGACTCGGCGTTGATGTTATCGAAGCTGGCTTCCCAATCTCTTCACCAGGTGATTTCGAGTCTGTACAAACCATCGCAAAAAACATAAAAAACAGTCGAGTTTGTGCCCTTTCGCGTGCCGTTGCGAAAGACATTGATGCTGCCGCTGAAGCATTAAAAGTGGCTGACCAATTCCGTATTCACACGTTTTTAGCCACTTCCACCATTCACGTAGAAGACAAACTACGCCGCAGCTACGACGATGTACTAGAAATGGCAGTCAACGCCGTTAAACATGCACGTAACTACACTGATGATGTCGAGTTTTCTTGTGAAGATGCTGGTCGTACTCCAATCGACAACCTATGTCGCATGGTAGAAGCCGCCATCAATGCAGGTGCGAGTACAATCAACATTCCAGATACCGTTGGCTACACCGTACCAAGTGAGTTTGGTGGGATTATTGAAACTCTATTTAACCGCGTTCCGAACATTGATAAAGCGATCATCTCCGTTCACTGTCACGACGATTTGGGGATGTCAGTTGCCAACTCTATTGCCGCCGTTCAAGCTGGCGCACGTCAGATAGAAGGAACGATCAATGGCATTGGAGAGCGAGCGGGTAACTGTTCACTTGAAGAGATCGCAATGATCATCAAGACGCGTCAAGAGTTTTTGGGCGTTCACACTGGCATTAAGCATGATGAAATTCACCGCACCAGTAAGTTGGTTAGCCAGCTATGCAATATGCCGATTCAAAGCAATAAAGCAATTGTGGGTGCAAATGCGTTTAGCCACTCTTCAGGCATCCACCAAGATGGCATGTTGAAGAATAAGAATACCTACGAAATCATGACCCCTGAGTCTATTGGCCTAAAAAACCAAGCTCTGAACCTAACCAGCCGCAGCGGTCGCGCTGCCGTGAAGAGCCATATGGACACCATGGGTTACAACGAAGACGAGTACAACCTAGACGCGCTGTATGCGGATTTCTTGAAACTTGCTGATCGCAAAGGCCAAGTGTTCGATTACGACCTAGAAGCCCTAATGCACTTCTCGAACTTACGTGAAGAAGATGACTTCTACAAATTGAGCTACCTAAGCGTGCAGTCTGGCAGCGTAATGGCCACCACCAGCATCAAAATGCAATGCGGTGATGAAGAAATGTGTGAAGCAGCGGTCGGTAATGGCCCAGTTGATGCGCTATACCAATGTATCTACCGCGTGACAGGCTACGACATCGTTCTGGATAAATTCGACCTAACCGCGAAAGGTGAAGGTGAAGATGGTTTGGGTCAAGCAGACATCATTGCCAACTACAAAGGTCGCAAATACCACGGTACGGGTGTTTCCACCGACATCGTTGAGGCTTCCGGCCAAGCATTATTGCACGTTATTAACAGCATTCATCGTGCAGATAAAATCGAAGAAATGAAGCAGAAAAAGATTGCGACTGTGTAATAACAACCGGGCTACACGGCTCAGGAAAGAACACGCTCGTTGAAATAATTAAGCTCAAAATTAGAAAACTTAAAGGATTAACATGACAGACAAATCGTACAAAATTGCCGTCCTACCCGGTGACGGCATTGGCCCGGAAGTAATGGCGCAGGCACATAAAGTATTGGATGCAATCGAAAAGAAACATGGTATTGCGTTTGAGCGTGACGAGCATGGTGTAGGTGGTATCGCGATCGACAATCACGGTTGCCCACTTCCAGAGAGCACAATAAAAGCATGTGAAGAGTCTGATGCAGTCCTATTCGGCTCGGTTGGCGGCCCTAAGTGGGAGCACTTACCACCAAATGACCAACCTGAACGCGGTGCCCTACTGCCACTACGCAAACACTTCCAACTGTTCTGTAACTTACGTCCAGCGCAAATTCACTCAGGTCTTGAAGCCTTCTCACCACTTCGTGCAGACATCTCAGGCCGTGGTTTTAACATCGTCGTGGTCCGTGAACTGACTGGTGGTATCTATTTCGGTCAACCAAAAGGCCGTGAAGGCGAAGGCGCGACAGAAAAAGCATTTGATACTGAGGTGTACCACCGCTTTGAGATCGAACGTATTGCAAAAATCGCTTTTGAGTCTGCTCGTCTACGTCGCAATAAAGTGTGCTCTATCGACAAAGCGAACGTTCTACAAAGCTCTATCTTATGGCGTGAAGTAGTCGAAGAAATCGCAAAAGACTACCCAGATGTCGAGTTGTCACACATGTACATTGATAACGCGACTATGCAGCTTATCAAAGACCCTGCTCAGTTCGACGTAATGCTGTGTTCAAACATCTTCGGCGACATCATTTCTGATGAATGCGCGATGATCACAGGCTCTATGGGTATGTTGCCATCAGCAAGTCTAAACGAAAGCAAATTCGGTCTGTACGAGCCAGCAGGCGGCAGTGCACCAGATATCGCAGGTAAGAACATCGCTAACCCTGTGGCACAAATCCTATCTGCTGCACTGATGCTGCGTTATAGCCTAGGTGAAGAAACGGCGGCACAAGACATCGAAACGGCAGTTTCAAAAGCACTATCAGCGGGTGAGCTAACGGGTGACCTTGCTGGTGACAACCCTGCACTTTCGACGTCTGAGATGGGCGATAAGATCGCTGAGTACATCTTAAACTCTTAATACAAAACAGATTCATAATAAATACTAAATCCTCGGTCAACCAATGGCTTTCCTCTAAGTCATTGGTGCAATAGCAAGGCAGCAAGCCCATTTATATTAAGGCGTTTAGTTCGCTAAATAACTGGATAAATGGGTGTCGCTAACGCAGTTATTGCGGCAAAGGCGACGAGGAAAGGAAGCAAACAATGGGCAAAACATTATACGAAAAAGTCTACGACGCACACGTTGCCGTCGCAGCAGAAGGGGAAAACCCAATCTTGTACATCGACCGTCACTTGGTACACGAAGTGACGTCTCCGCAAGCATTTGACGGCTTGCGTGAAAAAGGTCGTAAAGTGCGTCAGGTCAGCAAAACTTTTGCCACCATGGACCACAACGTTTCGACAACCACCAAAGACATCAACGCATCCGGTGAGATGGCTCGTATCCAGATGGAAACGCTATCGAAAAACTGTGAAGAGTTTGGGGTTACGCTTTACGACATTAACCACAAATACCAAGGTATTGTGCACGTTATGGGTCCAGAGCTTGGTATTACCCTACCCGGCATGACCATTGTTTGTGGTGACTCGCACACTGCTACACACGGTGCATTCGGCTCGCTAGCTTTTGGTATTGGTACATCTGAAGTTGAGCACGTATTAGCGACTCAAACGCTAAAACAAGCGCGCGCTAAAACGATGAAGATCGAAGTGAAAGGCAAAGTGGCTCCGGGCATTACTGCGAAAGACATTGTGCTAGCAATCATCGGAGAAACGACAGCAGCTGGCGGTACAGGCTACGTGGTTGAATTCTGTGGTGAAGCGATCACAGACCTTTCAATGGAAGGCCGCATGACCGTATGTAACATGGCAATTGAGCTAGGTGCGAAAGCCGGTTTGATTGCACCAGATGAAACCACGTTCGAATACATCAAAGGCCGTAAATTCTCACCTCAAGGTGCCGACTTTGATGCAGCAGTAGAATACTGGAAGACATTAAAAACGGACGATGATGCTCAGTTTGATGCAGTCGTGACGCTAAACGCAGCAGACATTAAACCACAAGTCACTTGGGGTACTAACCCAGGCCAAGTGATCGCGGTAGATCAACCTATCCCAGCACCAGAAAGCTTTGCCGACCCAGTAGAAAAGGCATCGGCAGAAAAAGCATTGGCTTACATGGGCCTAGAGGCAGGCAAGTCATTATCTGACTACAACGTCGATAAAGTCTTCGTTGGTTCTTGTACTAACTCACGTATCGAAGACATGCGCGCAGCCGCTGAAGTAGCGAAAGGTCGCAAAGTCGCGCCTCACGTTCAAGCGCTAATCGTTCCTGGCTCTGAGCAAGTAAAAGCGCAAGCAGAAGCGGAAGGCTTGGACGTTATCTTTAAAGAAGCGGGCTTTGAGTGGCGCCTACCTGGTTGCTCGATGTGTCTAGCAATGAACAATGACCGTTTGGGTCCACATGAACGTTGTGCGTCTACTTCAAACCGTAACTTTGAAGGCCGCCAAGGTCGTGATGGCCGTACCCACCTAGTGAGCCCTGCGATGGCAGCGGCAGCAGCAATTGCTGGTCACTTTGTAGATATTCGTGAACTAGACTAAGGAGCAAACCAATGTCAGGCTTTAAACAACACACAGGCTTAGTTGTTCCTCTAGATGCAGCGAACGTTGATACTGATGCCATCATTCCAAAGCAGTTCCTACAAAAGGTCTCTCGCCTAGGCTTCGGTAAGCACCTATTCCATGACTGGCGCTTCCTAGACGATGCTGGCGAACAACCGAACCCAGAGTTCGTGATGAACGCACCTCGCTACCAAGGCGCTTCTATCTTGCTGGCTCGTGAGAACTTCGGCTGTGGCTCATCTCGTGAGCACGCACCGTGGGCACTAGCGGATTACGGCATCAAAGCGATGATCGCTCCAAGCTTTGCCGATATTTTTTACGGCAACTCAATCAACAACCAAATGGTGCCAGTTCGTTTGACTGAACAAGAAGTGGATGAAATCTTCCATTTTGTTGAGGCGAATGAAGGTGCAGAAGTCGAGGTCGACCTAGAAGCGAATGTGGTTCGTGCCAACGGCAAAGAGTACAGCTTTGAAATCGATTCGTTCCGTCGTCATTGCTTGCTAAACGGTTTGGACAACATTGGTCTAACCCTTCAGCACGAAGATAAGATTGCCGAGTACGAAGCGAATATTCCAAGCTTCTTGCGTTAAGACGCGTTAGTAAATACACAAATCAAGGGCTGGCAATTGTCGGCCCTTTTAATGTTTTGGGTAACTGTTCTCATATCGCTTTGCTTACAGAATACCGAACGCCTCTGTTGAAATTCGTCATCCTGAACAGCGACGAAGGAGTGTAATTCAGGATCTACTGCCAGAGCGCACTGTGCAGATTCATACTGTCTTTACTCAAGAGTTTGTGGGTATTAGATTCCTGATATCGCTTATGCTCCTCAGAATGACGGCGAATAAAGGCCACTGATTACTGAAAGAAAACAAGCACTAAACTGGTCTACACTATCAACAATATCTCATTCAAAGGTATCTCTATGAAGCGTCTGTTATTGCTGTTGTGTGCTCTGGTTTCTTTCTCGACATTTTCCGCTCCAAAATCCGACTTATGGCCATATTGGAAACAATCGAATCAAGCCAACCAAACCCTAATTTCTCATCAAGAATGGCAACAACTACTCGATACTTATTTAGTTGAACAAGGCGAGAATACCTTGTTTCGTTATAGCCAAGTCTCCTCTGTCGATAAAACTAAGCTGAAACAATACATCCAGCGTTTGGCAAAACTAGACCCTCTACAATACAACCAAGCAGAGCAATATGCCTATTGGGTAAACCTTTACAACGCCATCACGGTAGATCTTATTTTGGATAACTATCCAGTCGAATCAATCACCAAGCTAGGTGGTTTATTTAGCTTTGGTCCTTGGGGAGACGATGTGGTCGTGGTCAACGGGAAGGATCTAACTTTAAACGATATTGAACATCGAATTTTGCGTCCAATTTGGAATGACCCAAGAACGCATTACGCGGTTAACTGTGCCAGCCTAGGATGCCCTAATCTGCAATCTCAAGCATTCACTGCTGACAACACGCAAGCTCTACTGGATAGTGCCGCCAAAACATTTATCAACAGCAGCAAAGGCGTATCTATCCAAGGAAACACGGCGCAGCTGTCTTCTATTTATGATTGGTTTGCAGCGGACTTTGGTGGAGAGAAACAAGTCTTCAACCACATCGCAAAGTATGCTCCGCAATACAAAAACTTCTCTGGCAAAGTGAAATACGAATACGATTGGGACTTGAATCAAGCCAACTAAACTGGGGGGATGTGAGGTCAATTAGCATTAGGGACATGATAGGCCAAAAGCTAAAGACACCGACAACTCAAAGACTAAGACATGAAAAAGGGCACTGAGTGCCCTTTTTTACATCCAAATGTTTGATAGAAAACGTCCGACTACTTAAAGCCTTTAACCTTCTTAATAAGATCGTAAGCGTTTTGAATCTCTTGAGATTTCTCTTTCGCGACGTTCATCATCTCTGGTGGTAAACCTTTAGCCATCAATTTGTCCGGGTGATGCTCGTTCATCAATTTACGATAAGCACGCTTGACGGTTTTACTGTCGGCATCTGAAGACACATCCAGAATTTTGTACGCGTCAGCCAGTTGATCTGCTTGTGAAGCTTGTTGCCAGCTACCACCAGAAGATTGGCCTTGATGCTGACCATGAAAACCGCCCTGGCTTTGGAAACGAAATGCGGCTTCTTGCATTTGCAAACGACGCTCTAATTGCTCAGAAGAGAAACCCAAACCACGTGCAATCTTGTGTAGTACATTTCGTTCACTCGGGTGGATCGAGCCATCTGCAAAGGCCGCCGAGATTTGCAGCTCTAAGAAAAATTGCAACAAGTCAAAGCGACCAGCTGTCGAAATTTTCACACGAACAAGAACATCTTCTAACGGAAAGTCGCTGTCTTTACCTTCACGAAACGCGTCTTGCGCTGCGCGACGCTGTTCGCCATGCAAATTCATGCGGTCCATCATGGCTGAAGCCAGTTGGATTTCCTCTTTGGTGACTTGGCCTTTCGCTTTTGCCACATGTCCCATTACCGCAAACGCCGCTTTAAAAAACTCTTCTTGGCGCTGAGCTTGACTTGGCCCTTTTCCAAAGCCGCCAGTAGAGAACCCGGCTTGACTCAAGCGACGTGCTTTATCGAATTGATGGCCAATAAATAAGCCAAAGAGTAAACCTAGCGGCCCGCCAAGTAACAAGCCAAAAAAGGCACCCAGAATTTTGCCAAAAATATGCATTATGTGTTCTCTATCAATGAATTTTTATCGACGACGGCGGTCTTATAGTGCCGGATGCAACGATTTCCTTTATGATAATGGAATTAGTTTTATTTCGGCTAGGCCATTTCGCCTGCTTATCTTTGCAGCTATTTTGTCGTCATTATGCCACAGTGAATCAATACGCTGGGATAAATGCGACTATAGTTGATTCATTTGGCTATTACGCTAGGGTACAACAAGCCCTATAGCCATCGAGTAGTAGTGACACAGGAAAGTTCAATTCAATGCAACATTTCTCCCGCACATTTTTAGCGGCCTCTATCAGCACCGCCTTGTTTGTACCCACCACTCAAGCTGAAGCGAATATCCATGATAGTGTGCAGGAAATGCCCGCCACAGATCAATGTTTGGTCGATACAAGTGGCGAGGAGGACGCTCTTAATACCCCAGTAGTGGTAGAAGCTGACACCCTGCAAGCCATCAATGGTGACAAAGCTCAGTACTCAGGTAATGTACAAGTCACCCAAGGCCAGAAGAAAATTACCGCAGATAGCGTAACGCTGCACCAACAAGACAACGTCGTGGTTGCCGAAGGCAACGTGACTTTCAATGACGGCCAAGTCAAAGCTCGATCTGATCGTGTTACTAACGACATTAATCAAGATACGTTTTCACTTGAGAACACCGATTATCAGTTCCTTTGCCAACAAGGCCGAGGCACTGCAGCCTATATCGCCCGCACAGGTCAGTCGGTTTATGAACTCGAAGACGGCTCTATCACATCGTGCCCTCAAGGCGATAATTCATGGCGATTGGTTGCGTCAGGCATCGATGTTGACCAAGATGAAGAGACAGCGACGCTGCACCATCCTCGATTTGAAGTGTTAGATGTGCCTGTTTTCTATGTGCCGTATCTAACCATGCCAATTGGAGATACGCGTAAAACGGGTTTCCTCTTCCCTTCTTTATCGTATGGTTCTAGTGATGGTATGGAAGTCGAGGTGCCATTCTATTGGAACATCGCGCCTCAATATGACATGACACTCACCACGCTCTATATGCAGCAACGTGGTACAAAACTCGATACTGATTTCCGCTACCTAACAGATGGTTGGGGAAATGGGGAAATCAAAGGCGAATACCTCAATAGTGATCGCAAATATCAGGACGAGTCTCGTTGGGGCTACCAAGTTAAACACGACGGTATCATCAATAAACAGTGGATAGTCAAAGTCGATTACTCAAAAGTGAGTGATATTGATTACTTCCTCGATCTAGACTCCGACATTGGTAACCGTGAAGATGGTCAACTGGTTCAAGAAGGACAAGTACAATATCGTTCTGACTTCTGGGATGCCTCGTTAACCGTTCGTGACTTCCAAATCTTATTGAAAGAAGAGAACCGCCCTTATCGCCTGCTTCCTCAGTTAGACTTGAACTACTACACGCCGTTGTGGGGAGACTACCTTAACTTTGACGTGAAGAGCCAAGTGAGCCGCTTCGATACCAGCGATGCTGCGCGACCAAATGCGACCCGTGTTCACATTGAACCAGGGCTTACATTACCACTCTCAAACTCATGGGCAACGTGGACAACAGAAGCGCGTGTGCTCTCTACGTATTACTCTCAAGACTTAACGGGTTTGACAGATGTAAACTTGCAAAACCAGTTGGATGATGAAGTTTCTCGTGTTATTCCTGAGTTCCGTACGCATGCGCAACTTTACTTAGAGCGAGATACAAGCTGGATCAAGGGCTACACCCAAACACTGGAGCCTCAGCTGCAGTACTTGTACGTACCTGAAGAAGATCAAACCAACATCTACAACTACGATACCACCTTGCTACAAACCGACTACTACGGGCTATTCCGCAGTCGTAAGTACAGTGGCATTGATAAAATCGCCTCGGCGAACCAGTTAAGCTACGGTGCGAGTACTCGCTTCTTTGATGATGACTATAAAGAGCGTCTTAACGTTTCATTTGGTCAGATTTACTACTTCGATAAAAAGACCAAACTGAGCAACAGCCCAAATCTTCCGGATGAGACCACCAATTACTCATCATGGGCGATTGAAGCTGATTTCAACTACAACGATTACTTGTTCTATCACGGTGGAATTCAATACGATATTGATTTGAGCTCCATGCAGTTGGCAAACAGTACCTTGGAATACCAATTCAACGGCGGCTTTATTCAGGGTAACTATCGCTACGTTACGCGTGAATACATCGAAGATACGATCATTCTCGAAAACCTAGACACAATTACTCGTAAAGGTATTTCTCAAGCAGGTATTGTAGCGGCCTACGAGTTCAACCCGAACTGGTCTGCGAGTGGTCAATACTACTACGACCTCAATGAAAATGCGGACCTAGAATGGTTAGCGAGCCTGCGTTACCAATCTGACTGTTGGTACATTGGCGTCACTTACTCAAACCAATTGCTTGGTTGGGAAGACCAAGCTATCGGCAGCACCGGGGCATCACCTGAATACGAAAATAACTTCAGCGTTAACTTCGGTATTCAAGGCTTTGCGACCAACCAGCGTGAAGACACTGCTGTCAAAGAACTGGATGGTTCTGACAACGCGATTAAGTACGGCCGCCCATTCTATCTGAACAATTAATCAAAATAGGCGTCTTAAATGAATAAGACGCCTATTCAAAAATACTGACGGAATTTTAAATGAAAATTTGGAAATCAATCTTATTCACGACCCTACTCTCTTGCGGAGCGGTTGCAGCACCAGTAGAGATCGATAAGGTTGCGGTCATCGTGAACGACGGTGTAGTTCTACAAAGCGACATCGAAACAGCGATGAAAACGCTGCAAGCCAACGCTCGTCAAAGTGGAAAGAGCTTACCTTCTACCAGCGTGTTAAAAGAACAAGTCGTTGAAAAACTTATCATTGATACGTTGCAAGGCCAAGAAGCAGACCGTATTGGTGTGCGTATTGACGACAACCGTTTAAACCAAGCGATTGCAGAGATCGCACGTAATAATGAGCAATCGGTAGAACAACTCGCTGCTTCTGTAGAAAGTGAAGGTTTAAGTTACCCAGAATTCCGCGAACAAATTCGTAAGGAAATCGCCGCATCAGAAGCTCGCAATGCACTGGTTCGTCGCCGTATTAATATCCTTCCAGCAGAGGTCGATAGCCTTGCTGAGCAACTATCACAAGAAACCAATGCGACTGTTCAATACAAAATTGGACACATTCAACTGCGCTTCTCTGACGATAAAGAAAAGTCAGCTGTAGAAGCAGAAGCTAAAGCGCTCGCGAAAAAGCTAAACGAAGGTGCAGACTTTACGGAGATGGCCTACACCTACTCAAAAGGTCCTAAAGCTTTACAAGGTGGTGACTGGGGCTGGATGCGTAAAGAAGAGATGCCAACCATCTTTGCTGATCAGATCAAGATGCAAAACAAAGGCAGCATTATTGGTCCTTTCCGTAGTGGCGTTGGTTTCCACATCCTAAAAATAGAGGATGTAAAAGGCCTAGAAACGGTTGCGGTAACGGAAGTAAATGCGCGTCATATTTTGATTAAACCAACCGTGATTCTGAGCGACGAAGGGGCGAAGAAGCAACTGAATGAATTTGTACGCCGCATCAAAGCCGGTGAAGCAACGTTCGCTCAATTGGCAACACAATACAGTCAAGATCCTGGCTCGGCAGCACAAGACGGTGAACTAGGTTATCAAACACCAGATCTTTACGTGCCAGAATTTAAGCACCAAGTAGAAACTCTGCCAGTTGGCTCAATCAGCGAACCGTTCAAAACCGTTCACGGCTGGCATATCGTTGAAGTGTTGGATCGTCGCCAAGTTGACCGCACTGACTCAGCGATGAAGAACAAAGCTTACCGTATTCTATTTAATCGTAAATTTAATGAAGAAGCGGGCGCATGGATGCAAGAGCTACGCGCAAGTGCGTTTGTTGAAATCGTGGATGACAACAATGACAACTAATACAATTCGTAGAATTGTCGTAACCGCAGGGGAACCTGCGGGTATCGGCCCAGACTTAGTGCTTGCCCTATCGAAAGAAGATTGGGCGCACCAAATTGTCGTCTGTGCCGATAAGAATATGCTGACGGAGCGAGCCAAGCAGCTTGGCATCGAAGTCCAACTGTCTGATTACAATCCAGAAGAAGCACCTAAAGCACAAAAAGCGGGCACGCTTATCGTTGACCATATCCAAATATCGGAACCTGCGGTCGCAGGCGAGCTCAATGAAGCGAATGGCCACTATGTACTAAAAACGCTAGAAAGAGCGGCTTTAGGCTGTATGAATGATGAATTTGATGCTATTGTCACCGGCCCTGTTCATAAGGGGGTGATTAATCGCGCAGGTGTTGCATTCAGTGGTCATACTGAATTTTTCGCCGAGAAGTCACAAACGCCGCTAGTCGTAATGATGCTAGCAACGGAAGGACTGCGCGTGGCGCTGGTTACAACACATATTCCTTTAGCTTATGTGTCCAAAGCTGTCACCGAAGAGCGATTAGAAAAAATCATCGATATTCTTCATAAAGACCTTGTAGAAAAGTTTGCTATCGCACAACCAAACATCTACGTTTGCGGGCTTAACCCTCATGCTGGCGAAGATGGCTGCTTAGGTCGTGAAGAGATCGAAACCATCACTCCGACACTGGAAAAAATTCGACAAGAAAAAGGTATCAACCTGATCGGCCCTCTGCCGGCTGATACCATTTTCAATGAAAAATATTTAAATGATGCTGATGCTGTTTTAGGCATGTACCATGATCAAGTATTGCCAGTATTAAAATACAAAGGCTTTGGTCGTTCAGTAAACATTACTCTTGGTCTACCTTTTATTAGAACATCGGTGGACCACGGTACTGCATTAGATCTGGCAGGGACAGGTCAAGCGGATACAGGGAGTTTCCGAACAGCGCTCACGCATGCGATAGATTTGGTAGAGAAGAAACAATGAGAAATGATGTCCATTTAGGACACAAAGCGCGTAAACGTTTTGGTCAAAACTTCCTGAACGATCCATACATTATTGATGGAATCGTATCAGCGATTAACCCAAAACCAGGTCAAAACCTGGTTGAAATCGGTCCTGGTCTTGGTGCTATCACTGAGCCAGTAGGTCGTGAAGTAGATAAGTTCACAGTTATCGAATTAGACCGCGATCTGGCGGAACGCCTACGTACTCACCCTGAACTGGCAGATAAGTTGACCATCCATGAGGGTGACGCTATGCGTTTTGACTTCACTCAACTAGTGAAGCCAAACAACAAGCTGCGCATTTTTGGTAACTTGCCATACAACATCTCTACACCATTGATGTTCCACCTTTTTGAGTTCCATAAAGACATTCAAGACATGCACTTTATGCTGCAAAAAGAAGTGGTAAACCGCTTAGCCGCCGGCCCTGGCAGCAAAGCTTACGGCCGTTTAACGGTAATGGCTCAGTACTACTGTAAAGTGGTACCAGTACTGGAAGTGCCGCCAACGGCATTCGTTCCACCACCGAAAGTGGATTCTGCCGTTGTTCGTTTAGTGCCTTACGAAGAGCTGCCATGCCCGGCGAAAGATCTGCGTTTGCTCGATCGCGTTTGTCGTGAAGGCTTTAACCAACGTCGTAAAACAGTTCGTAACTGCTACAAATCGTTGTTAAGCACAGAAGTACTAGAAGAGCTAGGTGTTAATCCAAGCATGCGTCCAGAGAACCTGACGCTAGAACAATTCGTAGCAATGGCGAACTGGCTTGCGGATAACCCGCAGCACTAAGAACTCAAACAATGAGCCAAACCCTTGTAGGTTTGGCTTATTATTATTGGGATATTACGTTTCTGAGGAGTGCACATGGACGTCATTCAACCTTGCATCAAAATTCAAGTTCACACCAAATACATCGAAGAACAGTCCAACCCAGAGCTACAACGCTACGTTTTCGCTTATATCATCACCATCAAAAACCTTAGCCAGCAAACCGTACAGTTAGTGAGCCGCCGCTGGCTAATCACAGACTCGAATGGCAAGCAAATGACGGTTGAAGGTGACGGAGTGGTAGGCCAGCAGCCCTTTATTCCAAGCAATGATGAATACACGTACAGTAGCGGAACCGCGTTAGAAACCCCTGTCGGCGTTATGCAAGGACACTACAAAATGCTGGATGAGAAAGGGCAAGAGTTCATCACCGAAATCGAACCATTTCGCTTGGCTGTTCCAAATGTTTTAAATTAGTAAATTGGAGATTCAGTGGCTACCTATATTGTTGGTGACATCCAAGGCTGTTTTGATGAATTGCAGCGACTACTAGAAAAAGTATCTTTCTCTGCGAAAAAAGACCAACTTTGGCTTGCTGGTGATTTGGTCGCCAGAGGGCCTAAATCACTAGAAACGTTACGCTTTGTCAAGTCACTTGGCGCAAACGCAATCGTCGTGCTTGGTAATCACGACCTTCACCTTCTCGCAGTGGCTCACGGGATAAAAAAGGTCAAAGACAAAGATAGAACCGCACCTATTTTCACGGCCCCTGACAAAGAGGAACTACTGACATGGCTAGCTCAGCAACCTCTAATGGCCGAGCATGACGAGTTCGTGATGTGTCACGCTGGCATATCACCGCAGTGGAATCTAAAAACAGCGAGAAAGTGTGCCCGTGAAGTTGAGCGCATCATCCAAAGTGAAGAGCTGCCTTGGCTATTAAAAAACATGTACAGTAATCAACCTGATTCCTGGGATGACTCTCTACAGGGTTTGGACCGATACCGTTATATTATCAATGCTTTTACGCGGATGCGCTTTTGTTTCCCTGATGGTCGTTTGGATATGGATTGTAAATTGCCACCGCAACAAGTTTCCGGTAACGAACTTATTCCATGGTTTGATGTGCCTAAACGTATCCACTTAAACAAAGCGGTGCTCTTTGGGCACTGGGCTGCACTACAAGGCTATATGAACAACGAAGTCATCGGGCTAGATACTGGCTGCGTTTGGGGAGGAAGCCTGACCATGATCCGTTGGGAAGATAAGAAAATTTTTACTCAGGATGCGTTAAGTTAAACACTGAATAACAGTCGATAATCCATAGTAGGAAGAATACCTGTCACTTAACACCTCCTGTAGGGTCATTCCAACGAGCCTTAACGAGACTAGGAATCTAATATCCTCGCGCTGCGAATAGATAGAAATACCTTTGACAACAAAGTACTCGTATAGAGGCTCCTGAATCTCGCTCTTTCGTCGCTTTTCAGGATGACGGTAGGTTGGGATGGCCGCTCGCTGTTATACGAACGGCATTACCGTATTAACTACGCGGTGTTAATCTCGAATTACTTTTCTAACACAGTAAAGCGCATGTTGTAGGCGTTCTTCTCATCGGCTTGATACATTTCTGAGTAAGTTTCCTTAAACTCGTCTCCCCAATCTGGGAACTGAGTATCACCATCAATGGCCGCTTCAATGTGTGTTACATACAGTTTATTGGCCATAGGCAGACAAGTGGTGTAAATCGCACCACCACCAATGATCATCACTTCTTCCACATCACCTGCGACTTCCAGAGCCTGCTCAATCGATGTTACGGTAGTGACACCTTCGATCTTTAGTGTCTCATCACGGCTAATAACAATATTCAAGCGACCAGGTAAAGGGCGACCAATAGACTCATAGGTTTTGCGTCCCATCACAACCGGTTTTCCCATGGTACAACGCTTAAACCAAGCGAAATCGGCGGGAAGATGCCAAGGCATTTGATTGTCTTTGCCAATGATGCGATTGTCGGCCATCGCGGCAATCATACTAATGATCATGTTAGGTCCTTATACAATTGGTCTGCGGCGATAGAATAACAGCCCCGGAACCGCAAGACCAACTGCTAAACCTGCAATAATAAACATGGCCTTAAGAAAGTTTTCCATACAGGTTGCGACAAGCTCGGGTGAGTAGCCAACATGATTGATTTCTACCATAGCGATCATTGCTTTGTACGCAAACACACCCGGCACCATCGGGATCAAAGCAGCCACAGTAAACACTTTTGGATGCGCGAGAAAACGGTGAGACCAGTACACACCGATCATCCCAACTAACGTCGCGGCAAAAAAGGTTGCCCACTCAATAGGAATGCCAAACTGCATCATCAAGTAGCGGCTACCATGACCAATCGCACCACCAACAGCGCAATACACTAAAGCTCTTTGTGGCACGTTAAAAACCAATGCAAATCCTACGGCGGGAATCGCCGCAAAAAACATGTCATTCAAAAGGCCAAACATCAAATCAAATAAACTCATTAGATTGCCCACCCCCAAATTCCAGTTACACTCATCGCAGCAACGATCCCCAAACATGTCGCCAACGTTAGTAAACTAGCCATCACAAATCGAGCAATCCCCATATTAAAGTGGCCTTTCAACATATCTGCGACAGAGTTAATGAGTGGGAAACCAGGTACAAGCATTAATACTGACGATGCCATTGCTACGGTAGGTAGATTACCGACTTGGTAAATTTCCGCCTGTGCTGAAATTAAGGTAGTCACAAAAGCGGTCGCAGCAAAGTTCAATAGAGGGTTGAAATGACGATGACCAATTTCTTGGCGAACGATCATGCCACCAGCTGAAGCTAAAAAGGTCATGATGAATACTCCCCAATCACCACCAGCTAGATGACTGAATGCCGCACAAGACAAGCCAATCATAAACACCACCAACCAGCGGTTATAACGCTCTGGACTGATAGCGTTCAGCTTTTTCTGCGCCATGGTTGAATCGAGTAAACCACGCTCCATCATGATACAGATTCGTTGAATTTGCGTAATAACGCGCATATTGATGCCACGATCAGCGCAGCTTCGGGTGGTGGTGATGCAGTGCCCATCCATTACCGTCGTCACAACCAATGCATTAGCTGATAGTGCAACCGCAACTTCATTCACCCCACAAGCAAGGCCAATACGACGCATAATATCGCTCACAAGAGTACTTTCAGCACCATGAGCAAGTAGCATTTGTCCGGCTTGGGCGACAAGACGAGAAATCGATCGTTGAGTAGATACCGCCAACTCTCTAGGCGGTATGGTTTCTAGAGTCATAAATAAGTCTAATTCCTTTTAGGGTGTTACTCATTCATACGCGCGAGGGCCAAACTAACCCTCAAAAAAACACGACGTATCAGTTATTGTGCCGTAAATCACATCACCTAAATATGATTTAGATACAAAAAAAGCCGCAATAAATAATTGCGGCTTAATGAATTATAGGCAAACAGGCATTGTTTGACCGTTCTGATTAGTCACGAACGTAGACAACGTGACCGTCATCTTCTTCATCGTCCCAGTCATCCCAATCGTCGTCGTCATCTTCAGTGATAACGTCTTTACCCGCCATCGCATCTTTATGGTAATCATCCCACATGAAGTTAACTTTATCTTCTTCAGCCACTTCTTCCTCTTCGCGAGGCAGGTTATCCATAAAGTCAGCCAGTTTGTAACAAAGCTCTTTAGTACCGTTACGATTGATCGCCGAGATCTTAAAGTACTCGTCTTCCCAACCTAGTGCGTCTAAGATTTCTTGGATCTTCTCATTCGCTTCTTCTTCAGGCATTAGATCAACTTTGTTGAACACTAACCAACGCGGCTTACTTGCCAGTTTTTCGCTGTATTGTTCTAGTTCATCAATGATCGTCAATGCATTTTGCACCGGATCGGACTGATCAATTGGCATAATATCGATCATGTGCAGCAACACTCGACAACGCTCTAAGTGCTTCAAGAATCGAATACCAAGGCCAGCGCCATCTGCTGCACCCTCGATCAAACCAGGGATGTCTGCAACAACAAAGCTTTTCTCTGGTACGACACTTACGACACCCAAGCTTGGGATCAAAGTCGTGAATGGGTAATCAGCGACTTTCGGTTTTGCTGCTGATACTGCGCGGATAAAGGTTGATTTACCAGCATTAGGTAGACCAAGCATACCCACATCAGCAAGAAGCAATAGCTCAAGGCGAATTTCGCGTACTTCACCCTTTGTACCCAATGTTCTCTGACGAGGCGCGCGGTTTACTGAAGATTTGAAACGCGTGTTACCTAGACCGTGCCAACCGCCTTTTGCGATCATCACTTTCTTACCGTGTTCAGCAACTTCCGCCACGATTTCATTTGTGTGGATATCCACAGCGCGCGTACCCACAGGTACACGAAGAACGATGTCTTTACCACGCTTACCTGTACAGTTACCACCGCGACCGTTTTCACCACGCTCAGCTTCGTAGAAGCGCTGGAAACGGTAATCAATCAGGGTATTTAGGTTTTCATCGGCTTGGATATAAACATCACCACCGTCACCGCCATCACCGCCATCAGGGCCACCTTTAGTGATGAATTTTTCACGCCAGAAACTGACAACGCCACTACCGCCATCACCAGCCTGAACTTTTACTACCGCTTCATCTACGAACTTCATCTTTTACTCCGACTACTTCGTGCGTGGATTAAATCTTACTATGTCATCCGACAATTTTAGCAGATGACAGATCTAAGCTCCCAGATTCAAATCGCTTAGGATCTTAGCGAGAAACTTCGATATGTCGACTGCCACAAATAAAAAACCCCGCCGATTCGGCAGGGCTTTTGAATTCAGCTTAAAGCTATTAAGTAATTTGGTTAAAAACCTAATTACTCAGCTTCGATGCTTACAAACTTACGGTTCTTAGGACCTTTCACTTCGAACTTCACTTTACCTTCAGTAAGAGCGAATAGAGTGTGGTCTTTACCGATACCTACGTTGTTACCAGCGTGGAACTTAGTACCACGTTGACGAACGATGATGTTACCTGCAAGTACAGATTCACCACCGAAACGCTTAACACCTAGACGTTTGCTTTCTGAATCGCGGCCGTTACGAGTAGAACCACCAGCTTTTTTGTGTGCCATTGTTAAACTCTCCTAATAGATTAAGCGTTGATACCAGTGATCTTCACTTCAGTGAACCACTGACGGTGACCCTGTTGCTTACGAGAGTGCTTACGACGACGGAACTTAACGATTTTAACTTTATCGCCACGACCGTGTTGTACAACTTCAGCAACAATTTTGCCGCCCTCTACAAGAGGAGCACCAACTTTGATGTCTTCGCCGTTAGCAACAAGAAGAACTTTATCAAATTCTACAGTTGCACCAGTTTCAACGTCTAATTTCTCTAAACGAAGAGTTTGACCTTCGCTTACACGGTGTTGTTTACCACCAGATTGGAAAACAGCGTACATATTTTACTCCGCTTTTTCCGCACAGCCTTTCTTGAGGGTGTGCGCTAAACTAATCATCAATAGGGCGCAGATTCTACAGAATAGATGCTCCTATGACAAGCCATATTTTGAAAAAATTGGCGAAAAGCTAATCGCCAAAGAAAAGTGCGGCAATCATGCCCTTTAGTAATGTATTAATCAACGTTTTTTAGTGTATTATTCGACAATTATATAAATCGAATAAGCCTTGCAGGGTCTAACTTCAGCCGGATATACGATGGATTTTAAAACTATCCAAGCGCTTACTGCCGATGACATGGCAAAAGTGAATGAAACAATTCAAGCCCAACTTAATTCTGATGTCTCTTTAATCAACCAGCTCGGTTTTTATATCGTGAGTGGTGGAGGCAAACGTCTAAGACCGCTTTTAGCGATACTGTCAGCCCGTGCACTTGGTTACCAAGGCAATGGTCATACAATGGCAGCTGCGTTTATTGAGTTCATCCATACAGCGACTTTGCTGCATGATGACGTGGTAGATGAATCAGACATGCGCCGTGGTAAAGCCACTGCGAATGCAGCATTTGGCAATGCGGCTAGCGTATTAGTTGGGGACTTTATCTATACACGCTCATTTCAGATGATGACAGAACTAGGATCCATGAAGATCCTTAAACTAATGAGCAATGCCGTAAACGTGATCGCCGAAGGTGAAGTACAGCAGTTGATGAACTGTAACGACCCTGACACGACAGAAGAAAGCTACATGCAAGTCATCTACTCTAAGACTGCGCGCTTATTTGAATCCGCAACTCAAATCGGTGCAATCTTAAATGATGCTCCTGAGCATGTGGAAATCGCAATGCAAAATTACGGTAAGTATCTAGGCACTGCGTTTCAGCTCATTGATGACGTCATGGATTACACTTCTGATGGCGAAGACATGGGTAAAAATGTGGGTGATGACTTGGCCGAAGGCAAGCCAACTTTACCTCTACTCCATGCTATGCGTAATACCACACCAGAAAACGCCATCATGATTCGTGAAGCGATTGAGAAAGCGAATGGTATGGATCGCTTAGAAGAAATTCTTGCGGTCATGAAAGAAGCAGGCTCTCTGGAATACACAACGCAAAAAGCTCTAGAAGAAGCAGACAAAGCAATCGCAGAACTATCAGTGTTGCCAGAGTCTGAATACAAACAAGCGCTTGTTACTCTGGCTCATGTCGCAGTACAACGCACGAAGTAATCAATAGCTACCCATAACGCAAGACTTATAGCAAAAAGGAAGAGCATGCTCTTCCTTTTTTTACGTTTGATACCTAATGACGACGCCGGAGGCGCTAGTAATATCTGTCACTACCGCCATGCAGTTGTGGATCATCTTCTATTTCATCAAAGCTAACGGCGAGCTGCTGTTCAGTCCCTTGTTTGGACAACAATACCGTCTCTGCTTCATGGTCGACCACTAATATCGTACCGACGCCTTGTTGGCACTCAACAACCATGCCTTTACGGATTCGACTCGCTTCCATCATCTTCTCCTTCACTACGTGGTTTTATTGGAAAGTTTTACGAAGTTGAGAAATCAAGGATCAAAAAAGCCGATCAAAATGATCGGCTTTCTTCTTATATAGGCTTTCTAGATTACTTTGCGAATTCAACACCAATGTTGATGTCGCCATTTAGTGTTTCTAGCATACCGTCTAATGCAGACTTTTCGTAATCGCTGAGTTTGCCGTAGCTTAGTACTTCTTCAACGCCTTCTTTACCCAGTTTCACAGGTTGCGCGAAGTACGTCGCGTGTTCGCCGTCGCCTTCAACGTAAGCGCACTCAACTACGCCTTCTTCACCTTGAAGAGCACGAACCAGAGACAGACCAAAGCGACATGCAGCTTGGCCCATTGATAGTGTTGCACTACCACCACCCGCTTTCGCTTCTACAACTTCAGTACCTGCATTTTGAATACGTTTCGTTAATGCTTCTACTTCTTCAGCTGTAAACTCAACACCTTCAACTTGAGACAGTAGAGGTAAGATCGTTACGCCAGAGTGACCACCAATTACTGGCACGCGAACGTCACCTGGATCTTTGTCTTTTAGCTCAGCAACAAACGTTTCTGAACGGATAACATCCAACGTTGTTACACCAAATAGACGACGCTTATCATAAACACCCGCTTTTTTAAGAACTTCAGCAGCAATTGGCACTGTTGTATTTACAGGGTTTGTGATGATACCAACACAAGCTTTCGGACAAACAACCGCAATCTTCTCCGCTAGCGATTTAACGATACCAGCGTTTACATTAAATAGATCCGCACGATCCATACCTGGCTTACGCGCAACACCAGCAGAAATTAGCACAACATCCGCGCCTTCTAGTGCTGGAGTAGGATCTTCACCAGCGTAACCTTTGATAGAAACTGGCGTAGGGATGTGGCTAAGATCAGCGGCCACACCAGGAGTTACTGGAGCAATATCATATAGGGCTAGATCAGAACCAGCAGGAAGACGGTTCTTAAGTAGAAGGGCCAGGGCTTGACCGATGCCACCAGCGGCACCAATAACGGCTACTTTCATGTAGTTCTCCTTGAGAGTATTTCTCTTATAAACGTATTCGTAGGGTAGTTTGTAACCAACTTAAATAAAGCTATCGGAATCACAACTTGATTACAATCAATTAACGCTAGCTTTGCGACCTCGCGCAACTCGCTGTTACCGTGCTACAAATGGGGCTTGGATTATTCTTTTATTCTGTTGAAATGACAAGGAATTCAAGAAAACAGATACAGCCCTACTTCAGCGCGCTAAAGAATTCTATGTGGTATATAGTTTACAGTGACGCATCTAACATAATCCTGGGACTCTTTGGCACCGCCTGAATATATATGCGAGAATATGCAAAATTGCTGACCCGTAATAAGAGATTTGTAATGACTATGCGCAATTCAGAAAAACAAGACAACTTAGTTCGCGCCTTTAAAGCCCTGTTAAAAGAAGAAAGCTTTGGCTCACAGGGCGAGATTGTTGACGCACTCAAACAGCAAGGGTTTGAGAGTATCAACCAATCTAAAGTCTCACGTATGCTGACTAAATTTGGCGCCGTCCGTACGCGCAATGCAAAAATGGAAATGGTTTACTGTCTTCCTGCTGAGCTAGGTGTCCCAACAGTCAGCAGTTCTCTGCGTGAACTAGTACTAGACATCGATCGTAACGCAGCGTTAGTGGTAATTCACACCGGCCCAGGTGCAGCACAGTTGATTGCTCGCTTGCTTGATTCACTCGGTAAATCCGAAGGTATTCTTGGTGTTGTCGCAGGTGACGATACCATTTTCATTACGCCAACCATGGCAATTACGACTGAGCAACTCTTCAAATCAGTGTGCGAGCTGTTCGAATATACTGGTTAAGTTCTATAAAGCTTCAATCAGCTAACTCATTGTGGGTTATAAAAGAAGTCTCATTTTGTAGCCCATAATTTATGTAAATTTTTTGCTTACTCCGCTCATTCTTTAACCACCCATTTTGTGATTAACATCACGCAATTGATCTTTTTCATTTCAGTCACTAAACGTTAATTAAGTAATTGTTATAAAAAGAATTAAATCACAAATTGAATCCTATCCCCTGATACAAAATTCAGACTTATCAACTATAACATTTAACAATTGGATAATTTTCTGCCAATTTTTTGTTATGATTCGCTCGCTTTTTCAAACGATTGGATTGAAAAAGGTGCCGTTTCCAAATAGGAAACTCCAGAAGTGATTTATGGTTATTTCCGGGTAAATAATGAATATAAGGAAGGGAAATTCATGGCATTTAACAAACTTCTCAAAGTAGGCGCTATCGCTGCAGCCGTAATGGGCGCAGGCGCAGTTAACGCTCAAGAGTTTATTACCATCGGTACTGGCTCTGTGACAGGTGTTTACTACCCAACTGGTGGTGCTATCTGTAAGTTGGTAAATAAAGGTCGTAAAGACCACAACATCCGTTGTTCAGTAGAATCGACTGGTGGCTCAATTTACAACGTTAACACTATCCGTGCAGGCGAATTAGATTTTGGTATCGTGCAATCGGATTGGCAATACCACGGCTACAACGGTACGAGCAAGTTTGAAGAACAAGGCCCGTACAAAAAGCTACGTGCAATGTTCTCTCTTCATACAGAACCTTTCAACATCATTGCTCGTGCAGATTCAGGTATCGAAAACGTTGAAGACCTAAAAGGTAAGCGCGTAAACATCGGTAACCCAGGCTCTGGTGACCGTGCAACGATGGGCGTTGTCATGGAAGCGATGGGGTGGACAAACGACAGCTTCAAATTGGCGTCTGAGCTAAAAGGCTCTGAGCGTTCTCAAGCACTTTGTGACAATAAAATTGACGCCTTCATTTACATGGTCGGCCACCCGAACGGTTCAATCAAAGAAGCAACCACATCATGTGATGCGAAGCTAGTTTCAGCAACAGGCCCTAAAATCGATAAAATTGTTGCCGACAACCCATACTACGCCTTTAGCTCAGTACCGGCTGGTATGTACCGCGGTACAGACAAAGACGTAAACAGCTTTGGTGTTGCAGCAACAATGGTAACGACCTCTGATGTTTCAGACGATGTCGCTTACAACGTGGCAAAAGCTGTGTTTGAAAACTTTGATACCTTCAAACGTCTACACCCTGCATTCGCAAACTTGAAGAAAGAAGACATGGTGAAAGCTGGTCTTTCTATTCCTCTTCACCCAGGTGCAGAAAAATACTACAAAGAAATGGGTCTAATTAAGTAATTTCCTCAGACTCTACATACAGGCAGGAAAGAATATTTTCTGCCTGTTTGTGCATACAGGTTGTAGCACGTTCTAACTGTATGCTTCATTCGCCAGTTTTCTTCTGAAAACTGCGAGCTCATACCCAAGAAAACTTAAACGCCGCCTAACAGAGTATCCAACAATCAACACTTTGAGTTCAGGCAGCAAAATACTCGAAAGCAAACTTCGCTCCATTCACTACACTGATAGAGGCGAAGTGTGGTTCTCGATAAAAATCAGACAGGACCATCAATAATAAGGAAAAAGTACATGGCGACGAATCAAGCTCCGTCACAAGATGTGCAAGAAATGGTGGCTCAGGCAGACACAGGTGCACGTAGCCCTTCGGGAATGCAAGGACGAATCCTTTGGTTTGTTCCTCTGTGTTGGTCACTATTTCAATTATGGTACGCATCCCCGTTACCATTTATTTTCAATTTTGGCGTACTGAACGACACGGAAGCGCGATCTATCCACCTTACTTTCGCGATCTTTTTGGCTTTCACTGCTTATCCAGCGATGAAGAATTCTCCTCGCGATCATATCCCTCTTGTTGATTGGATACTCGCGTTGGCTGGCAGCTTTTCAGCAGCCTATATATACCTTTTTTATACTGAGCTAGCAGGACGCTCAGGCGCACCGACAACAGTTGATATCGTTGTTGCTGTTATCGGTATGCTCCTCCTTTTAGAAGCAACACGCCGAGCACTTGGTCCACCATTAATGGTCGTGGCTGCTGTTTTCCTTACTTACACCTTTGCAGGCCCTTACATGCCTGACGTTATCGCGCACAAAGGGGCAAGCTTGAACAAGGCCATGTCTCACTTGTGGCTAACAACTGAAGGCGTATTTGGAGTTGCGCTAGGTGTTTCTACCTCTTTTGTCTTCTTGTTTGTATTGTTTGGAGCAATGCTGGAACGCGCTGGTGCTGGTGCTTACTTCATTAAAGTTGCCTTCTCGTTGCTTGGCCATATGAAAGGTGGTCCAGCTAAAGCGGCCGTTGTTGCATCAGGTTTATCTGGTCTGGTTTCTGGTTCTTCAATCGCAAACGTAGTAACAACTGGCACCTTTACCATTCCACTGATGAAGCGTGTTGGCTTTCCCGGCACAAAAGCGGGTGCGGTAGAGGTAGCGGCTTCAACCAATGGTCAGTTAACACCGCCAATCATGGGTGCAGCAGCATTTTTGATGGTGGAATACGTCGGTATCTCCTACGTTGAGGTGATTAAAGCTGCCCTACTTCCAGCGCTAATCTCTTATATTGCTTTAATTTACATTGTTCACCTTGAAGCATGTAAAGCAGGCATGACAGGCCTTCCTCGTCGCCACAACCCAACACTAGTACAAAGTCTGCTGTCCTTTACTGGCACAATCTTAGGATTGTGTGTGATCAGCGCATTGGTTTACTACGGAGTGGGTTGGACAAAGGACGTCTTTGGTGATGCCGCGACACCAATTGTTACCGTCGCACTATTAATCGCGTACGTTGGGTTGGTGAAAGTCTCAGCAAATCACGTGCAAGATGGCGCAATTGAGATTGATGCAGAATTAACAGAAGTACCTGATCCTGGCCCAACCGTTAAGTCAGGCTTGCACTACCTACTCCCTATCGTCGTATTGGTTTGGTGTTTGACTGTCGAACGTTTCTCACCTGGCCTTTCGGCATTCTGGGCAACGGTGTTCATGATTTTCATTTTGCTGACTCAACGTCCGTTGATTGCACTGCTGTCAAAGCAAGGTGACATGCTTCAGCAAACCAAAGATGGCTTTGTCGATCTTGCCGAGAGCTTAGTTTCTGGTGCGCGCAATATGATTGGTATCGGCGTTGCAACCGCGGCAGCGGGCACCGTTGTTGGTGTTGTTACACTAACGGGTATCGGCCTAGTGATGACCGACTTCGTCGAGTTTATCTCTGGTGGCAGCATCATTCTTATGCTGCTCTTTACCGCCATCATTAGCTTGGTTCTGGGGATGGGTCTGCCAACAACGGCGAACTACATCGTGGTCTCTACGCTAATGGCGCCGGTTATTGTTACGCTCGGCGCAGCACATGGCTTGATTATTCCGTTGATAGCGGTGCACTTGTTCGTTTTCTACTTTGGTATTTTGGCCGACGATACCCCACCTGTAGGCCTTGCGGCTTTTGCAGCAGCAGCAATTGCGAAATCAGATCCAATTCGTACTGGTATCCAAGGTTTTACTTACGATATTCGAACCGCTATTTTGCCGTTCATGTTTGTGTTCAATACCCAGCTATTGTTAATGGGGATCGACTCTTGGTGGCATTTGGCACTCACGGTCATCTCATCGATCATTGCAATGCTGATTTTCTCTGCGGCAACTCAAGGGTGGTGGTTCACGCGTAACAAGTGGTGGGAAACAGTCCTATTATTAGTACTGACGTTTTCGTTTTTCCGTCCAGGTTTTTGGTGGGACATGCTGTACCCAGCGAAAGTTCTTTCTCCTGGCGTTGAGGTAGCTCAAATCACGGAAACACTAAATGTAGGAGAATCATTGGAGTTACGTGTTGCCGGTGAAAACCTTGAGGGCGACTACATTGAGAAAACGGTTCGTCTTCCATTCGAAGACAGTGCGACAACAGCAGACGCACGTATTTCATCTATGGGTCTGATGCTGACCGAAAGTGACAACAAAATGATTGTCGATATGGTTGAATTTGGTAGTCCAGCAGAGTCCGCAGGTATCGACTTTGATTGGGAAATCAAGTGGGTTATCCAGGATGCAGACCGTCCGATGAAAGAGTGGGTGTTTGTACCATGCTTAATGATTTTGCTGGTGCTTGCAATGAACCAAAAACGTCGTGCTCGTAAGGAACAATTGAGCGCATAACCGATTTGGCCCCGAGGATAAAGGGGCCTTAATGAGAGACATTGAATGTACAAACAAATTCTTGTTCCGGTTGATCTAAATGACCAAGGCTTTTCAGACCGAGCGGTTGAACTAGCGGTTTGGCAGGCAAAGCAAGCAAATGCTCAAATCCATCTTCTGACGGTACTACCTGGTATTCACATGTCGATGGTTGCCACATACTTTCCGAAAGATGCTGCGGCCAAAATGAAGCAAGACGTGAAGCAGCAACTAAAAACTTTCGCTAATGAGCATATTGCTGAAGATGTGGTTTACCAAGTGCATGTTGCTGAAGGCAAGGCCTACGCGACCATTCTTGATTATGCAGAACGCTTAGGCGCTGATCTCATCATTATGCCAAGTCACAAGCGCTCTAAAATCAATAAAGTAATGCTTGGCTCCGTCGCGAGTAAGGTTGTGGAATATTCTCCAATCAATGTGATGGTCGTAAAACCGCAAGGCTAAGTAAATACAAAAACGAAAAAGGACGCTAACATTAGCGTCCTTTTTATATTAAACAAGTAAGGGTTATGCCATCACTGGGTAATCGGTATAACCTTCTGCTCCACCCAAATAAAAGTGTTCTGGTTTCGCCTCATTAAGAGGTGCATTTTTCTTAAATCGCTCGACTAAATCTGGGTTTGCGATAAAGGGAACGCCAAATGCGACCACATCAACTTTGTTTTCTGCAATTGCTGTTGCCGCTTCTTGTGCACTGTAGCCCACGTTCGCCATTAAGTGACCTTGATAGTTTTCGCGTGCTGGCTTGAGAACATCTGCTTTTTGTACGCCTTTCAGATCCGCACGCATCACGTGCCAATAAGCAAGATCGAAAGAATTAAGTTGCTCTGCTAAGTAACGCACCAAGCCAACTGGATCACTGTCTTTCATGTCATTAAATCCATTTAGCGGAGATGTACGTAGACCGACTCTTCCAGGTCCCCACACCTCAACGACTTCTTTCACTATCTCAAGTAAAAATCGAGCACGATTTTCAACCGAACCACCGTATTCATCGGTACGTAAATTTGAACCGTCACGAAGGAAGTTATCAATAAGATAACCATTGGCGCCATGTATCTCGACCCCATCAAAGCCTGCTTTCTTGGCGTTTTCTGCACCTTGTTTAAACGCCGCAACAATGGAAGCTATCTCATCCACTTCGAGTGCTCGTGGTACCGTATATGCTTGCTTACCCGAAGGGGTATGGACTAATTCATCACGAATGGCCAATGCGCTCGCCGCTACAGGTGTTTTTCCTTCATTCAGATCAGGATGACAAGCTCGTCCCGCATGCCAAATTTGCAGTACAATCTTACCGCCTCTCTCATGAACCGCATCCGTTACCTTTTTCCAAGCTGCGATTTGCTCTTCGTTGTAAATACCCGGCTCTGCCATGAAAGCAGACGTACCTTCCATCACCATGGTGCATTCAGCAATGATAAGTCCGGCACTCGCACGTTGAGCGTAGTATTCAACCATAAGGTCATTAGGAATATGGTCTGCGCCAGCACGAGCTCGCGTTAAAGGCGCCATAATGGCACGGTTATCTAATGCTAATTGACCGAGTTCGATAGGAGAAAATAAGTCTACAGAGTTGGACATGTTGTTTACCTCAAATGACAATAACTTGATGGCTAAGGATGAGGTGCCAGACTATAATCAGATTAATATTGAAACAATATGGATAATTGAAAGTGATTGTTCGCAATTTAGAAACAATTGACTTTAGAACGCTTTCTATCTTTGTCACAAGCTGTCGACTACTGAGCTTAACCAAGTGCGCGCTGGAGTTAAGCCTACCGAAATCTACTGTTAGTAAAGCCATAACCAAACTCGAACAACACTTTGAAGCCAAACTCCTAGAGCGCACAACCCGAAAGTTAGTGATCACCGAAGCTGGCCAAATGGTTTTAGAGCGTGCTGCAAGCTTAGTTGAGGAATTCCACTCAATTGGCCATGACGTACAGGAGATGGAACAACAGATCCAAGGCCGGCTGCGTATTTCCGCGCCACCAGCGTTGGATGCGTATATGGCGGAACACATCTTTTTGCCATTTTTAAAACAATGGCCAAAAGTACAAATTGCGTTAGAAGCATCGAACGATTTTGTTGATCTCTTTTCACACGGCTTTGATATGGCAATTCGAGTCGGTCAGATAGTTGATGATCGATTGATCGCAAAAAAATTAGGCTATACCACTCGAGTTCTGGCTGCTAGCCCTGAGTATTTAGCTGAGTTCGGCGTACCTGAAACGCCAGAAGACCTGACAAAACACAACTGTTTGAGGTATCAATATGTTTCAGAAATAGGGCCTTGGACGCTGATCTCACACGATAATACCGTCAATGTTTCAATAACCAGTAACTTCTCAAGTACAACTGTAGAAGCAATATTGAAAGGCGCACTTAAAGGACTAGGCATCGCTAACTTACCTGTGCAGAACATGACGCAAGAGCTAGAAAGTGGCACCTTAGTCAGAGTGTTACCGCAATGGCACACGGTACCAATGCCTATTTATTTAGTCTATCGTCCTGGAGCAAACCGCCCACGGCGTGTACAAGCAATGATTGACCATATCATGAGCTTAAGATCTCAATTTGAATTTGGACCTCGGCATGGTTTGTGTTGCGGAGAAGCATAACCTAGCAACTATCAGGCACTAGCATGCTGCTCGGATAAATGCCGCAAGCTTCTCACTAGCATGCTGTTCACTCAATGCAGACATATCACCCGCGGCTTCCACTTTACCATCTGCCACAAACACAAAGTGGCTGGCAATCGCTTTGGCATCGCTTAAATGGTGCGTGACCATCAATACGGTTATTCCCCGCTCTGCTGCGAGTTTTTTTACCAAGCTCAGCATCTCTTCACGCAACACCGGATCAAGCGCCGAGAACGGCTCATCCAATAGCCACATGGGATGAGGCTGAACAAAACAACGCGCTAAGGCAACACGTTGACGCTGGCCACCAGAAAGATGCTCTGGCAAACGGTCGAGGTACTCTGCAACACCAACTTGCTGCGCGGCTTGTTCAATCTGACGATTTTGGTCCACCGTGAGCTTTAGCCCCGGGTGTAAGCCCAAACCGATGTTGTCACGCACCG
Organism: Vibrio sp. D54; assembly: GCF_021728075.1. Classification (NCBI taxonomy): domain Bacteria; kingdom Pseudomonadati; phylum Pseudomonadota; class Gammaproteobacteria; order Vibrionales; family Vibrionaceae; genus Vibrio; species Vibrio sp. D54. The sequence goes on along the minus strand of NZ_JAKKCS010000005.1, from coordinate 283,976 downwards.
ATAAGTGAGCAAACAAATTGTGCTCTTGGAACAACATAGAGAACGGACGCAGATAAGGCTCTTTACGCACAATGGACTCACCATCAACACAAATATCACCACGGTCAGGATGGATGAATCCTGCCACCAACGCCAGCAAGGTTGACTTCCCTGCCCCACTTGGTCCCATCAGCGATACAATCTGTCCTTGCTCAATCGTTAAGTCAAAACGAAACAGTTCACGTTGGTAGGTGTACTGCACATCATCCAACACTAACATTACGCTCTCTCCTTCGTTTTCAATACTTTCTCAATCAAGGCAAAACAGCCCACACTCAACAACAATAGGGTCACCGATACCACCGCAGCTGCGTCCATCTGATAACTGCCAAGCAACTGGAACAAATACAGAGGTAAGGTACGAAACTCTTGTCCACCAAACAGTGCTATGGCACTTAAATCCCCTATTGCAAACATAAAGCTGATCGCAAACGCATGTGCAAACGGCTTGCGTAGCGCCTGCCACTCCACCACTTTAAACCGTTGCCAGCCACGCATGCCTAAGCTGGCACATACATACTGATACTGTTGTTCAATGTGCAGCATTGGCTGCGCTAGCGTTTTGATCACGTAAGGCAAAGCCATCAAACCGTTCACCAAAATCACGACAAAAAATGCCAAGCTAAAAACATCGGTAAATGCGCGCAGTAGTAAGAATAAACCGGTGCTAATCACCAGACCTGGAGTCACCAAAATAACGGTGCCGATTAACTCAATCTGATCGGCTCGCGTGTTTTTGTACTGCAACCGCCAACGGCGACTGGTCAATAGTATGGACACCCCTGCAGCGACCGCAAGCGCGCTAGCGACACAGGCGACTTTGAGGGAGTTCAATAGCGCAGACCAAAAACGCTCATCGGTTAATACTGTCCAAACTTGTTGGTTGATGCCACTCAGTAACACCATCAATAACGGCGGTATTACCAGTAAAAAGGCACCTATGATCCAAAAGCTATCCCAAGCTTTTGACCACCCATGATCCTTCGTTAAATATTGCTGTACCGATGTGCTTCCAGCACTGATAGAAACAGGCCTTGTTAACTTCTGCACTCCAATAGCAAGCAGTCCACATAACAGCATCTGCCACAGCGCCAATAACGCCCCAGCTTGTAAATCAAAATCAAACTTAATCGCTTGGTAAATGGCCAATTCAATGGTGGTGGATTTTGGCCCGCCCCCCAACGCCATTACAGTGGCAAAACTGGTAAAGCACAACATAAACACCAACCCACAAACGTGGGGAAGCTGCTGCCTTAAACGCGGCCATTCTACCCAGCGAAACTTATCCCAATGGCTCATCCCAAGATGCGCGCAAAGCTTATGCTGCTCGGCAGGAATAGACTCCAAGGCTTGCAGAAGCAATCGTGCCGCGTAAGGTAAATTAAAGAACACATGGGCGAGTAAAATGCCGTTCAAACCGTAAATAGAGAATGGCAGTTTAGTGTCGAAACTTTGCAACCACTGCGCCAACAAACCACTGTTGCCATAAATCGCTAACAGCCCAAAAACACCAACCAAAACCGGCAAAACCAGTGTCGATGCAAACAGCTTAAGCAGTAATGATTTACCAATAAATTGGCGACGCGAAAGTGCGTGCGCTACTGGAATGGCAAAGCCAACACTGAGCAATGTGGAAAGAAACGCTTGGTAGAAACTGAACTTGGTGACATGTTGATAGTACGGGTCGCCCCATACCACAGACACATCAAGTGAAGGGGCTTGAACAATCAAAGCACCTAGGGCAGAAATAACAAAGGTCGCGATGATCATCGCGACCCCTAAACCTATTTTTGGAACAGAATTCAAAGGTAAAACCTATCTCATTCAGATGAGGGTGGAAACGTCAGCTAAAACGTCAATGCGCTTTGCCATTCGCGAATCCAAGACTTACGCATTTTTGCCACTTCATCAGCACTAAAGCTCAACGACTTGCTTGGAACACTCAAAGTTTCAAAACCTTTAGGTAACTCAACGTCAGTGACTGGGTACATCCAGTTACCCGTTGGCATCGCCGATTGGAACTCATCACTTAAAATGAAACTCATAAATTGATCAGCAAGTTCTGAATTTTTTGCCCCTTTCACTTTGGCGGCGACTTCAACTTGCATGTAGTGGCCTTCAGCAAAATTCGCCGTAGCAAACTTCGAATCGTTTTCCGCAATTAAGTGGTACGCAGGTGAGGTGGTGTAAGAAAGCACTAAATCGGACTCACCATTGAGGAACATAGAATACGCCTCAGACCAACCTTTCGTAACCGTTACGGTTTTGCTTGCTAGCTTCTGCCACGCTTGCGTCACATCGTCGCCATAAATAGATTTCATCCATAGCATTAAGCCTTGGCCCGGCGTTGAAGTCCGCGGATCTTGGTAAATCACTTTCAGATCGTCGCGCGTTTCCACCAGCTCTTTCATGCTTTTCGGCGGATTAGCCAGTTTCTCTTTGTTGTACACAAACGCGAAGTAGCCGTAATCGTACGGTACAAACGTCGTGTCGCTCCAGCCGTTTGGTAACACTGTGTTGGCCGTATCCACATTGTGCTCGGCAAGCAGACCGGTTTTCTTCGCTTCTGCCATCAGATTGTTATCCAAACCTAATACGATGTCCGCTTTGCTATTACCGCCTTCAAGACGAAGACGATTCAGAATCGACACACCATCGTCCAACGCTACGAAGTTAACGTCACAGCCACATTTTGCTTCAAAAGCTTGCTCGATTTTAGGACCTGGGCCCCAATCTGCGGCAAAAGAGTCGTAGGTATAGATGGTTAATGTGTTTTCAGCGGCAAACGCTGAAGTAGAGGTGATTGCAGCTAGGGCAATCAGATTTAGAGTGGGTTTCACTGCTCGCTCTCCATGAGTATTTCAGAGAAATAAGTTGAGCGGCACAGGGTTTGAGGCGGCTATTAAGGACTTCCAATATCCAGACTCAATTCCTACGCCAGCATTATCTGGTTCAGGTAATACGGGTCCCTAGTTAAACACTTAGGTCTCAGCGCCCCAATGCATTGATTGACTCAATGCTAAATGGGTTTGCTCCCCGATGAGTTGGATGGATTGTAAAGGTATTTGAGTGGTTACACAATCAGCTCACGAGCGCTGGTCATAACCCCAACGAGGCACCAAACCTTGCTCAATACCTAAGTGGTCGAGAATTCTCGCCACCATAAAATCCACTAAGTCTTCAATGCTCTTTGGCTGATGATAGAAGCCCGGAGCCGCTGGCATGATGGTGACGCCCATTTGCGACAGTTTGTGCATGTTCTCCAGATGCAGCGTTGAGAATGGTGTTTCGCGAACCACGAGCAACAGCTGCCCGCGCTCTTTCATTACCACATCAGCGGCCCGCTCGATCAAGTTATCTGACATACCATGCGCAATCGCTGCAACGCTTCCCGCAGAACATGGGCAAACCACCATTTGCTTTGGTGCAGCAGAACCAGACGCAACCGGTGAGAACCAATCGTCTTTACCGCAAACGGTGATGTTATTTGGATTGCAGTTCAGGTGCTCTACTAATGCTTGCTGCGCCGCTTCTGGGCCACTTGGTAGCTTAAGATTATGCTCGGTTGCCATCACAACACGAGCCGCCGAAGAAATCAGAACGTAGACATGATAATCCGCCGCAACCAAGCATTCTAAAAGACGAAGGCCGTAGGGAGCACCAGAAGCGCCCGTTAATGCCAACGTGATGGCTTTTTTATGAGAGGGTTGTGTTTTGTTTTGCATATCAATCAGGCTTTTTGTTTTAACTGCTCAAGAAGTTTTCCGTGAATACCATCAAAGCCACCGTTGCTCATGACTAGAATTTGGTCACCTGGTCGCGCACGTTCGACGATCTTGGCTACAAAGTTATCTATATCCGCATCGACAAACGCTGGCTGTGTACATTGGTCGGCAATGTTTTGCACAGACCACTCGATATTATCTGGCTGGAACAAGAAGACTTCATCTGCACTGTGTAGTGACTCTGCAAGTGTGTTTTTGTGTACGCCACGCTTCATGGTGGCAGAACGCGGCTCTAACACAGCAAGGATGCGTTTTTCACCTACCTTGTTACGCAAACCACCGACTGTAAGTTCAATTGCCGTTGGGTGATGCGCAAAATCATCGTAAACCGTCACACCTTGTTCTTCACCTTTCAGCTCTAAACGGCGCTTGGTATTGATGAAACGCCCTAATGCTTGGCAAGCAAGCTCCGGAGTGACTCCAACATGTCGTGCAGCAGCGATTGCCATCAGCGCATTATCCACATTGTGGTCACCCACCAAATTCCATTCGACGGTACCAACCTTCTCGCCTTGCAACGCAACGTCAAATTTTGAGCCATCAAGCACTAATTTGTGCGCTTGCCAGTCACCATTCTCACCAGAGAACTGTTTTTCAGTCCAGCAGCCACGCTCTAATACATCCGCTAACGCCTGATCTTTTCTCGGCGCTAAGATCAATCCATTGCCCGGTACAGTTCGCACTAAATGATGGAATTGGCGCTTGATCGCTTCTAGATCATCGAAGATATCAGCATGATCGAACTCAAGGTTATTCATGATTAAAGTGCGAGGATGGTAATGCACAAACTTAGAACGCTTATCGAAAAAAGCACTGTCATATTCGTCCGCTTCAACGACAAAAAACATGCTTTCACCCAAACGAGCAGACACTCCGAAGTTACCGAGTACCCCACCGACTAAGAAACCCGGTTGATAACCACAATCTTCAAGTATCCAAGCAAGCATGCTCGACGTGGTCGTTTTCCCATGTGTACCCGATACCGCCAATACCCAACGATCATGCAGCAAAAACTCGTTGAGCCACTGCGGGCCAGAGGTGTAACGCATGTTAGTGTTGAGCACATGCTCGACACACGGGTTGCCACGGCTCATCGCGTTACCAATCACCACAAGATCTGGTTGGGGGTCGAGTTGAGACGGGTCAAAGCCTTCAATAATTTCAATACCTTGAGACTCAAGCAGTGTGCTCATTGGCGGATAAACGTTGGCATCAGAACCAGTGACTTTATGTCCTAATTGGCGCGCTAGAATCGCTGCGCCGCCCATAAATGTGCCACAGATACCCAAGATATGAATGTGCATAAACTAAACCTTGTAATGCGTTTTTTAATGCTTTCATTATCGCGATTACCGCCTGAAAAGCGAGTGACTTTAGCCTTCTTCTTGCAGTCCCTTTCACAAATATGACAAGGTTGAACACAGACTGTACAACCTCTTGCTTACTGATGAATCCCTCAAACAAGTCTACAAATAAATTGAGATCTCAAACAGTTACTTCATTACCATTAAAAAGATCTGCGACTTAAACTTACATCCAGCGCAATCGTTTAACATCCATAAAGAGATGCTCACTTGCGCACTACCCCCAATGAAATGAAAATGTAAGGATTAACCATGTCAGGACTGCGCACCCTAGGCGAGTTCATTGTCGAAAAACAAGCGGATTTCCCCCACGCTAGCGGTGATCTATCATCCCTTTTAGCCTCCATTCGTTTAGCTGCAAAAATCGTTAACCGCGAAATCAACGCAGCGGGTCTCGGTGATATCACTGGTGCTGTAGGCACGGAAAATGTCCAAGGTGAAGATCAGCAAAAGCTCGATGTTTACGCGAACGATAAGTTCAAAGCCGCGCTTGAAGCTCGTGATCAAGTGTGTGGCGTTGCCAGTGAAGAAGAAGACGAAGCAGTTGCGTTCAATAAAGAACTCAACCAAAACGCCAAATATGTAGTACTGATGGACCCACTTGATGGTTCTTCTAACATCGATGTGAACGTCTCTGTTGGTACTATCTTCTCGATTTACCGTCGTGTTTCTCCAATCGGTACCCCACCAACTGAAGAAGACTTCCTACAACCTGGTCACAAACAAGTGGCTGCGGGCTACGTAATTTACGGCTCCTCCACCATGTTGGTATACACAACTGGTAACGGTGTAAACGGCTTTACTTACGACCCATCTATCGGCAGCTTCTGTCTTTCTCATGAAAACATGATGATTCCTGATGATGGTAAGATCTACTCCATCAACGAAGGTAATTACATTCGTTTCCCTCAAGGGGTGAAGAAGTACATCAAGTACTGCCAAGAAAACGTGCCAGAAGACGGTCGCCCATACACTTCTCGCTACATTGGCTCGCTGGTTGCTGATTTCCACCGCAACCTACTGAAAGGCGGTATCTACCTTTACCCAAGCACACAAAGCCACCCGCAAGGCAAGCTACGCCTGCTTTACGAATGTAACCCTATGGCATTCCTCATTGAGCAAGCTGGCGGCATTGCATCGGACGGTGTGAATCGCATTATGGACATCAAGCCTACTGAGTTGCACCAGCGTGTACCTTTCTTTGTGGGTTCGAAGAACATGGTTCGCAAAGTTGAAGAGTTCCTTGAACTGCACCGCGACGAAGAATAATTTCAGACCTTTGTCCAACGCGGCAGGTGTTTACCTGCCGCGTTTTTGTCGCTAAAGTGAAACGCGAATTTATCATCAGATGAAGCCGCTTTTGTGTGACTCATCGTTAATGAAAAGGAATATTCTAATGAGCTTAAACCATGTACCAGCAGGCAAGTCGCTGCCTGAAGATATCTATGTCGTTATCGAAATTCCTGCAAATGCAGATCCAATCAAGTACGAAGTAGATAAAGACTCTGGTGCTGTATTTGTCGACCGTTTCATGTCTGCACCAATGTTCTACCCATGCAACTATGGCTACGTGAACAATACCCTGTCTCTTGATGGCGACCCAGTCGACGTATTGGTACCAACACCATACCCACTCATGCCAGGTTCAGTCATTCGCTGCCGTCCTGTTGGCGTTTTGAAGATGACAGATGAATCGGGTGAAGATGCAAAAGTGTTTGCGGTTCCCCACTCAAAAATCTCGAAAGAGTACGAGCACATCCAAGATGTGGACGATATCCCAGAACTACTGAAAGCGCAGATCACGCAATTCTTTGAGCGTTACAAAGAGCTTGAAGCAGGCAAATGGGTGAAAGTGGATGGTTGGGCAGATGTTGCTGCCGCCAAAGCTGAAATCCTAGAATCTTACGAGCGAGCTCAGAAAAAATAAGCATCACTGCTGATACAAAATTAAAAAGAGCTGCTCTAGGGCAGCTCTTTTGCTTTCATCTTACCTGTGTCAACTAGATAGGTGCGCCTGCTGAAGACATTCGTCCAGCGTCGTAGTCATGTTGAAAGAAGGGGTCAACATCATCACAAATGCCAAAATACGGCCGCCCGATAACACCGAGCATATAAGCACTTTGCTCGCAATACTCTTGCTTGCCTTGCTGGTAACCCGCTTGATAAGCCATTATCAGTTCTGGCGTCACATGGTTAACATCATCCAGCTTCGCAATTCGCTCCTCAGATAACTCCCGTAATCCATCTAAAGCTGACTGCTTACCAAACACTTGCCAATCGGTCACATTATTCGAAGTCGGTAGTGTTGTTTGTGCGCATGCAGCAAGAAGCAACGCCATTGCTCCAATTACGAATGTTTTCATCGTGACTCCTTAGTGTTTAGCTCGTTGCTATTGATAATGTCAGTATAGCTCACACCTTTGACACCAATCTCCGGAAGCGATTTCTTCGGTTAATTGCTCAGTATCTTGATATAAGTAGATCCAAGCTTGGCCAAAAGGCGTAACGATGCTCTCTCGGCGATATTCCACTGGCACATCTTCTAACCTATCTAGCTCAGATAAGGTTTCACTGTCAATCAGGTACACCTCACCTTGAATCGAGCGTTGCCCATCAGACAATGCTGGATAAGGGCCTAAGTCATACATTGCAAATTGAGCATCCGTTTCATGTAAACCAAGAAACTGCGCCGAGCGCAAATACTGATGGTTGTACTCTCCCTTGCGTAACGTGCCGTAGACAAAAATCAAATGCTGCATAACCACTCCTTAGTCATGACTGTGTATGCTTAGGTTAAAGCACTTTAATCGAACTCAAACTGATAGAGTAGGTCAACGGCGCTATCTACACCAGATACCGCTTCTAAATACAAGTCTTGCATCAATCGGTAACGCACAGTGAACTCACCTAGAGAGTTAAAGATGCCGACACCATATTTCACCTGCAAACCTGGCAGAATATAACCACTCACCGTCACTTGCGAATCATCGCCCGAACCAGCAGTGTCCAGCTGTAAATCCTGTACGCCAAAGGCTTCACCGATTTCACCAACCACACGCCCACTCTTCGCCAAGCTTAAACCAATTAAGGTAGTCGTCATTGCATTACCACCGGCTTCACCATCAATATCTTGACCACGAAGTAGATAAGAAAGTGCATTGGCTTGGTTCATCGCGGGCTCTGAGAAAATTTCTATACTCGGATCAGATGCTGGGCCCGACACTTGTACCCCTGCAATGACATCATCTTGGGTATTGTCTGGATTACGAATCGCTTTGATAGACAAGTAAGGTTGATCTGGTGGACCATTCATCAGAATCTTACCTTCTTTAATCAATAAGTCCTGACCAAACGAACGATAAGAACCGTCGACAACATTCACTTCACCAACGATGAAAGGACCTTTGTCTTTTTGTGTCACGTTTAGGTTCCCTTTCAACCCACCTTTTAAGCCAAAAGCGGCAAGTTGGAAGTCATCACCAATTTTAATGTTGATGTTCGTTTCCACATCAAACGGCATCGCAGCGACATCGTCCACTGGCTGCAAGTTTTTATCGAGAATAACGGTATCACTCGATACGCCTACCGCACTTGGTGGAAGCTCTTCGACGACAATTCTGCCCCATGGCAAATTAATATCACCCTCAATTTTCGCAAGCTGAGGGGTCACATCTATTGTCATGTCAGGCTCCACTTTGATTTTTACCATTGGAGGCACATCAACATTGAGCTCTTTAGCAAATACACGCGCTTTAGTGCGCCAGTTCTGTAAGTCCTGCCAGTCGGCATCACCGGTAACGTTCAACTCACCATCCGGGGTTAAAATTCCGGCATCCAAGTCCGCTTGATGGCCTTTAAAGTTGATGACGACCTGCCCTGAGTTTATATCTATCGGTGTGACTTCACCCTGTAGCTTCATTTGGTCAATCAAGAACTGACCATTCACCTTCGGATGCATGACGTCACCTGATATCGCTAGGTCAGTATTCATGTTTGCTTTAAACAAGCTGTACTCACCAATCAACGGTGCCAAGAAATCCAAGTGGAACGTAGAGAGTGAAACCTTACCATCAATAGTGGGCTTTTCAGTCGAGACATTCAGTAAAGAAACCTTACCAGACAAGTCGCCGTTATCTTTCACATCAAATAGCCACTCGGCATCAAGCTTGTCTTTCGCTAATGCTGCTTTAAAGTTGAAGCTTTCCCAACCGACTTTAATTGGCTGTTCAAGCGCTTGTTCAACTTGGCCTTTTGGCATATTGACACTTAAGGTTACTTCAGGCTTTTTCTCTGGTGCCCATTTAGCAAAAGCCTGTGCATTAACCGAGCCTTGCAGCTTGGTTTCTGGCGGCAGGAATTGTTTGATTTGGTCAAAATCAAAATCATTGATGGCTAACTTCGCCTGGCCACTCTTACCGACACTAATGTCTTCGGTTAGACATACGCTCGACTCCGCTTGCAACCAACAATGCGCTTGAACGTTCGCGATCTGTTTGTCGATATTGACCTTCACCGCGGTCGATTTTTGCAACGCCCACGGGCCTTGTTGCGAGCTCAGCGTCAAGCGGCGCAGCGCCCCATCCCAAATCATTTCTGGTTTCTGCTGGAATGTCCCTTCAATTTCTAAACTGGTCGACACCAGGTCAGATACTACATCGAGCGTCAGTTGATGCAGTTTTTCATCCCCAGAGACTTCAAGGTCAGCGCTATCAACTATTATGTCGTCATAGGTAATGTTGTTCGCAATAAGGCTTATATTCGCTTTTGGTGCTGGCAGAGGCTTCACATCGCCCTTTAAGGTGATCGTTTCTACGTTCGCCTGTTGCTGCCAGTTAATCTGATTTAAAGCGAGATCAAGATTGATGTCTGGTTCTTTCAAGCTACCACGTAGTGCGACTTTACCTTGCATCTTACCTGCAAGATCCGGAACACTTTTCGCAAAATCAGGGAAGTTAACCTCAACATCCATCAGAATTTGCTTATCTATCTTACCCTTTGCACTGAGTTGGTTTGGACCATGAGAAAGCGCTAAACCCTGAGTGGTAAGTTGGATGTCTTCGCCTTTGCCGTTCTTATCAGACGCTTCAAGTTGCCCTTCAACATTCAGCGGATACCCTCGCAAAATGCCGTCAATGTCTAACTTAGGCAAACTGACCTGCCAACCGCCTTGTTCTGTTAACGACCCCGAAGTCGAAAGGTTACCGCTGATATCCCCTTCTGCTTCTTTCCATTGTAAACCTGGTTGAATGTTTTTCAGGTTTAAGTCAGCTTGCCAGTTGATTGGCTCGGCCCAATTGGCCATGACTTTCCCAGAGAGTTCGCCTCCCAGGGTTTTCACTACAAGGCTTTCGAGGTCAATTTGCTCTAACGTACCTTTGCCGTTTAGTGCGACATCAACGGCGGGAATATCTTTGCCTGACGCTTTGGTTTCTAATGCGACTTCGTAGCCGTTAAGTGAGCCTTTTGCCGCCAAACTTGGTACAGAAACCTGATAATCACTTTGCCCAAATAGCGGCCATTGCGCTTGAACATTTTTAATCGAAACATCAAACGGCAACTGCGTTTTAAGCGGTTGAATATCACCTTTGATCTCCGCTTGTACAAGCTCAGAAAGCGTAGCATTTAGTGACAAATCACCAACCGAACCCGAGACCGAAAGCGACAGTTTTTGTCCCTTCGCATCCGCTTGCTTCACTAACGCGTCCAGTTGCGCTTTGATAGGGTAATCAGAAGAAAGCGTCACTTGTGTGCTCAACTTGCCTTCCACTTCTGGCATGTCGAGCTCTAACGTTTTGACATCAACACGTTCACCGCCTGCTCTTGCAACCAAACCAAGATGATTGACGATCACTGGCGTTTCACCCGCCAGTTTGAAATTGTGAATATCAAGACGACGCGCTTCCACCGTCAGCGGAATCCATACTTCGGGTAACACAATATCTTGCGGAGTAGCATCGGCTTCTTTCGGCTCTTCAACAACCGCTTCTGGGGCCGCTTCACTTGGTGCGAGCGCAACATTAATGTCTTTCAACGCAGTAGGTGCGATCACCAAACGATCACCTTGCATCGACAAAGCGGTCGAGAACGTTTGCCAATCAATTTGATTGCCCAGCACATTGACATTGATGTCATTAAAGCTGACTTTATTAACAAAAATTGGCACTGGCGTACTGATAGAACGCAGTGGTGGTGTTTCCTCTTGCTCCTCGCTTGCTGGCGGTAGCTCTGGCATCTTAAAGTCAAGCCCCTGCAGTCTTAACTCATCGACACAGACCTTAGGGTCAAAGAAACAGCGGAAGTTCACTGCCAATGCTAAACGCTCGACTTTGGCGTCGATATTCAAAGACTCATCGACAAAACTGACGTTATGCAGTTCGAAGCGAGGAAACAATGAACCCTGCACTGTTTCAATCTGCAATTGTGGTAATGCTTTTTCAGCTCCCCACAAGGCAAATTTGAGGCCTGGGTGGGTAAACAAAACTGTCGCGACAATAATGATGAGCAACAGCAATAGACCAATCAAACTGAGCGACAGCCATTTGGTCCACTTAAACATCATTTTGATCATAGCTCAGGCCCCAATGAGAAGTGGATACGAAACTCTCGTTCTGGTTTTGCATCCAACCCCCATGCAAAATCAAAACTAACAGGGCCCACCGGAGACGCCCAGCGGATACCAACACCAGCACCTGATTTCCAATCTGGTGTTTCATTAAACGCATCACCAATATCGTAAAACGTTGCAGCCCACCAGTTTCCATAAACACGATATTGGTATTCTAATGTACTGCTAACAATGTATTTACCACCCGTCAAAGCACCACTCTCATCCACAGGTGAAATAGATTCATAGCCGTAACCACGAATATTATTGTCACCACCAGCGAAGAAACGCAGCGACGGTGATAGCTTTTCAAGTTCATCGGTAATATTCGCACCACCTTCTAAGCGGAACAAACCACGATGATTCTCTCCAATACCACGAATCCAAGAAGTCGAGCCAATTAAGCGGAGCACTCTAGTTTCAGAAAGCATAGCGGTATCACCATACTCAATAGTGATGCTTTGCTTGTCTCCCCACATTGGCATATTGCCCCCTCGAACCCTAGTCCGAGAAAATGTCGCACCTGGAAGTACGAAGTTGAATTCATCATCTTGTAAACCTTGCGTAAAGCTCTCGTACAAATGACGAACATAAACGGTATTATGCCAACCACCGTCTGCTAACCAATGACGTTCCACTGCAAGGTTAGACTCGATACTCTGTGTGTCACGGTTGTCTAGGTTTTTAAGCCCATATTGAACTTGATAATAATCGTTAGCGACATCCTCTAAAGGAATTTTGTAAGAAGCAGTCACAGTTTGCTCTGGCTTAGATAGGGATAAAGCGGTGTTGAAACTGTGTCCTCGGGAGCTCACCCAAGGTTTCTTCCACTTCAACGTTCCTCGAACGCCGACATCCGTTGAGTAACCAATACCCGTCTCAATCTGATTCTTCGAAGCAGGAGATAAAGACACTTTAATTGGCAAGTCTCGGCCATCATCAAGCCTATCCAATTCAGGCTCAACAAAAACTGAGGAAAACCACTCCGTATTTGATAGCTTCTGATTAAACTCGCCCAGCTTCGAAACGTTGTATGGGTCCCCTTCTTTAAAAGGTTGTAATGATGCGACACGGTCTTCCCAGATGTGGTTGCCAATAAAAGAAACGTCGCCAAAATTGAAACGTATTCCACTGCTGTAGTGCAAACGGACATTAGCTTCGTTCAGATCAGGGATAACCTCTAATCGACTTAGCGTAAACTCACCATTGAAGTAACCACGCTGAAGCGCCAAGTTACGAATGCCTGACTTAAGGCTGTCGTATTGGCCTTGATTCAAAACTTGACCAACTTTGAGCGGAGAGCGCTCAATAAGTTTTGCAAACTCTTCATCGTCTTTAGCCTCTCCGGTGATGGCCACATCCATGACTTTCACTTTCACTGGCAAGCCCGGCTTGATGAGCACAATTAACTCATCATTCGCTTCAGGAATAGAGTATGAAATTTTTGCATGATAATACCCAAGCGCGTTAAGCGCTTCAGTGATACTTTGATCTAATCTCGCTTGAAAACGCAGAGAAGTGGAGTAATCCTTCTCTGGAATAGATGATAGATACGCACTGACATTCTCTTCTAAAGCGCCATCAATGCCTTTCAAAGTCAAAGAAACATCGGCATAGGCACCATGAGAAAAGGCAAACAGGCCAACGATGGTGGGGAGAGCTTTTTTTATCATGCTTTTATGGCTGAATGAGGTTAAGTAAACGTAAATAATGATAACGCCAATTAGATTCTAAGTCTGTAATATTAATAGCTTTAACGCGGTCTATCTCATAACAGCATCAGATACAGACGAAATGAAAAAGTTCGCAAATTTAAGACACGTATTGAAGGACAAATACCATGCTCAACAAACAAACATTGATCAGTATAGAAGATGCCTTGCCAGGTAGAGATCAACCAATGCAGATTGACGATCATCATTTTGTAAATAAATCTAACCTAAAGGCGCCTCTGGCGTCACACCAACAGCAGATTTTGCTCGGAATGGGCTGTTTTTGGGGCGCTGAGCGCGTATTTTGGCAACTCGACGGCGTTGTATCTACTTCGGTCGGTTACGCTGGGGGGTACACACCCAATCCCACGTATGAAGAGGTCTGTACAGGTAAAACGGGTCATACAGAAGTCGTACGAGTCGTTTTCGATGAACGCGTCATCTCATTAGAAAAGCTACTGGCTGTTTTTTGGGAAAAACACGACCCAACTCAGGGAATGCGTCAAGGTAACGACTTAGGTACTCAATATCGTTCTGCAATTTACACTTATTCGACGGAGCAGCTCGAGAGCGCAGAGAAATCGAAACTCTTGTATCAGCAAGCACTGCAAGAAGAGCAACGCGCGAACATCACCACCGAAATACAACCAGCAGGTCCGTATTACTTTGCGGAAACCTACCACCAGCAATATTTGGCGAAAAACCCTGATGGTTACTGTGGTATCGGAGGAACGGGAGTTTGCTTCCCACCAAGCCTCCAAGGATAAACCTAACCAGCAACAAAAAGAGCGACCGATATGGTCGCTCTTTTCTAAATCTAAGTGGGTACCAAGCTAACTAAGCCGATAATGATGCTATCACTTGGTTGACTTCTTTAAAGATGGTGAGCCTTTTATGATCGTTGACGTCAGGTAGTAACACTTTGCCATTGTCGAACTGAAAACAGCCAACCCCAACAATAAAAAATTGACCTTTGAACAACGTTTTAACAAAACGGGCCACTTGTAATGGTCGATATACAGCAAACTCACGTAGCATAACTCACCTCAATTCCTTTGAGAAAACACGGATTGCTTATTTTTCCTCTGCAATCTTAATGCGCAATTTGCGACGGAAATCATTTTAGCAAATTCTAAATATAACGCAAGATTACACCACTCCATACGTTAAATAAATGTTATCAACGGTCCTACAAATTTCTAAGATCTGGATATATACTGGAAGCTTCCAAACCTCGTACGGAATATAACAATATGAAAACTAAGACTCTCCTACCTCTACTACTGGCCTTAACGCCAAGCTTGACCTTTGCACACAACTTGTCAGTAGGAAAAAGCGTTCCTCCTGTCAATGTTGCCGCTTACGGCGAGATTGTTTTACAAGGCGAAGGCGTTGCATACCAACCCTGGGCAACTCAACATATGCAAGGCAAAGTTCGTGTTATTCAAGCCATCGCAGGCCGTAGCAGTTCAAAAGAGATGAATGCCCCTTTAATGTCGGCAATAACAGCGGCAAATTTTCCACAAGAAAGCTACCAGACGACGACTATCATCAACCAAGATGATGCAATTTGGGGGACAGGCTCTTTCGTGAAGTCTTCAGCTCAAGACAGCAAAAAAGAGTTCCCATGGTCATCCATGGTTCTTGATGAAAATGGCGTAGTTGCTAATACTTGGGACCTGAAAGAAGAAAGTTCGGCCATTATTGTTCAAGACAAAACGGGCAAAGTTCTGTTTGTCAAAGAGGGCGCACTTGAGCAAGATGAGATAACAAAAGTCATTGAGCTTATTAAACAGAACATCTAGCTTCATTGAATGGCTCCTTGTTCCTGTTGTAAGGAGCTATATGAATTTGATTAGAAGCATGGGCAGTGATAACTCTGCTCTTTATAAGTGCGACACTTCCATCAGAGAGTATTACCAATATTTTTCGGCACGTATGTGTTGAGTTAAATTTTTCTGCTAGCCAACAAAAGAGTGAACTTTTATTCATTATGGGTGTTATATTATAACAGTCGGTAAGAGGAGCTCAGATGTACCACCACCAGCAAAAAATACTAAGATATTGGTATCGCACTGCTTTATTTTTCAGTGTTGCGTTGCTGATCGCTTGGAACTTTGCGGTTGTACTTCATCAAGTTGATCTGACGCCCGACCATCATACCCATCATCATTGCCAATTATTTTCTGGTGTTCAGCACGGTATAGCAAAGGTACAACCTACCCTCTCTACACCGACTTTTACGCGCGCCCAGCATCATCATGTTTTTTTGCACCTCGTGTACGGCGAAGAAGTTCTTGGCGCTGCTCGTGCCCCTCCTTATTTTGCTTAATTTCCAAACTATTCCACACTCAAAATTATTGAGTTCATTTCCGCACCTAGTGTGTCAGGGAACAATAACTTAGTGAAACTCGAATCTGAGCAATACCGCCTTTGGTTAATGCCAGTAAAATTAGGAAAAATACAATGTCATCAAAACACGTTTTAGCCCTTGCTATTGGCCTCACTTTATCGACAGCAGCGAATGCAAACGAATACCGCCAGCATGGTGCTCATGTGCATGGTCACGTCGAGTTTAATATCGCCCAAGATGGCAAAGATCTGTTAGTAGAGATCACAGCTCCTGGAGCTGATGTTGTGGGTTTCGAACATGCTCCAGAAAACGCGCAACAAGAGCAAGCGCTTAAACAAGCCGTCGCTACACTCGAAGACAGCAACGCATTGTTCGCTATTAACTCACAAGCTGATTGTAATGTTGAAGAAGCTTACGTGAGCCACAACCTAAGCGAAACTCATGAGGAACATGATCATAGTGAGCACGACCATGATGACCATGCACATCACGATCATGAAGGGCACGAACACCATGATCATAATGAACATCATGATAAACATGACCACAATGACGATCATGATGAGGCGCACGATCATGGCGGTCACGGTGAATTTTCGGTGCAATATCGCTTCAGTTGCGAACAAGTTAATCAGCTTAGCCAAATCCAAACCGATTGGTTCAACCAATTCCCAACTACAGAGTCCATCAGCGTCAATATATTCACTGATACCATGCAATCAGCAATTAAATTAAGCAAAGATAACACCCAAATCGTAATCAAATAACACGAGTGGCGTGTAAGTACCCACTTACACGCCACAGCTTTGGTGATTTAATATGACTGAAACCACACCAAATGTTGTCGAGCTAGAGGATGCCCAATTTTTCTGGCCCGGTTCAATCAACGCAACCATCCACATCCCTAAATTACACATTACACAAGGCGAGCATGTGTTTATCAAAGGTCCAAGTGGCTGCGGTAAATCGACCTTGCTCGCTTTGTTGACGGGGATTAACACATTAACTTCAGGCTCTCTATCTGTACTCGATACTGACCTTGCTAGTTTAAGTGCCAGTCAGAGAGACCGCTTTCGCGCCAATCATATTGGCTACATCTTTCAACAGTTCAATTTATTGCCGTACCTTAACGTACTTGAAAACGTATTATTGCCATGTCAGTTCAGTAAAATACGACGTGACCGTGCCCATTTAGGTGCCTCATCTCAAACGTTAAATGAACAGGCTCAGGCCCTACTAGAACGACTGCACTTGCCAAACGAGCTTCATACACGCCCTGTCTCTGAATTGAGTATTGGTCAACAACAACGTGTGGCTGCGGCTCGAGCTCTGATAGGACATCCAGAGTTAGTGATCGCTGACGAACCAACCTCAGCTTTAGACTATGACAATCGTAAAGCATTTATTGAGCTCCTTATGGAGCAAGCGAATCAAGCCAATGCCACACTGGTATTCGTTAGCCACGACCCAACACTCGAACCCTTATTCGATCGCACGCTCAATCTACCCGACATTAATCAAGTATCTAGCCTAGGAGCCATATCATGAGTGCTGTTGTAAAGCTCGCCTGGAAGAGCTTGATGAACCGCAAAGCGACGGCAATTCTAACCATCATGACCGTTGCGATTTCAGTGGTACTCCTCTTGGGCGTCGAGCGTATCCGAACTCAAGCCAAGGATAGCTTCGCCAATACAATTTCAGGCACAGACCTCATTATTGGTGGACGCTCTGGGCAAGTGAACCTATTGCTCTATTCTGTGTTTCGTATTGGTAATGCGACCAACAACATCGATTGGAAAAGCTACCAAGAGTTTGCCAATCATCGTTCAGTCGATTGGGCTATTCCAATCTCGCTTGGCGACTCGCATAAAGGCTTCCGAGTTATGGGAACCAATCACAGTTACTTTGAGCATTACAAGTTTGGAAGTAAGCAACCACTAACATTCAGCAAGGGTAGAGAATTCAATGGTTTATTTGAAACCGTACTAGGTTCTGATGTCGCTAAACAACTTGGTTATGATATCGGTAGCGAAATCATCATTGCCCACGGCATTAGCGACGTTGGCTTTAGCCGTCATGACAATCTGCCATTTAAAGTTGTCGGTATCCTTGCTCCTACAGGAACACCAGTCGACAAAACTGTCCATGTATCATTGGAAGCCATCGAAGCCATTCACGTTGGGTGGGAAAGTGGTGCGCGTTTGGGCCCGACACCCAAGGCACAAGATCTCAAAAACAGAGACTTTCAGCCCAAACAAATTACCGCTATGCTCGTTGGTTTGAAATCTCGTATTCAAACTTTCGCCCTGCAAAGACAAATTAACACCTACCCCAAAGAGCCGCTTAGCACCATTATGCCCGGCGTTGCGTTGCATGAGTTATGGGGAATGATGTCGGTTGCAGAGCAAGCCCTAATGGCAGTATCTGGTTTTGTCGTGATTGCAGGGTTGTTAGGTATGTTAAGCAGTCTATTAACTAGCCTACAGGAACGCCGCCGTGAAATGGCGATTTTGCGTGCCATGGGAGCAAGGCCTCGTCATGTTTTCTCACTCTTAATTAGTGAAGCTAGCTTGCTTACTGCTGCTGGTATTATTACTGGCGTTACTGGGCTGTATGCCATTCTTGCTATCGCGCAGCCGATCATCCAACAGCACTATGGAATACATCTCACCTTAAGCATCTTATCTACTTATGAGTGGATGCTATTAGGTTTCGTACAATGCGCTGGTATTGTGATTGGTTTCATTCCCGCACTCCGCGCCTACCGACAGTCACTGAGTGACGGAATGACAATAAGGATTTAATAAAATGTGGAAAAAAATACTCGCAAGTTGCTTGCTGGTCGTCGCATTCACAGCGCCTGTTATGGCCAGCGAAGAACCATTGAAGCTTGACTGGATTGACCTTGTTCCAGAAAAAGAGCGTAAATTGTTCGACAGTATAGGCATGCCTGCATCTGATCACAGTGGTGGCGCAGCGCAGCAGTCCAAGATTGGTAATGTTCGACCAGAACTGAACGGAAGCCAAGTTAAAATTCCGGGGTTTGTTATCCCACTTGAAGGTGATGCCGATACCGTCACCGAGTTTTTATTAGTGCCATATTTTGGAGCTTGTATTCACGTGCCACCACCGCCTCCAAACCAGATCATTTACGTGAAGTTTCCGAAAGGCGCGCCTGTTCAAGAGTTGTGGGATGTTATATATGTGGTTGGAACGATGAAAACCGAGACGATAAACCACGAACTAGCAGAAACGGCTTACGTTATTGAGGGATCAGAAATAGAAGCCTACGACGATATGTAATTTAAGTCGTCGATAAGCCTCGCTACACCTAAGGCGTCACACTGGCGCCTTTTTTAGCTTTGTGCTACACGATATAACGAGATAAATACGCTAATACGCCCACATAAATAACCAAAAGAAACGCTATCGACAGGTGCTTTTTGAGTTTACCTGCTTCTGAGAACTTCATAGCCCCTCCAAAATAACGATAACAATTTTAACAACTCATTATCATTTTGAATAGCCCTATTCGTTCAAAAACTGAGAACTCCTGTATGGTCGCTTGGTCAGATAAGGTGTAAATTTAAACGTACGAACCGCGCAGTTCTTGGTAGGAAAACGAATGGCAGACCCGACAAAGCAACCTGTTGTCATCGAACATCAGTCAGACACAAAAAAAAATACGCAACAAGAAAAGAAACAAGGCTACATAAAAGACAGTGCTAGTAAGGTAAAAACCATAGCCCAAATACACGGTCTTGACGCCTTACTGCAAACCGAACCGCCAGCCAAATCTGCGTTTGAAAGAGCCCAATTGCGAGAGCAAAGACGCCAAGAACAGCGACAAAAAAACTTAGAACAGATTTTAAAATTAGCGCACAGTTCATGCCGAGATGAGACAGCGGGAGAGCCAGACCAAGATTGGTTGCATCGATTTTTTGAGATGGCTCAAGACATCCATAACAGCGCGATGCAAAAGCTATGGGCTCAAGTGATGAAGCGTGAAGTGACCAATCCGGGCTCAACGTCCATGAAAGCGTTGAAAAACCTCAAAGATATGTCACCAAAGGAAGCACAAACTCTGCAAAGAGCCGCCTCTTTAGCGTGCAGTTTTGGAGGGGATCACAGCAGAAAACTGCTGATTGGTTACAAAGCGCAAGGAGGCATATTTAGCTTCGGCAAGCGAGACGTCGCTAACAGCCTAAATATGGGAAGTTTTCAACTGCCGTATTCAAGCTTGTTGCTCTTAATTGAATTAGGGCTGCTGCACAGTGCCGAACTTGAATCTGGCGAAATTAGTATCGAGACACCGTTGCTCCTCACCTACCAAGGTAAAAACTTATCACTGAACGTAAACAGCAAAGGTGTCCGCCTTTTATATTACCGATTCACACCCACAGGCAATGAGCTCTGTACCTTACTCGGAAACAAACCACATGCCGAATACTACGATCAAATACTTGCACTGTTAAATCATAGGTTTAGTGTCCATAGTGAAGCTAAAAGTACGGTTCATCATACCGTCTAGCCAGCTTGAGAAGCATTTGATCACCTATGATCCAAATACTTCTCCAGCTGCTCAAAGAGCTTTAGGTCACCTATGATCTAAATGCTTTTTTATCGGATCACACCGCGTTGTTTAAGATCGATTAAGCACAAATCCACCAGCTCATCGACACTCTTTTCTCCCGCGGGCAAATCGATTTCAGGGTTCTCTGGCGCTTGATATTCCGAATCAATACCAGTGAAATTAGGAATCTCTCCCGCACGGGCTTTACGGTATAAACCCTTAGGATCTCGACCTTCGCAAACCTCTAGAGATGCATTGACATACACTTCGATAAACTCGCCTTCTGGCAATAAATCGCGTACTAACTTCCGCTCTGCACGATGCGGTGAAATAAACGCCGACAGAACAATTAAACCCGCATCTGCCATCAACTTCGCCAGTTCACCAATACGACGAATGTTCTCGCGACGGTCCTGTTCAGAAAAACCTAAATCGCTACACAAACCATGTCGTACATTGTCACCATCCAATAAATAGGTGTGGTAACCCAATGCTGCAAGGCGATTTTCCAACGCCCCTGCTACGGTTGATTTACCCGCTCCAGATAAACCAGTGAACCACAATACGGCAGGTTTTTGCTTCTTTAATTCAGCACGAAACTGTTTATCAACCGAATGCTGGTGCCAAACAATGTTTTCATCTTTTACCGTCGTTTCGGCAGTCATAACGTATCCTTGTAAATATCGGAATTAAAACGGGAAAAAGACCGGGATCAAAGTAAGTACTAATACAGAGTACACAATCGAAATTGGCACTCCAATTCTCACGTAGTCGGTCAATTTGTAATTTCCTACGCTGTACACCAGCAGGTTAGTTTGGTAACCGTAGGGAGAGATAAAGCTCGCACTCGCGCCGAACAAAACCGCCATGATGAATGGCATCGGATCCACGCCATAACCCACCGCCATGCTATAGCCGATAGGAAAAGAAAGCGCAGCCGCGGCATTGTTTGTCACCAATTCAGTGAGTACCAATGTCATGATATAAGTCGCCACCAAGGCACCAAATACTCCCCAGCCATTAAACGCTTCAATAAACATCACTCCCATTCTTTCTGACAATCCAGAAGAGATCATCAGTTGAGCAATAGACAAAGCGGAACCGACAATCACGACGATATCGATCGGAAAACGGCGGCGCAGTTCTGAAATCTGCACAATACCAAACGCAATAAGCGCGATAAGGTACGCAGCTAGACCTTTAATAATCGGCACTAACTCTAATAGAGCGCATCCAATTACGGCTGCAAAGCCCAGTAATACAATGGAAGACTTATTCGTATCAAGCCGAGCGCTAGAGTCCAAGTCATGCACTAAAACAAACTCTTTACGATGAGCTCGGCGTTCAGACTCAAAACGCTTTCCTGGAACCAGAACTAACGTGTCCCCAGGCGCTAAGGTAATGCTACCCAAGCCACCTTCTAGGCGTTCGTGGCCTCGGCGAATCGCCACAACAACGGCATCGAATCGGTCGCGGAATCGGCTCTCTTTGAGGGTTTTGTAGCAAAACGTCGCCGACGAGCTCACCACAACTTCGATAAAGTTTTGCCCATTTAAGTGCTGCTGACCAAACAACTTGAGGCCCGGAATTTCTTGCAGGGTCGCGACGCTCTCAACATCGCCACAAAATAACAGGCGGTCTTTTGCATTGAGCACAAAATCCGGTCCCACAGAAGAAACAGTAACACCATCGCGCACCACTTCTGCAAGAAACAGTTTGCGCAGCGCACGTAAATTATTCTCGCTGATCGTACGCCCAACTAGCGGTGATCCAGGCTCAACGCGAGACTCAAGAAAGTAAGGTAAATCTTCTTGGTTTTGATCATCATAATTCGGTAGCAAGTAGCTGAGCGGGATAAGAATCAGCATCCCTCCCACCAGCACAGCCAAACCTATCATCGTAGGTGTAAAAAAGCTCAGGCTCGGTAAGCCTGCGTCTTCGACAAAGCTGTTGATGATTAAGTTAGTCGACGTACCAATCAAAGTTAACGTGCCACCAAAAATGGCGGCGTAAGACAAGGGAATAAGTAATTTCGAAGGTGCATGCTGCTGATTACGCTTAATCGCCCCAATCAATGAGACAACCACAGCGGTATTATTCGTAAATGAAGAAAGCAAGGCGGTCGACACACCGAGCTTAGCAATCACGCTGCCTAACTGACCCTCAGAGATACTTCGGCTCACCCAACTGATCAGCAGTGTTTTTTCTAGAGCACAGGATGCAAGAATCAATAAAACCAGGGTTAACAATGAAGAGTTGGTAAAATTGGATGCGATAGTGGCTGAATCCATCATCCCTGCCATGAATGCAATAAAAGCGGCACCCGCAAAGACGTAACTAGGCTTAATTTTCGTGACAAGCAAGCAAGTGATAATGCCAAGCAAAATCGCTAACACAAACCCTTGTTCCCACATAGCCTTTCCTTACCAAATAGCCCCAAAGGGCACAACAACGACTCATTTATCCATGAAACACCGACAAACGAGTAAACAGACAAAAATCAGCGCAAGCGAAAAGAACATCAGAATGCTCGGTTTTCTTGGGCTCCACCGAAGCATTCTGGTATTAGGAGAATACCTAACGACATTTCGCAATTCAGTTAGGTAGCGACGCCCCAAGTACAACAGCAGACAGAGCCTGAAATTATCGTACTTGGGTAAGCCAGTTACTTTTTCAGAAACTGGCTGACGTCTTTTGCTTCCCAGTGTGGGAAGTGTTTACGGACAAGCGCATTAAGCTCAACTTCAAACGCAGAGATGTCCGTCAAATCGCGCTCAACCACGGCGAGGCTCTCTTTAACCATGCCGGCACCAACCGTCACGTTTGTCAGACGATCGATAATGATAAAGCCACCGGTATCTGCACAGTCTTGATAATTGTCCAGCGCGACTGACTCATTAAGAGACCATTCACACAAACCAATACCATTCAATGGCAGCTCTGCCGAGCTATGAGTCGAGAGATTATTAATGTCATATTGATGACGAATCGCTTCAACATGACCTACGGTTTTCTTACCTGCGATTTTGATGTCATAGTCACGACCCGGTTGCAGGGGTTGCTCTGTCATCCACACCACATCGGCAAGCAAATGGTTTGTGGTTTCCACTTGAGCATTATCTAGAACAATTAAGTCGCCACGGCTAATATCGATCTCATCGCTTAGCGTCAGAGTGACAGCTAATCCGGCACGAGCTTCTTCGATATCACCATCAAAGGTCACAATACGTGCCACAGTTGACGTTTTACCCGATGGCAATGCTTTAATTGCATCACCGACTTTGATCGAGCCAGAAGAAATGGTCCCCGCAAAACCACGGAAATCTAGGTTAGGGCGATTAACGTATTGCACAGGGAAGCGGAATTCACCCGCGCCTTTTTCTTGATCCACATCGACCGTTTCAAGAAGCTCAAGCAATGATGGGCCTTTAAACCAAGTCAGGTTTTGGCCTTTATCCACCACATTGTCCCCTTCAAGCGCTGAGATCGGGATGATTTGAATATCAATATCCCCTGTCAGATTCTCAGAGAACTTCAAATACTCGTCGCGGATCTCTTCAAAGCGCTCTTGGGAGTAATCCACTAAGTCCATCTTGTTGATCGCCACAACAAAGTGCTTCAAACCCAACAGGTTGGAAATGAAAGAGTGACGACGAGTTTGATCGAGAATGCCCTTACGTGCATCAACCAGAATCACAGCTAAGTCACATGTCGATGCACCTGTAGCCATGTTACGTGTGTACTGCTCGTGTCCAGGAGTATCTGCAATGATGAATTTACGTTTCTGCGTCGAGAAATAGCGGTAAGCCACATCAATCGTGATCCCCTGCTCGCGCTCAGCTTGTAAGCCATCGACCAACAACGCAAGGTCAGGCTTTTCACCCGTGGTACCCACACGTTGGCTGTCTGAGTGCACTGCCGCTAGCTGATCTTCATAAATTTGTTTTGAGTCATGGAGTAAGCGACCGATTAATGTACTTTTACCGTCATCCACCGAGCCACAAGTCAAGAATCTAAGTAACGACTTGTACTGGTGTTGTGTTAAATAGCCTTCGATACCAAGCTCGGCTAATTGAGCTTCAACTGCACTGTTCATTATCTTTCCTTAGATCCTTAGAAGTAACCTTGACGTTTCTTAAGCTCCATCGATCCTGACTGATCGTGGTCGATCGCTCGGCCTTGGCGCTCACTCGACGTTGCCACCAGCATCTCTTCGATAATGCCAGTTAAAGTGTTTGCTTCAGACTCGATGGCCCCAGTCAATGGATAACAACCAAGGGTACGGAAGCGCACACTCTTCTCTTCAATCACTTCACCCGGTTGAAGCTCCATACGATCATCATCAACCATGATCAGCATGCCATCGCGTTCAACAACTGGGCGTTTGTCCGCGAGGTAAAGCGGCACGATCTCGATGTTTTCTAAATAGATGTATTGCCAGATATCAAGCTCAGTCCAGTTAGACAGCGGGAATACACGAATGCTCTCACCCTTATTAACCTGACCGTTGTACGTCTTCCATAGCTCAGGACGTTGGTTTTTAGGGTCCCATGTATGGTTCTTATCGCGGAATGAATACACGCGCTCTTTCGCCCGTGATTTCTCTTCGTCGCGGCGCGCGCCACCAAAGGCCGCATCAAAACCGTACTTGTTCAGCGCTTGTTTTAAGCCTTGAGTCTTCATGATGTCAGTGTGCTTAGAAGAACCATGAACAAACGGACTACAGCCCATGGCTAGACCTTCTGGATTCTTATGTACCAAAAGCTCAAAACCGTATTTGGCCGCGGTGCGATCACGAAATTCAATCATCTCGCGGAACTTCCAATCGGTGTCGACATGCAGCAATGGAAATGGAATCTTACCTGGGTAAAAAGCTTTACGCGCTAGGTGCAGCATCACTGATGAGTCTTTACCAATCGAATACATCATGACTGGGTTATCAAACTCAGCCGCAACTTCACGGATGATGTGGATACTCTCCGCTTCGAGTTGTTTAAGGTGAGTTAAACGTTGTTGGTCCATGTTTTGTATTTCCTTTTTAAGCTTGAAGGCGCATTACGTCTCTAATCTTTGGTCTGAAATTATATGGAGTTGGCAATAGCACTTTTGTTGAATTCAGTACTAGACAAAAACCAGTCTAACTTTTGAGACAGTCGCACTACCTCTCCGACAACAATCAAAGATGGCGACTGTGCTTCCTTCGATAAATCAGAGAGTTGGGAGAGTTCTCCCGTAAATACTTTTTGTTGAATCTGCGTGCCACGCTCAATAATGGCAATCGGAGTCGACGCTGAACGACCATGCTTAATGAGTTGATTCTGAATATAGTGTGATTTCATCAGCCCCATGTAGATCACTAAAGTCTGATTCCCACGCGCCAACGTGGACCAATCCATCTCATCACTTTCTTCTTTCAAGTGGCCAGTCACAAAGATGGCCGATTGCGCATAATCACGATGAGTCAGTGGAATACCAGCATAAGCGGTTGCGCCAGCTGCTGCGGTAATGCCAGGGACAACTTGAAAACGAACGCCGGCATCAGCAAGCACTTCTAACTCTTCACCACCACGACCAAATACAAACGGATCACCACCTTTAATGCGCACTACTTTGTAGCCCTGCTTGGCAAAATCCACCAAAAGCTGATTCGTCTTCTCCTGCGGCACACTGTGATGCCCAGCTCGCTTCCCAACGCACACCAAAATCGTATCGCTTGGAATCAATGCCATGATTTCTTCAGACACCAAGTAGTCGTACAAAACCACGTCAGCTTGCTGCAAGCAGTTCAGTGCTTTCACCGTCAGAAGTTCAGGATCGCCTGGTCCTGCACCTACTAAGGCGACTTCACCAGGCTGTAGCGATTGCTTTGCAAAACGAGTAACACCAGCGACTGGGTTGTCAGAAACTAACCGGGGCTTTGGTTTAGGAAAAGAAGTGACTGAATCGTTCGTTGCCATGTGCTTGCTCATCGTCCATTGATATCGTTATGCAAGCATTATGGCGGGGCGTTTATATTACCTGAAATTCTAAAATTTCATTTTTTATTCAAAAATCTGCTAAGAAGTTTTTGTTTGGTCTCATTCAAAAGCGTGAAAAAGTCGGCGGTTAATATGAATAAGGTTCAGTAAACTGATTAATGTTCACAGTTTTCTGTATCTTTATCATCGAGTTGCATCTGTGTTTGATACATTACGCAGTACGATTTCCCCTTATCATTGAATTGGAGCACCAAATGAAAGTGGCAGTTCATCCTATTTCCCTCGCAGTATTAAGTGGCATGCTAACGCTTGCTGGCCCAGTAATGGCCGATACCATCAAGCTTCGTATTATCGAAACCACCGACATTCACACCAACGTGATGGATTACGATTACTACAAAGACCAACCATCACAGCAAATCGGTTTAAGTCGCGCAGCGACAATAGTGAAACAAGCTAAGTCCGAGGCAGAAAACACGGTACTAGTAGATAACGGTGATTTAATTCAGGGCAGCCCAATGGGCGATTACATGGCAGCAAAGGGGATTAATCCCGGCGACGTGCACCCAGTCTACAAAGCGATGAACCAGCTAGACTACGATGTGGGCAACATTGGCAATCATGAGTTCAACTATGGCTTAGATTTTCTACAAAAGACGTTGAAGGGGGCAAACTTCCCTTACATCAACGCAAACGTATTTGATAAACAAACCGGTGAGCATTACTTCAAGCCTTACCTCATCAAAACTCACACTTTTAAAGACACAAACGGCGAAGCGCATCAAATAAAAGTGGGTTACATCGGCTTTGTACCACCACAAATTATGGTGTGGGATAAGAAGAACTTAGAAGGCAAAGTCTTTGCTAAAGACATTAAGGAAACAGCAGAGAAACTGATTCCTCAAATGAAGAAAGAAGGCGCAGACGTGATTGTGGGGATTCCACACTCGGGCATTTCTACTGATCCATACAAGCTAGGTGCTGAAAACTCTGTTTACTACCTCACAGAAGTTGAAGGTATTGATGCAATTGCTTTTGGCCACTCTCACGCCGTCTTTCCAGGGAAAGACTTCGCAAACCTACCTGGTGTTGATATAGATAAAGGGACCATCAATGGTGTAACGTCCGTGATGCCGGGCCGCTGGGGAAGTCACGTAGGTGTGATGGATTTGATGCTGAAAGAGAAAGACGGCAGATGGCAAGTCGTCGAAGGCCAAGCAGAAGCACGCCCTATCTTCGATAAAGTAAATAAGAAGTCATTAGCTAAAGCCGATGAAGATATTGTGAAAGCGTTAGAAGAAGATCACAAAGGCACTCGTGAATTTGTAAACCAACCAATCGGCAAAGCAAATGATGTCATGTACAGCTTCTTGGCATTAGTGCAGGACGACCCCACCATTCAAATCGTTAACCTTGCTCAGAAAGACTACGTAGAACGCTTTATTCAAGGCGACCCAGACCTTTCTGACATTCCAGTACTGAGTGCGGCAGCACCATTTAAAGTCGGCGGTCGTAAGAACGATCCGAATAACTTTACAGAAGTAGAATCCGGTCAGCTCACCTTCCGTAATGCGGCCGATCTTTACTTATACCCAAACACCTTGGTTGCGATGAAAGTGAAAGGTAAAGAAGTTCGCGAATGGCTAGAGTGCAGTGCGGGTCAATTCAACCACATCGACATCAACAATCCTAAACCGCAATCTTTGATTGACTGGGATAATTTCCGTACTTACAACTTCGATGTTATTGACGGGGTTAACTACCAAATCGACGTTACCCAACCGCCGAAGTACGATGCGGATTGTAAAGTGATTAATCCAGATTCTCAGCGTATTGTGAACCTGACGTTCAATGGTAAGCCTGTCAATCCGAAGCAAGATTTCATCATCGCAACCAATAACTACCGTGCTTATAGCAATACTTTCCCTGGTACAGGCCCAGATTTCATTGCATTTGACGCACCAGATGAAAACCGCTCTGTCGTCGCCACTTATATTTCTCGCGTGAGTGAAGAAAAAGGAGAAGTGACACCAAGCGCTGACAACAACTGGTCTTTCGCACCGATTAAGTCCGATAACAAGCTAGATATTCGTTTCGAAACCTCCCCTAGCGATAAAGCGGCGCAGTTCATCAAAGAGAAAGGACAATACCCAATGAAACGCGTGTCAACAGACGACATTGGTTTCGCAATTTATCAAATCGATCTGAATAAATAAGGTTGATTTGACAACAACACTAAGCGGCTCTCATGAGCCGCTTTTTTGTTATCAATAAAACCCGTTAAAATAAAGAAAACCGTTTCTGAGTTATCACATGCACAGCGATCTTTTTTCAGACTTAGTCAAACATGGCTTTTTAGAGACAGAAGCAAACCAACTTATTGAAAATGGTGAGTTGCTCGAACTGCCTACACGCCACATTCTTAATCACCAAGGGGAGTTTAGCTCACACCTTTACTTCATCATTGAGGGGTTATGCCACGCAAGCTATCTTACTGAGCACGGCAAAGAATTCAGTAAAGAATTTTATTGGGAGAAGGACTGGGTTATCGGGTTTGAGAGCATAATAAAGGACCAACCTTCGCCTTACTTATTGGAAACGCTGAGCGCTTGTCAGCTATTTTGCTTGCCAATTGAAACGTTGCATCACTGGCGAGCAGAAAAGCACGCCATTTACTTAAAGCTACTCGAAAACCAACTGATTAATAAAGAGAACAAAGAACGCTTTATGTTGCTCTACTCTCCAGAAGAACGATATCAATTATTTTGCGCTCATTACCCAGATTTAAAGCAACGTATTACCGATAGTCAAATTGCGGCCTACCTGGGCATTACGCCAATCAGTTTGAGCCGAATCAAAGCGCGCTTAACCAAAGATCACACTCTCAAATAAACTCAAAAAAGAAAAAAGCTCTTCAAACGAAGAGCTTTTTCTCTGCTATTTGAGCTATTTAAGAATTCGCGCCCGGAATTGGCGCCCTTTCATCTTGCCGTTACTAATGGTCTGTAGAGCCTTTTTAGCCACAGACTTTTCGACGGCAACATAAGCGCGTACAGGGAACAGGTGAATCTTTCCGACTTGAGAGCCTGGAATACCATTTTTTCCTGTCAAACAACCTAAAATATCACCCGGTCGTACTTTCTGTTTCTTACCGCCATCAATGTTAATCGTAACCATCTTCGCTTGGTATGGCTGCTGATTTGATTTGGCAGGCAATGTTGCTGGTACCACGTCCATCTCTAGGTATTCTTCAATACGAGCTACACGTAAACCGTCTTTCTCACCAAAAAAGCTGAACGCTAAACCTTTACTACCCGCACGACCTGTACGACCAATACGGTGCACATGAACCTCAGGATCGCGCGATAGCTCAAAGTTAAAGACAGCATCAAGATTATCAACGTCCAAACCACGCGCTGCAACGTCTGTTGCAACAAGGATAGACACACTCTTGTTAGCAAACTGCACCAATGCTTGGTCGCGTTCACGCTGCTCTAAGTCCCCATGGATATCGATAACGCTGAATCCTTTGTGATGCAACTCATCTGCGACACTTTGCACTTCTTTTTTGGTATTACAAAAAACCACCGCGGACTCTGGCTGGTGAGTCAGCAGCAAATTCGCCAATGCTTCATCACGTGCTTCCGAGCCTTCAACTTTATAGAAGTACTGCGCAATGCTTGAGGTATCATGCGTCGATTCCACCTTAATCACTTCCGGTGTCTGCATTATACGCTGCGCAATTTGCTCAATTTTTTCTGGAAAAGTAGCACTGAAAAGTAGAGTTTGACGCTGCTTTGGCGCTGCATCGATGATTGCATCTAATGCGTCTTGGAAACCCATGTCCAACATGCGATCAGCTTCATCTAGCACCAAGGTATTCAGTTCGCTAAGATCAATTCGGCCTTTTTCAAGGTGATCCAAAATACGACCAGGAGTACCAACTAGGATATGCGCACCATGCTCTAACGAACCAATTTGTGGCCCCATAGGCATCCCACCGCAGAGAGTAAGCACTTTAATATTATGAATGCCGCGACCTAAAGTACGAATTTCCTTCGCTACTTGGTCTGCAAGCTCACGTGTTGGACACAATACTAATGACTGGACACGAAAGCGTTTGACGTTGAGGTTCGATAAAACCCCTAAACCAAATGCAGCGGTTTTACCTGAGCCCGTTTTACCCTGCCCGATGACATCACGATGTTTTAGGATTGCAGGCAAGCTCAAAGCTTGAATTGGCGTCATGTGGGTATAGTTCAGGGAATCAAGTGTGGCGAGTAACGCTGGGTTCAGCCCAACTTGATCGAATGTTTGTTTGCTCACGGGGATATCCTCAGGTGAGATGGAAAGAGGGCACATTATCACCAGATTTGGTGGGAAAACCAGTGCTAATTAACCTTTGTTAATGAGTATGAGCTCAAAACAAAGTAAAGTCAGTCACTCTATTCTCATTACGGATAACAACATGCTCACTTGGATTACTTTGCCCTTTGCTCAGCTAACAACCACACAGCTGTATGAAATGATGAAATTGCGTGTGGATGTATTCGTTGTTGAACAAACCTGCCCTTATCCTGAACTGGATGGTAAGGACACACTCGAAGGCGTTTATCATCTAATAGGCTATCACGGTGATGAACTGGTTGCTTGCGCACGATTACTGCCCGCAGGCACCACGTATGACAATGTGAGTATTGGTCGAGTGGTGACAAAGCAGACCGCGCGAGGCGGTGGCTTAGGTCATAAGTTATTGGACAAGGCCTTGGCACAATGCGAAACATTATGGCCAGGACAAACAATAGATATAGGTGCTCAAGAACACCTCATCCAGTTTTATGCTAGTCATGGATTCAAGGTTATCTCAGAGTGCTATCTTGAAGATGGTATCCCTCATGTGGATATGCGGAAAGAATCCGTAGCGCTATAAGCTTCAACTCGATTGGTTACTATGAAAACTAATCGCTATGAAAAACTGACTAAAAAGACGCGATATCTTCGCGTCTTTTCATTTGAAGCGTTTACTTGTTACGTCCAAAGGTCCCATCCGATAAACGGAAAAACATAACGGACCGCCCGCTTTTTTCCAGCTGTAGCATATCTAACTCACCTTCGTCACTAAGCTTAAAGCGAATCAACTGTCCCTGCTTTATTTGGCTTAGCGGCTTATCACTGCCTTCTATTTTGACCAGAGCGCTAAGATCCGCCATAGAGAGCTGATTACTTCTGAAAACCTGCGCTAATGTATCACCATTTTTAACCGTGTACTCTTTCCAGTCTTCAGATTTCGGTCCAGAGTTCTGAGAGGTTCTCTGCTGGCTTAAACTCTGCGCGTTCAGCTCAATCGCTACGCGTTGATGATCGACCTCAGTCTGCTCAACTGGCTGGTCTGTTTTATTCGGCAAAGGAATAACAAGGAGTACCAGAATCAATGGCACCAAGACCATCAAAGCACGCTGATGAAATTTAGGCAGACGCAACCAAAACTGCTTAACAGGCAGTATACGCTCCAACCATTGCTCTTTGTTGAACGGCTGCTTCCAGTCGATAGCAGCGAATTTTTGTTTAACCAATTCGACATAGTCGACTTGCTGCTTTTTCTTTCTGCGACGATTCATTGTAATGAGTCCCTTAATACTTCTACGGCCAGTATAAAAATACCGACGCGGAGAGTATATGTTTTTCACCAAACTAAAATGGAATTGGGATTAAATTAGCAGAAATTTCACTTGGAGTAAGAGATAAGTCACAACCTGGCCGCCTCAATTAAGCATTCAGTCGCAATCATTTAAACCTAAGCTCGAAACTGATATCCTGTTACTTTTATCACTCCTAATAAGAGCGACATTCATGTCTGAAATTAAATTTGAAACTGCAGAACAAAAAGCAAGCTACGGCATTGGTCTGCAAATGGGTCAGCAACTTGCAGGCTCTGGTCTTGAAGGTCTTAGCGTTGATGCTATCGCAGCAGGTATTGCAACAGCACTAACTGGTGACATGCCATCAATCGAAATTGATGAAATCAACAAAGCACTACAAGAACTTCACACTCGTGCAGAAACAGCTCGCCAAGAAGCAGCAAAAATTGCGGCAGCAGAAGGCGAAGCGTTCCTAAAAGACAACGCTCTACGACCTGAAGTTAACGTTCTAGACTCTGGTCTTCAGTACGAAATCATTTCTGAAGGTACTGGTGCAGTTCCTACAGCAGAAAGCTCAGTTCGCGTTCACTACCACGGTGAGCTAACTGACGGTACTGTATTCGATAGCTCTGTATCTCGCGGTCAACCTGCTGAATTCCCTGTTACAGGTGTAATCAAAGGTTGGGTAGAGGCACTACAACTAATGCCTGTTGGCTCTAAGTGGAAGCTATACGTACCACAAGATCTTGCGTACGGTGAGCGTGGCGCTGGTGCGGCTATCCCTCCATTTGCAGCTTTAGTTTTCGAAGTAGAACTATTAGATATTATCTAATTGAAACCATTTTCAATTATGATTAAATAAAACGGCGCACTAGCGCCGTTTTTTTTGTCTAAACTGAATAGACTTTCTCACCTCTGAACCTTTCACTCTGATAGCCTTTAAAAATAAAATCACTTTTAAAAAACGCTCAACCTTTGGAGGTACTATGCGTAAAACACTCCTAACTCTAGCACTCCTATCAATCAACATTGGTAGTGCGCACGCATTCTTAGATTCAGTCACTCAAAAAAGTAAAGAAAGTGGCCTGATGGACATGGTCGGCAGCAGCTTGAACACCGAGTCATCTCCATTAACAGACATGCTAACTAGCCAATTACCAGTATCCACTGAGCAAGCAGCCGGAGGCAGTGGTGCGCTACTCGCTTTGGCTCAAAGCCAGCTTTCGCAAGAAAATAGTAGTGAATTACAGTCTTTGATTCCTGGACTTTCAAACTTGCAAGGAGCACAAAGCTTACTAGGAAATATTGAGAATATCAGTGCAGTAAAAAGTGCATTCGATACGTTAGGTTTAGACCCATCTATGATCAGTCAGTTTGCTCCAGTCATCTTGGATTACTTGAACAAGCAAGGCGCTAGCGAAGGGCTTCTAAGTTCGTTGGGCGGGTTGTGGAATACTAGTAAATAAGCACAAGTGATAATCACTTTTTAAATTGCCAGTCTGCATGGGTTGAAATAAATGCAGGCTGGATATAAAGGTTTACTGAATTACAGATACAAAAAAGCCGAGCTAATGCTCGGCTTTCTCGTTCTTACGAACTGATTACTCAGCAGCTTCTTCAGCAGCTGGGCGATCTACAAGCTCAATGTAAGCCATTGGAGCTTTATCACCAGCACGGAAGCCAGCTTTTAGGATACGAGTGTAACCGCCCTGACGAGCAGCAAAACGTGGACCTAGTTCGTTAAATAGTTTTGCAACTACTTCGTTGTCACGAGTACGTGCAAATGCTAGACGACGGTTAGCAACACTGTCAGTCTTAGCTAGTGTAATCAAAGGCTCAACTACGCGACGTAGCTCTTTTGCTTTTGGCAAAGTAGTCTTGATAACTTCATGACGTACTAGAGAGCTAGCCATGTTGCTGAACATCGCTTTGCGATGTGAGCTGTTGCGGTTGAGTTGACGACCACTCTTACGATGGCGCATGACCTAATCCTTCTAACTAGTATCGATTAATCTTCAGCGATTGATGCAGGTGGCCAGTTTTCTAGGCGCATGCCCAGAGACAGACCACGTGACGCAAGTACGTCTTTAATCTCAGTAAGAGATTTTTTACCAAGGTTAGGCGTTTTAAGTAGCTCAACCTCAGTACGTTGTACTAGATCACCGATGTAGTGAATCGCTTCTGCTTTCAAACAGTTAGCAGAGCGAACTGTTAGTTCAAGATCGTCTACAGGACGCAGTAGGATCGGATCGAATTCTGGCTTCTCTTCCTTCTCCTCAGGAACTCGTACATCACGAAGATCTACGAATGCATCCAATTGTTCAGCTAGGATTGTAGCTGCACGACGGATTGCTTCCTCAGGTTCTAGAGTACCGTTTGTTTCCATATCGATAACAAGCTTGTCTAGATCAGTACGCTGTTCTACACGAGCTGCTTCTACAGCGTAGGCAATTTTGTCTACTGGGCTGTAAGTAGCATCTACTAGTAGGCGACCGATAGGACGCTCGTCTTCTTCGTTATGGATACGCGCAGAAGCTGGAACATAACCACGACCACGTTCAACTTTGATACGCATTGCGATCTCAGCGTTGTCATCCGTTAGGTGACAAATTACGTGTTCAGGGTTAGCGATCTCTACATCACCATCATGGGTGATGTCACCTGCAACCACAGGGCCCGAGCCTGATTTGTTCAAAGTAATGAACACTTCATCTTTGCCTTCGGCAACGCGCACAGCCAAACCTTTAAGGTTTAGAAGAATTTCAAGAATATCTTCTTGAACGCCTTCTTTCGTGCTGTACTCATGAAGTACGCCTTCAATTTCTACTTCTGTTACAGCACAACCTGGCATAGAAGATAGAAGGATGCGGCGAAGTGCATTACCCAGAGTATGACCAAAGCCACGCTCTAATGGCTCAAGAGTTACTTTTGCGTGAGTCGAGCTGATTTGTTCGATGTCAACTAGACGTGGCTTAAGAAATTCTGTTACAGAACCCTGCATTGTGTCCTCTCTTTAGTTTAAACCTTACTTAGAGTAAAGCTCGACGATCAATTGTTCGTTGATGTCAGCTGATAGATCAGAACGCTCAGGCATACGCTTGAATGTACCTTCCATCTTGCCACCATCTACTTCAATCCAAGTTGGTTTTTCACGTTGTTCAGCAACTTCTAGAGCTGCTTTGATACGAGCTTGCTGTTTAGCTTTCTCGCGAATAGAAACAACGTCATTAGCCGCTACTTTGAAAGAAGGAACGTTTACAACTTTACCGTTTACTAGGATAGCTTTGTGGCTAACTAGCTGACGTGCTTCTGCGCGAGTTGCGCCAAAGCCCATGCGGTAAACTACGTTATCAAGACGACCTTCAAGAAGCTGAAGTAGGTTTTCACCAGTGTTGCCTTTTAGGCGAGCAGCTTCTTTGTAGTAGTTACGGAATTGTTTTTCTAGAACGCCGTACATACGACGTACTTTTTGCTTCTCACGAAGCTGAACGCCATACTCAGATAGACGACCGCGACGAGCGCCGTGTACACCTGGTGCGTTATCAATTTTACACTTGGTATCGATCGCGCGAACACCAGACTTAAGGAATAAGTCAGTGCCTTCACGACGGCTAAGCTTCAGCTTAGGACCCAAATATCTTGCCATGATTCTTCTCCAATTGTCCTAGAAACGTTATACGCGACGTTTCTTAGGTGGACGACAACCGTTATGAGGGATTGGTGTAGCATCAACGATGTTTGTGATGCGGAAACCAGCGGCGTTTAGTGCACGAACAGTAGATTCGCGACCTGGACCAGGACCCTTAACCATAACTTCCAAGTTCTTTAGGCCGTATTCTTTAGCCATTTCAGCACAACGCTCAGCAGCAACCTGTGCAGCGAACGGAGTAGACTTACGAGAACCACGGAAACCAGAACCACCTGCAGTAGCCCATGCAAGAGCGTTACCTTGACGGTCAGTAATGGTTACGATTGTGTTATTGAAAGAAGCATGGATGTGCGCAACGCCATCTGCAACTTGCTTGCGTACGCGCTTACGAGCGCGAGTTGGTTGTTTAGCCATTGTACTCTACCTTCCCGATTATTTCTTGATCGGCTTACGCGGACCCTTGCGGGTGCGAGCGTTGGTTTTAGTACGCTGTCCACGTAGTGGTAGACTGCGACGATGACGAAGACCACGGTAACAGCCAAGGTCCATAAGACGCTTGATGTTCATAGATACTTCACGACGTAGATCACCTTCTACAGTGTACTTAGCTACACCATCACGCAGTTGATCGATCTGCTCTTCAGTTAGTTCACTGATCTTAACATTTTCAGCAATACCCACTTCAGCTAGGATAGCTTGAGAGCGAGTTTTACCGATGCCGTAGATCGCTGTTAGAGCGATTACTGCATGTTTCTGATCAGGAATGTTAATGCCTGCTATACGGGCCATTATTCACTCCTAAGTGTTTCTATAAAAGAATTAGCCGCAGCAAAGCCCGTTATGGATACGCTGCGGAATACTACTTCTTTTGCACGCAAAAGGTAGGCCGAGGAATATACTCGACCCAACCTTCATTTTCAAGTAAAAATTTCTGCTAATTAGCCTTGGCGCTGTTTGTGCTTTGGCTCACTGCAAATCACGCGAACGACACCGTTACGCTTGATTACTTTACAGTTACGGCAGATTTTTTTAACGGAAGCACGAACTTTCATTGCTAAACTCCGTAAATGAAACTGAGTCTACCGCCGGATTAACGGCCGTAGCCTTTCAGATTCGCTTTCTTCAACACAGAATCATACTGTTGAGACATCAGATGAGTCTGTACCTGTGCCATAAAGTCCATAATTACAACAACTACGATTAGTAGCGATGTACCGCCGAAGTAGAAACGTACGTTCCACGCGACCATCATGAACTCGGGAATCAGACAGATAAAGGTAATGTACAGTGCACCAGCAAGGGTTAAACGTGTCATTACTTTATCAATGTATTTCGCTGTCTGCTCACCTGGGCGGATACCGGGTACGAATGCACCAGACTTCTTCAAGTTATCTGCTGTTTCACGCGGGTTGAAAACCAACGCCGTGTAGAAGAAACAGAAGAAGATAATTGCTGCTGCATAAAGCATTACATACAACGGTTGACCTGGGCTAAGAGCCAAAGACACGTCAGTTAACCAACCGAACGCGCTGCTCTCACCGTTTTGACCAAACCACTGAGCCAATGTTCCTGGGAACAAGATAATACTTGATGCAAAAATCGCTGGAATTACACCTGCCATGTTAATTTTAAGAGGCAAATGCGAGCTTTGCGCAGCAAATACTTTACGACCTTGTTGACGTTTCGCATAGTTAACGACGATTCGGCGTTGACCACGTTCCATGAAAACAACGAAGTAAATTACTGCAAAAGCTAATACCGCGATTAGCAACAGAAGAAGTACATGCAATTCACCTTGACGCGCTTGCTCGATTGTTTGACCGATTGCAGAAGGCAATCCAGCAACAATACCTGCAAAAATCAGTATCGAAATACCGTTACCAATTCCGCGCTCTGTAATTTGTTCACCTAACCACATCAAGAACATGGTACCGGTTACTAAACTTACGGTAGCAATTAGCGTAAACATGGTTTGGTTGATAACAACCAGATTGTCGACCATGTTTGGTAGGCCAGTTGCAATACCTATAGCTTGGAAGGTTGCAAGTACAAGCGTGCCGTAGCGTGTGTATTGGCTTATCTTACGACGGCCTGCTTCACCCTCTTTTTTGAGTTCAGCTAACGCTGGATGAACTACAGTTAGCAATTGGACAACAATAGATGCCGAAATATACGGCATGATGCCCAATGCTAATATAGATGCACGCTCAAGAGCACCACCGGAGAACATGTTAAACATTTCAACGATGGTACCTTTTTGCTGTTCGAACAAATCGGCAAGTACAGCAGCGTCAATACCAGGAATCGGCACAAAAGAGCCGGCTCGGAATACTAAAAGTGCACCAATTACGAATAACAAGCGCGACTTTAGTTCACTTAAGCCGCTCTGAGCACTACGAAAATCTTGTCCTGGTTTCTTAGCCATCTGTACCTCGTTCCTCGAGATTATTCCTCGATTTTACCGCCTGCAGCTTCGATTGCAGCTTTAGCGCCTTTAGTCACACGTAGACCTTTAACAGTCACTGCTTTGTTGATTTCACCAGAAAGAACAACTTTTACAAATTCGATGTTCTTAGTGATGATGTTAGCAGCTTTAAGACTGTTTAGATCAACTACGTCACCAGAAACTTTCGCTAGCTCAGCTAGACGAACTTCAGCAGACACTAGGCTCTTACGAGAAGTGAAACCGAATTTTGGTAGACGTTGTTTCAGAGGCATCTGACCGCCTTCGAAACCTGGACGAACACTGCCGCCAGAACGTGATTTTTGACCTTTGTGACCACGGCCACCAGTTTTACCTAGGCCTGAACCGATACCACGACCTACTCGCTTCGCAGAAGTTTTCGCGCCAGCAGCCGGTGCTAGAGTATTCAAACGCATTCTGATTACTCCTCAACTTTAACCATGTAGTAAACCTTGTTGATCATACCGCGAATACACGGAGTATCTTCAAGTTCTACTGTGTGGTTGATTTTACGAAGACCTAGACCGCGCAAAGTAGCTTTGTGCTTTGGCAGACGACCAATTGAGCTTTTAGTTTGAGTTACTTTAATAGTTGCCATGGTGTTCTTACTCCGAAATAGATTCAACAGTTAGACCACGTTTAGCAGCAACCATTTCTGGTGACTTCATGCTACCTAGTGCATCGATCGTTGCACGAACGATGTTGATAGGGTTCGTAGAACCGTAAGCTTTAGATAGTACGTTGTGTACACCAGCAACTTCTAGTACTGCACGCATCGCACCACCTGCGATAACACCAGTACCTTCTGCAGCAGGCTGCATGTAAACTTTAGAGCCCGAATGGCGACCTTTCACTGGGTGGTGAAGAGTGCCTTCGTTTAGAGCGATCGTAGTCATGTTACGACGCGCTTTTTCCATTGCTTTTTGAATCGCTGCAGGTACTTCACGAGCTTTGCCGTAACCGAAACCTACACGACCGTTACCGTCACCAACTACTGTTAGTGCAGTGAAGCTCATGATTCGACCACCTTTAACCGTTTTAGAAACACGGTTAACTGCGATTAGCTTTTCTTGCAAATCATTCGCTTGAACTTGTTGTTCTTTAGCCATCTTCCAACCCTACCTTAGAATTTCAGACCAGCTTCGCGAGCAGATTCTGCTAGCGCCGCTACTCGACCGTGGTATTGGAAACCAGAACGATCAAATGCAACTGCAGTTACGCCCTTCTCTAGAGCGCGCTCAGCAATAGCTTTACCCACTGCCTTAGCTGCATCAACGTTACCAGTGTATTTCACTTGCTCACGGATCGCTTTTTCTACAGTAGAAGCTGCTGCGATAACCTCAGAGCCATTAGCCGCGATAACCTGTGCGTACACGTGACGAGGAGTACGGTGTACAACTAGGCGAGTCGCACCCAGTTCTGCAATCTTACGACGTGCACGTGTAGCACGACGGATGCGAGATGCTTTCTTATCCATAGTGTTACCTTACTTCTTCTTAGCTTCTTTAGTACGCACATTTTCATCTGCGTAACGAACACCTTTGCCTTTGTATGGCTCAGGCTCACGGTAAGAACGAATGTCAGCCGCAACTTGACCAACTAGTTGCTTGTCAGCACCAGTGATCACGATTTCAGTTTGGCTTGGACATTCAGCTTTAATACCCGCTGGCAACTCGTGCTCAACTGGGTGTGAGAAGCCTAGTGTTAGACCTACAGCGTTGCCTTTGATAGCAGCACGGTAACCTACACCTTTAAGAGTTAGCTTCTTAGTAAAGCCTTCAGTAACACCAACAACCATGTTGTTAACTAGAGCGCGAGCAGTACCTGCTTGAGCCCATGCGTTAGCAACACCTTCTTTAGGACCGAAAGTCAGGTTATTTTCTTCCTGAGCGATTACAACTGCGTTGTTAAGAACGCGAGTTAGTTCGCCTTTCGCACCTTTTACAGTGATTTCTTGGCCGTTTAGTTTCACCTCTACGCCAGCTGGAATAGCGACAGGTGCTTTTGCAACACGAGACATAGTCTACTCCTTATTAAGCTACGTAAGCGATGATTTCACCACCAAGACCTGCTTTACGTGCAGCGCGGTCTGACATAAGACCCTTGGAAGTAGAAACGATAGCAATACCAAGACCACCCATTACAGAAGGAAGTTCATCTTTCTTCTTGTAAACACGTAGACCTGGACGAGAAACACGTTTAAGTTGCTCGATTACTGGTTTAGCTTGGAAGTACTTAAGTGTAACTTCTAGCTCAGGTTTTGCTTCGCCTTCAACAGCGAAGTCAACGATGTAACCTTCAGCTTTTAGTAGTGCAGCAATTGCAACTTTAAGCTTTGAAGAAGGCATTTTTACAGCAACTTTGTTTGCTGCCTGACCGTTACGAACGCGGGTCAGCATATCCGAAATCGGATCTTGCATGCTCATATGATTTACTCCAAATGATTAAGTGGCAATTACCAGCTAGCCTTACGAAGACCCGGAATCTCGCCTTTCATGCAAGCTTCACGAACCTTAATACGGCTTAGACCGAACTTACGTAGGTAACCGTGTGGACGACCAGTTTGGTTGCAACGGTTGCGCTGACGTGATGCACTTGAATCACGTGGAAGAGATTGCAGTGTAAGAACCGCGTTCCAACGATCTTCTTCAGATGCGTTTACATCGCTGATGATAGCTTTTAGCGCTGCACGCTTTTCAGCGAACTTAGCTACTAGCTTCGCACGTTTTGCTTCACGTGCTTTCATTGAATTTTTAGCCATAACAGTAACCCTTCACCTTACTTACGGAATGGGAAGTTAAAGGCAGCCAGCAGAGCACGGCCTTCCTCATCAGTACCAGCAGACGTCGTAATAGTGATGTCTAGACCGCGTACTCGATCAACTTTATCAAAGTCGATTTCCGGGAAGATGATTTGCTCGCGAACGCCCATGCTGTAGTTACCGCGACCGTCAAAAGACTTAGCGCTAACACCACGGAAGTCACGTACACGTGGAAGAGCGATGTTAATTAAACGCTCAAGAAAATCCCACATACGTTCGCCACGCAAGGTTACTTTACAACCGATAGGGTAGCCTTCACGGATTTTGAAACCTGCAACAGATTTGCGCGCTTTTGTGATAAGTGGCTTTTGACCAGAGATCGTTGCCATATCAGACGCTGCATTTTCTAGCAGTTTCTTATCGTTAATTGCTTCACCAACACCCATGTTTAGGGTGATTTTCTCGATTCTAGGGACTTGCATGACGCTTGTGTAACCGAACTGTTTGGTCAGTTCAGCGACTACAGACGACTTGTAGTAATCATGCAGTTTCGCCATAGTAGAACTCCAAATTACTTCTATTAGTTAGAAACGGTTTCGCCGTTAGACTTGAAGAAACGAACTTTTTTGCCGTCTTCAAAACGGAAACCGATACGGTCAGCTTTACCAGTAGCTGCGTTAAAGATAGCCACGTTAGAAACGTCGATAGCTGCTTCTTGCTCTACGATACCGCCTTGGATACCCATAGCTGGAACAGGTTTCTGATGTTTCTTAACTAGGTTGATACCTTCAACGATAACTTTACCAGTTGCTAGAACC
This sequence comes from Vibrio sp. D54, assembly GCF_021728075.1. Taxonomy (NCBI): domain Bacteria; kingdom Pseudomonadati; phylum Pseudomonadota; class Gammaproteobacteria; order Vibrionales; family Vibrionaceae; genus Vibrio; species Vibrio sp. D54. The sequence goes on along the minus strand of NZ_JAKKCS010000005.1, from coordinate 242,237 downwards.
TTAGTTACTTTACCTTTCTTGCCTTTGTCTTTACCAGCAAGAACGATTACTTCGTCATTACGACGGATTTTAGCTGCCATTTCTACGTGCTCCTTACAGAACTTCTGGAGCCAGTGAAACGATCTTCATGAACTTATCGCCACGAAGTTCGCGTGTCACAGGACCAAAGATACGTGTACCGATTGGTTGCTCAGTATTGTCGTTTAGCAATACGCAAGCATTTCGGTCGAAGCGAATGACAGAACCGTCAGGACGACGTACGCCTTTACGGGTGCGCACTACCACCGCCTTCAGAACATCACCTTTTTTAACTTTACCGCGAGGGATTGCTTCCTTCACAGTAACTTTGATGACGTCACCGATATGTGCATAACGGCGGTGAGAGCCACCCAGAACCTTAATACACATTACGCTGCGTGCGCCTGAGTTATCAGCTGCGTCCAGCATACTTTGCATTTGGATCATGTTAGTGCTCCGCTAAATATTAATAACTAGACCCATCACGGGTCGGGCTGCCTCTTTAAAAGGGACGCGAATTGTACCACCCTTTTTTGTGATTGGGTAGTCAAAAAATAAACGGCTCCAAAAATATTTTGGAGCCGCTTTAGTTTCATAGAATTAACGAGATTAAATCTTCGCCTTTTCTAGAACTTTTACCAAAGTCCAAGACTTAGTCTTAGACAGTGGACGACACTCTGCGATTTCAACTGTGTCGCCTAGGCCACACTCGTTGTTCTCGTCATGTGCGTGTACTTTAGTCGTACGTTTTACGTATTTACCGTAGATTGGGTGTTTTACGAAACGTTCGATAGCAACAGTGATAGACTTGTCCATCTTGTCGCTAACAACACGACCTTGTTGAGTACGTTTTACTTCGCTCATTATGCGCCTGCCTTCTCAGTCAAAACAGTTTTCACACGTGCGATATCACGGCGTACAGCTTTCAGAGTATGAGTTTGCTGTAGTTGACCAGTCGCAGCTTGCATGCGCAAGTTGAACTGTTCGCGTAGCAAATTCATTAGCTCAGCGTTAAGCTCTTCAACGCTTTTCTCGCGTAGATCTTGTGCTTTCATCACATCACCTGCTTAGTTACAAATGTAGTTTTGAAAGGCAGTTTACGTGCCGCAAGACGGAACGCTTCACGTGCCAATTCTTCAGGTACACCACCCATTTCGTACATAACCTTACCAGGTTGGATTTGGGCTACCCAGTACTCAACGTTACCTTTACCCTTACCTTGACGAACTTCAAGTGGTTTTTCTGTGATTGGTTTGTCTGGGAACACACGGATCCAGATTTTACCTTGACGCTTAACGTGACGTGTCATTGCACGACGTGCCGCTTCGATTTGACGAGCAGTTAGACGACCACGGCCAACAGCTTTAAGACCGAATTCGCCGAAGCTTACATCAGTACCTTTAGCTAGACCACGGTTACGACCAGTCTGAACCTTACGGAACTTAGTACGTTTAGGTTGTAGCATCTGTCGACTCCTTACTTACGGCCTTTACGCTGCTTCTTAGGCTTGTCGCCTTTAGGCTCTACAGCGTTAGCTGCTGGCATACCACCTAGGATTTCACCTTTGAAGATCCAAGTTTTAATGCCGATCACACCGTATTGAGTGTGAGCCGAAGAAGTTGCGTAATCAATGTCAGCACGTAGAGTGTGTAGAGGCACACGGCCTTCACGGTACCACTCTGAACGTGCGATTTCAGCGCCGCCTAGACGACCGCTTACTTCCACTTTGATACCTTTAGCGCCTAGGCGCATTGCGTTTTGTACTGCGCGCTTCATAGCACGACGGAACATAACACGACGCTCTAGCTGAGACGCGATGCTGTCACCAACAAGTTGCGCATCTAGTTCAGGCTTACGTACTTCAGCGATGTTAATTTGCGCTGGTACACCTGCAATTTTAGCTACAGCTGCGCGTAGCTTCTCAACGTCTTCACCTTTCTTACCGATAACAACGCCTGGACGAGCAGTGTGAATAGTCACACGGATGCTCTTAGCAGGACGCTCGATAACGATACGTGATAGAGACGCTTTTTTCAGTTCACTTGTAAGGAACTGACGTACCTTGAAGTCGCCGTCTAGGTTGTCAGCGAAATCTTTGGTGTTAGCAAACCATGTAGCATTCCAAGGCTTAACGATGCCTAGACGAATACCATTTGGATGTACTTTTTGACCCATTGCTTACTCTCCTAGTCTCTAGCGATCTGCTACAACAACAGTGATGTGGCTTGAACGCTTCAAGATACGATCCGCACGACCTTTAGCACGAGGCATAATACGCTTCATGGTTGGGCCTTCATCTACAAAGATTTTTGCGACATTCAGATCGTCAATATCTGCACCTTCGTTGTGCTCCGCGTTAGCGATAGCAGACTCTAGAACTTTCTTAACTAGTGCAGCAGCTTTTTTGTTGCTGAACGTTAAGATTTCTAGAGCTTGGTCAACAGATTTACCACGGATTAGATCCGCAACTAAGCGAGCTTTCTGAGGCGAAATGCGAGCAAAGTTATGTTTAGCAATTGCTTCCATTATCTACTCCTTAGCGCTTCTTAGCTTTCTTATCCGCAGCGTGACCGCGGTAAGTACGTGTTGGTGCGAATTCACCCAGTTTGTGACCGATCATTTCATCAGTTACAAATACTGGTACGTGCTGACGACCATTATGGACAGCGATGGTCAAACCGATCATCGTAGGGATGATCATTGAACGACGGGACCAAGTCTTAATAGGCTTTTTGTCTCCGCTTTCCACCGCTTTCTCTACCTTCTTCAGCAAGTGTAGGTCAATAAAAGGACCTTTCTTGAGAGAACGTGGCATGGCGATTCCTCTTTATATAGATTACTTGTTACGACGACGTACGATGTACTTGTCAGTGCGTTTGTTCTTACGAGTCTTGAAGCCTTTAGTAGGCATACCCCAAGGAGATACTGGGTGACGACCACCAGAAGTACGGCCTTCACCACCACCATGTGGGTGGTCAATCGGGTTCATTACAACACCACGAACCGTTGGACGGATACCGCGATGACGTGATGCACCTGCTTTACCAAGTTCACGTAGCATGTGCTCAGAGTTACCAACTTCACCGATTGTTGCACGGCCTTCAGAAAGAACTTTGCGCATCTCGCCAGAACGTAGACGGATAGTTACGTACGCACCGTCGCGAGCAACGATTTGAGCGTAAGCACCAGCCGAACGAGCTAGCTGACCACCTTTACCAGGCTTAAGTTCAACGTTATGTACTGTTGAACCTACTGGGATATTACGCATTGGTAGAGTGTTACCAGCTTTGATTGGTGCATCAACACCAGACTGAATAACATCACCAGCTACAACACCTTTAGGTGCTAGGATGTAGCGACGCTCACCGTCTTTGTAAAGAACTAGAGCAATGTTTGCGCTACGGTTTGGATCGTATTCAAGACGCTCAACTGTCGCTGGAATACCATCTTTAGTACGTTTGAAGTCAACTACACGGTAGTGGTGCTTGTGACCACCGCCGATGTGACGTACTGTGATACGACCCTTGTTGTTACGACCACCGTTCTTAGAGTTTTTCTCTAGAAGAGGTGCGTATGGCTTGCCCTTGTGTAGGTCAGCGTTAACAACTTTAACAACGTGACGACGACCAGGGGAAGTCGGCTTACATTTAACAATAGCCATTTTTAACTACTCCTGTTATTCCGCGCCGCCAACGAAGTCAAGATCTTGACCTTCTTTCAAAGTAACGTACGCTTTCTTAACGTCGCTGCGGCGACCTTGGCGTAGACCTTGACGTTTGGTCTTACCCTTAGTGATAAGAGTATTTACAGACTTAACTTCAACTTCAAATAGCTTTTCTACAGCTGCTTTGATCTCTTTTTTAGTCGCATCTTTAGCTACTTTGAAAACGATAGTGTTCGCTTTCTCAGCTGCCATAGTTGCTTTTTCAGAGATGTGCGGTGCACGTAGAACTTTTAGGATACGCTCTTCAGTGATCATGCTAGCATTTCCTCTACTTGCTTAACTGCTTCTGCAGTCATTACAACTTTGTCAAACGCGATTAGAGATACTGGATCGATACCAGCAACATCACGTGCGTCAACTTTGTATAGGTTACGAGCAGCTAGGAATAGATTCTCATCTACTTCGCTAGTCACGATTAGAGCGTCAGTTAGCTCAAGCTCTTTAAGCTTAGCAACTAGCTCTTTAGTCTTTGGTGCTTCAACTGAGAAGTTATCAACAACGATTAGACGCTCTTGACGAACAAGCTCAGAAAGAATGCTCTTCATAGCACCACGGTACATTTTTTTGTTTACTTTTTGGCTGTGATCTTGTGGTTTCGCAGCAAAAGTAACACCACCTGTACGCCAGATTGGGCTACGAATTGTACCAGCACGCGCACGGCCAGTACCTTTTTGACGCCATGGCTTAGCGCCACCGCCAGAAACTTCTGAACGTGTTTTTTGAGCACGAGTACCTTGACGAGCACCTGCTGCGTACGCAACAACTACTTGGTGTACAAGAGCTTCGTTAAACTCACGTCCGAAAGTAGTTTCGGAAACAGTTAGTGCATCGGCACCTTTAACCATTAGTTCCATTACTTACTCCTGAGACGTTATGCTTTAACAGCTGGTTTAACGATCACGTTGCCGCCAGTTGCGCCTGGGACTGCACCTTTAATAAGAAGCAGGTTGCGCTCAGCGTCAACACGTACGATCTCTAGGTTTTGAGTCGTTACACGCTCAGCACCCATGTGACCTGCCATTTTCTTGCCTTTAAATACGCGACCTGGAGTCTGACATTGACCGATAGAACCAGGAGCACGGTGAGACAATGAGTTACCGTGAGTCATATCTTGAGTACGGAAGTTCCAACGCTTAACAGCGCCTTGGAAACCTTTACCCTTAGATGTACCAGTAACGTCTACTTTCTTAGTTTCGTTGAATAGTTCAACAGTTAGTTCTGAACCAACTTCGAACTCTTCGCCGTTTTCTAAACGGAATTCCCAAAGACCGCGACCAGCTTCAACGCCAGCTTTAGCAAAGTGACCTGCTTCAGCTTTGTTTACACGGTTAGCTTTCTTAGAACCAGCTGTAACCTGGATTGCTGCGTAGCCGTCAGTTTCAAGAGTTTTCACTTGAGAAACACGGTTAGCTTCAACCTCAACAACTGTTACTGGGATAGAAACGCCTTCTTCAGTAAATACGCGGGTCATGCCCACTTTACGACCGATTAGACCAATCATACTTCTAATCTCCCTTAACCTAGGCTAATTTGAACGTCAACGCCCGCAGCAAGGTCTAGACGCATTAGAGCATCAACAGTCTTGTCTGTTGGCTCAACGATGTCGATTAGACGCTTGTGAGTACGGATTTCGTACTGGTCACGTGCTTTCTTGTTAACGTGTGGAGAGATAAGAACTGTGAAACGCTCTTTACGAGTTGGCAGTGGGATTGGACCACGAACCTGTGCGCCAGTGCGCTTAGCTGTTTCAACGATTTCCGCTGTAGAAGCATCGATTAGTTTGTAATCGAAAGCTTTTAGGCGGATACGGATACGTTGGTTCTGCATGAGACAGAGCTCCAAATTTAATAAATTACACAAACAATATCGCCACTCAAACTCGTCAAGACGAGAGAATGCCGATTGATTTATGTGAAACCGTAGCATCCAAGATTAGGACGCATTGTCAGTTAATTTTCGATTAACTATCCCTATATGCCAAAGTCACCTTTGAGGATAGTTTTTCCGAAGAAAAGATAGCTAATTGTATTAACCGCGAACATAAGCTGAGTATACATTACCTCACAAATCCTTAGATTTGCTCGCTCCTCACTGCTCATTGGTTCACAACTGGCTTAACCAGTGCGCTGCATTATACAGATCACACTTTAGGTTGCAAGCGCTGAGTGAAAAATAATCGGGAATATTCCAAACCCTATACATTCCTCTTCGCTTGGTAGCCATTAAACAAAAAGGACGCCGAAGCGTCCTTTTCTAAACTGTAATCGTAATAGCGGCTGCTATTATTTCTTACCGCTTGATAGTGCACCGAAACGCTTGTTGAAGCGATCAACACGGCCGCCTGTATCAACGATACGTTGCTTACCAGTGTAGAATGGGTGACACTTGTCACATACGTCTAGGTGGATAGACTCTTTACCTAGAGTAGAGTTGAACTCAAAAGAGTTGCCGCAAGAACAAGTCGCTTTTACTGCTTTGTATTCTGGGTGGATACCAGCTTTCATGGGATAACCTCAATAGTAGGCCGTGTCGCTATACGAATCTAAGCCGCACACCACACGCAATTAATAATAAAATGGGATACCGCATCAACTAATTGCCGAAGCCATATCTCAAGGCGCGATATAGTAAAGAATCACATTGCTCGGATCAACACATTTGGCAACTTTTTCGCCACTTTTTTAGCCAGACTAATCATAGAGGCACGATTCACGCTGAATCGCATTGCTTTACTCGAATTTCCATACCGATTTTAATAGACTCTCATTTCCTTTCCCTCTTTTTTAATAGCTAAGAATTTATGCGTCCAACCATTGCTAGAGTGGCATTACCCGTTCCGCTCGACAAACAATTTGATTACGCCATTCCGGGGCACCTGTTTCCGATCATTGGTGGACGCGTTTCCGTACCTTTTGGACGCCAAACGTTAGTTGGCATCGTCACCGCGATGGTTAATCACTCGGACTTTCCCAAAGATCAACTCAAGCCAATCAAAGCAGTTCTTGATTCTCAGCCGATATGGTCTGAAAAGCTTTATTCGTTGCTGACTTGGTGCAGCCAGTTCTACCAATACCCACTTGGAGATACGCTACACAATGCGATGCCAGCAGCTCTACGTAAAGGAAAGCCTGCAGATTTTGCGACGCTACAAGAGTGGCAAATTACCGAATCCGGTAAAGACAAGCTGATGCAAGGGCTTGATCGTCGAGCGGTCAAACAACAGAAGGTCTTGCAAATGTTGGTTAACGGCGCTTTGCCTCACCAGGAATTTGTCGACCAAGAGATAGCCTCAACAGTACTAAAGTCTTTAGAAGAGAAAGGCTGGATTGAACGTATCGAGAAGAGGCATGTAATCACCCAGTGGGGACAGCACGTTGAATGCGACGTCGAGAAGCCAAAGCTCAACCACGAACAAGCGCTGGCTATTGCGAGTGTAAATAGCCAAACAGGTTTTGCCTCCTATTTATTAGAAGGCGTCACGGGCTCAGGTAAGACAGAAGTGTACCTCAACCTGATCAAGCCGGTCTTAGAGAAAGGTAAACAAGCCTTGGTTTTAGTACCAGAGATTGGCTTAACGCCCCAAACCATCAACCGCTTTAAACGCCGTTTTAATGTGCCAGTTGACGTCATCCACTCCGGGTTAAACGAGACGGAGCGCCTGAATGCGTGGCTTTCTGCACGCGACAAAGCGGCCGGAATCATTATCGGCACACGCTCTGCCCTACTCGCGCCTTTTGCTGATCTCGGGATTATCATTGTGGACGAGGAACATGACACCTCTTACAAACAGCAAGATAGCTTGCGTTATCATGCACGCGATGTTGCTGTAATGCGCGCTCATAAAGAACAAGTTCCGATTGTTCTGGGCTCAGCCACACCTGCACTGGAGACATTGCACAATGCCTTGTCAGGCAAGTATCACCATTTAACACTAACCCAACGAGCTGGCTCTGCCGTACCAACCACCAATAAAGTGTTAGATGTAAAAGGTCAGTATTTAGAAAGTGGCTTATCTGCCCAACTGATTGCCGAAATGCGCAAGCATTTAAAAGCTGGTAATCAAGTAATGTTGTTTCTTAACCGCCGAGGCTTTTCGCCCGCTTTGATGTGCCATGAATGCGGTTGGATTGCAGAATGTAAACGCTGTGATGCGTACTATACGTTCCACCATTACAGCAACGAAATACGCTGCCATCACTGCGGCTCACAACAACCGGTAATTCATCAATGTCAGGGGTGTGGTTCAACCCAATTGGTTACCGTCGGCGTAGGAACGGAACAACTCGAACAACAATTGGCTCAGTTATTTCCAGAATACAACGCCATTCGCATCGACAGAGACAGCACACGTCGCAAAGGTAGTTTGGAAGATGCCCTTGAATCGATTCGTAAAGGTGAACATCAAATTCTGATTGGCACCCAAATGCTGGCTAAGGGGCACCATTTTCCAAATGTAACGCTCGTTGCTCTTTTGGATGTTGATGGCTCTCTCTATAGTAGTGACTTCCGCGCTTCCGAGCGACTAGCGCAGTTGTTTATTCAGGTCGCAGGTCGTGCCGGCCGCGCAAGTAAACCTGGCGAGGTTATCCTACAAACCCACCATCCTGAGCACAGCTTGCTGCAGGCCCTGCTTCAAAAAGACTATCGCCACTTTGCTATGACGGCTCTGGAAGAACGCAAACTGGCTCAGCTTCCGCCTTATAGTTTCTTGACTCTGTTTAAAGCAGAGGCGAACCAAAGTGAGGTAGTTGAAGACTTCCTGCGTCAGGTTCGCTTTACGTTAGAGTCACACCCTCTGTTCGATGATTCCTGCATGGTGTTAGGCCCTACTCCTTCACCTTTGGCCAAGCGGGCTGGTAAATACCGTTGGCAACTATTACTGCAAACTCAGCATCGTTCATTGATGCAAAAGTTATTAACCAGTGCCAAACCTGCTATTGAGTTGTTGCCAAATGCTAAGAAAGTACGCTGGAATTTAGACATAGAACCACAAGATCTCAGCTAGCAAACGTTTAACTATGTAATGAATTACCATTTAATGTGACCAGAATCACACCAAGATTACAATTTTTGTTAAACAGACCGTAACTTTCACTTTAGAAATGAATAGACTATCCAAATTAGAAAAGTCTAAAGTGACTTGTTTGCACAGGCTTAGATTAAAACAATGACTATTCCCACAAATTGATATCGCGGTGAAGAATCCATTTTCCCACTCGTTAACACGAACTGAGCGAAGAGCAAACACAGCTCTAACTCGGTTTGATTACTCTGATTTCAAACCGGAATAACGTCATCTTGGCAAAAAATAAATGAGAGGTTAAAAACTATGGCGACAATGAAGGATGTTGCCCAGCTTGCGGGAGTGTCTACGGCTACGGTATCTCGAGCCTTAATGAATCCAGAGAAAGTCTCTTCTTCTACAAGAAAGAGAGTAGAAGATGCCGTACTTGAAGCGGGTTATTCTCCAAACTCATTAGCGCGTAACTTACGTAGAAACGAATCAAAAACCATTGTTACTATCGTTCCCGACATCTGTGATCCTTATTTTTCTGAAATTATTCGCGGTATTGAAGATGCAGCCATGGAACATGGCTATCTAGTCCTGCTGGGTGATAGCGGACAACAGAAGAAACGCGAAAGCTCTTTCGTTAACCTCGTATTTACTAAGCAGGCAGATGGAATGCTACTGCTTGGTACAGATCTACCATTCGATGTCAGTAAGCCAGAGCAAAAGAACTTACCTCCGATGGTAATGGCGTGTGAATTTGCGCCAGAGCTCGAGCTTCCGACAGTACATATTGATAACCTGACCTCAGCATTTGAAGCGGTGAATTACCTGACTCAATTAGGTCATAAACGCATTGCTCAAATCTCTGGACCAGATACAGCAATATTGTGTCAGTTCCGCCAGCAAGGCTACCAGCAAGCCCTGCGCCGTGCCGGCATCAATAAAGATCCACAATATAGTGTCATTACTGAGTTCTCTTTTGATGGCGGAGCAAAAGCCGTTCGTAAACTGCTCGAATTGCCAGAACCACCAACGGCTATTTTCTGTCACTGTGACACAATGGCCATCGGCGCAATTCAAGAAGCGAAAAAGCTTGGCTTACGAGTACCGCAAGATCTCTCTGTTGTGGGCTTTGATGACATTAACTTCGCTCAGTACTGCGATCCACCGTTGACCACCATCTCTCAACCTCGCTATGAGATTGGTCGACAAGCGATGCTAATGATGCTCGAGATGTTAAAAGGCCACGACGTGCATTCAGGCTCGCGTCTGCTTGAAACTAATCTCGTCATTCGTGGAAGTGCAGCGCCACCACAGCGCCCTTAACCTAAAGATTAGGTATTCATCCCCAAAGCGGTGCTAAGGCGCCGCTTTTTTATTTACCCCTCCTGCTTTTTGTGTATCCCTGAATAAATGTAAGTGAGAACGGAAACACACTCCTACACTCGGGCGTTGTCGCGCTTTAGCTATCAAGATTCTATCAATAGGGTGTTTTCTCAACTCGTTCTGGATTAACATATTTGCAAGAATCCTTGATGACCAGAAATAACCGTGGCAAACAGAGATTATGTAAGACGGGGGCGAGGCGCCCCAAAAAAGTCGACAAAAAAACAGCCGCCGAGAAGAAAAAAACCTTGGCGCAGTGGCCTGCTCGCTATCTTGCTTGTGGGCGGTTTTGGCTATGGTCTTTACCTTTTGAGTAGCGACCCAGAACCTAAACAACCAGTCGTGAAGCAGCCAACAACCACTGTAAGCAAACCAAAGCCGAAAAAAGACTTGCCGCCACCACCAGAAGAAAAATGGGAATATGTTGAGTCACTACCGAAACGTGAAGTTGAAGTTGTGGCCAAAGAAATTGAAGTTTCTAAAATTCCTTACATCATGCAGTGTGGCGCGTACAAAACTCAGGCACAAGCCGAAGAGCGCAAGCTTGCAATCGCGTTCCAAGGGATGTCGAGCAAGATTCGTAAGAAAGAAGGCAGTTCATGGTATCGCGTGGTGCTAGGTCCGTATAAGTTCAAACGTGATGCAGAACGTGACCGTCATAAACTGCAACGCGCGAAAATCGAGCCGTGTGCGATTTGGAAAGAAAATCTTTAAACTCAGGCCCTAGGAACTAAGATCCTAGGGCCTTTCTTTTTGCCCCCTTGAATCCCCATTTCTCCTCCCCCATATACTGAATTAAATCCAAAGAGAAATAATCAAGAGGTCGACTGTGACTACCATTGTATCTGTACGTCGAAATAATAAAGTCGTCATCGCGGGTGATGGCCAAGTATCTCTAGGCAATACCGTAATGAAAGGTAATGCGCGCAAAGTTCGCCGCCTATACAACAACCAAGTACTAGCGGGCTTTGCCGGCGGTACTGCGGATGCCTTCACCCTTTTTGAGCGCTTCGAAAGCAAACTGCAAATGCACCAAGGTCACCTAACCAAAGCGGCAGTTGAGCTAGCCAAAGACTGGCGTAGCGATCGTGCTCTGCGCAAGCTCGAAGCCTTACTTGCCGTTGCCGACGAAACCGCATCGTTAATCATTACCGGTAATGGTGATGTCGTACAGCCAGAACACGACCTGATTGCGATTGGCTCTGGTGGTGCTTACGCACAAGCTGCCGCAACCGCCCTACTAGAAAACACAGATCTAGATGCTCGTGAGATCGCGGAAAAAGCTCTCAATATCGCGGGTGATATTTGTGTCTTCACTAACCATCACCACACGGTAGAAGAGCTAGACTCAACAGTAGAGCCTGAAAAACCAACCGCGTAATCGTAACGAAGTAAGGAAAGAATATGTCTGAAATGACGCCTCGCGAAATCGTTCATGAATTGAACCGCCACATTATCGGTCAAGAAAAAGCCAAGCGTTCGGTTGCGATTGCACTTCGTAACCGCTGGCGCCGCATGCAGCTTGAAGAAAGCCTGCGTGCCGAAGTGACGCCAAAAAACATCTTGATGATTGGCCCTACTGGTGTTGGTAAGACTGAAATCGCACGACGCCTCGCAAAACTGGCAAATGCCCCTTTCATCAAAGTTGAAGCGACAAAATTCACCGAAGTGGGTTACGTTGGTAAAGAAGTTGAAACCATCATCCGTGACCTAACAGATGTCGCTGTGAAAATGACGCATCAACAAGCGATGGAAAAAGTGAAATTCCGCGCAGAAGAACAAGCGGAAGAACGCATTCTTGATGCGCTACTGCCACCAGCACGTGATAGTTGGGGTCAAGCAGAGCAAACGGAAGAGTCTTCTCACACTCGCCAGATCTTCCGTAAGAAACTGCGTGAAGGCCAACTAGACGATAAAGAAATTGAAATCGACGTAGCCGCACCACAAATGGGCGTAGAGATCATGGCGCCTCCTGGTATGGAAGAGATGACTAACCAGCTGCAAGGCATGTTCCAAAACCTAGCAGGCGACACTAAGAAAAAACGTAAGCTGAAAATCAAAGACGCAATGAAAGCGTTAGCGGAAGAAGAAGCGGCGAAACTGGTTAACCAAGAAGAGCTGAAAGAAGCAGCGATTTTCAACGTTGAAAACAACGGCATCGTATTTATCGATGAGATCGACAAGATCTGTAAACGCGGCGAGAGCTCAGGCCCAGACGTTTCACGCGAAGGTGTTCAGCGCGACCTACTTCCATTGATTGAAGGCAGCACGGTATCAACCAAGCACGGCATGGTAAAAACAGACCACATTCTGTTTGTTGCATCTGGTGCATTCCAAGTGGCAAAACCATCTGACTTGATCCCAGAATTGCAAGGTCGTCTACCAATTCGTGTTGAGCTAGAAGCACTAAGCAGCAACGACTTCAAACGCATTCTGACAGAACCAAAAGCCTCTCTAACAGAGCAGTACGTTGCGTTGATGAAAACGGAAGATGTGGACATCGAATTCACAGAAGACGGCATCACGCAAATCGCGGAAGCGGCATGGACGGTCAACGAAAGCACCGAAAACATCGGTGCTCGTCGCTTACACACCGTAATGGAACGCTTGATGGATGAAATCTCTTACGACGCAGCGGAGCAATCTGGCGCGAAGTTTGTTATCGATGCCGCTTATGTGAAAGAGCGCCTAGGCGACACGATTGAAGATGAAGATCTAAGCCGCTTTATTCTTTAACCGCAATCTATCCCACCAAAGCCCAGAACCTTGTTTCTGGGCTTTTTGTTTAGAATGGCGGCCACTGTCACAACACCTAAATCAAAAGATCTCGCATTCTAGCGAGCTTAAGCGAGACTAAGAATCTACTAACAGCAGACGCCTATTCTTTCTCTCTCACCTTTACCACTGCAAAATCGGATGATAGATTCTGAATCACACTCGTTCCTCGCTGTTCAGAATGACGGTGACTTAGACAACATCTAGATCAAAAGCTCTCGTCATTCTAGCGAGCTTAAGCGAGACTAAGAATCTGCTAACAGCAAACGCCTTTCTTTCCCACTCACCTTCACCACCGCACAATCGGATGATAGATTCTGAATCACACTCGTTCCTCGCTGTTCAGAATGACGGTGACTTAGACAACATCTAAATCAAAAGACCTCGTCATTTTAGCGAGCTCAAGCGAGACTAAGAATCTGGGAACAGCAGACGCCTATTCTTTCCAACTCACCTTCACCACTGCACAATCGGATGATGGATTCTGAATCACACTCGCTCCTCGCTGTTCAGAATGACGGTGACTTTGACAACATCTAAATCAAAAGACCTCGTCATTTTAGCGAGCTCAAGCGAGACTAAGAATCTGCTAACAGCAAACGCCTTTCTTTCCAACTCACCTTCACCACTGCACAATCGGATGATCGATTCTGAATAACCTCGTTCCTGGCTGTTCAGAATGACGGTGACTTAGACAACATCTAGATCAAAAGCTCTCGTCATTCTAGCGAGCTTAAGCGAGACTAAGAATCTGCTAACAGCAAACACCTTTCTTTCCCACTCGCCTTCACCACTGCACAATCGGATGATGGATTCTGAATCACACTCGCTCCTCGCTGTTCAGAATGACGGTGACTTTGACAACATCTAAATCAAAAGACCTCGTCATTTTAGCGAGCTCAAGCGAGACTAAGACTCAGCTAACAGCAAGCTCCTATTCTTTCCCACTCACCTTAACCACTGCACAACCGGACGATAGACTCTGAATCACACTCGTTCCTCGTTGTTCAGAATGACGGTGACTTTGACAACATCTAAATCAAAAGATCTCGTCATTCTAGCGAGCTCAAGCGAGACTAAGAATCTGCTAACAGCAGACGCCTTTCTTTCCAACTCACCTTCACCACCGCATAATCGGATGATCGATTTTGAATCACACTCGTTCTTAAGAATGACGGTGACTTTGACAACACCTAAATCAAAAAAGATCTCGTCATTCTAGCGAGCTCAAGCGAGACTAAGAATCTGCTAACAGCAAACGCCTTTCTTTCCCACTCACCTTCACCACTGCACAACCGGATGATAGATTCTGAATAACCCTTTGACTTCTAGTTGAGTTGTTTTAGGTCAATAGCGTATCTGCCTCTTTGTGCTTATACTGGGCACATTGGTTACTAGCACGAAATTTCCATGAAACAATCTCTACAGATCTGGCTTGAAGCCGCTCGTCCAAAAACATTACCTCTGGCATTGGTTTCTATCTTAACAGGTAGCGTGCTCGCCTACTCGGCGGGTCATTTCTCACTGACGATTGCCATCATGGCTTTCGTAACCGCGACATTGCTGCAAATTCTGTCCAACCTGGCAAACGACTATGGCGATGCCGTTCAAGGTACAGATAACAACAAACGCCTCGGCCCATTACGAGCGATGCAGTCAGGCGCGGTAAGTGCTAAACAGATGAAACAAGCGATTATCTTTAACATCGTTCTGACCGCCATTTCAGGCTTGGTGTTAGTTTTCTATTCACTAAGTTCACTGGAAAGCATTGTTACTTTTATCGGGCTGGGAATTTTGGCCATTCTCGCAGCCATTGCTTATACCATGGGTAGCAAACCATACGGTTACGTGGGGCTTGGCGATATATCAGTGTTCTTGTTTTTTGGTTTACTCGGCGTATCCGGTACCTACTTCTTGCATACCGGTCACGTAGACACCACGCTATTCTTACCTGCTTTAGGCTGCGGTTTACTCGCTGTTGCAGTACTCAACATCAACAATATGCGTGATATAGAGAACGACCGAGAGTGTGGTAAACGCACGGTGGCGGTACGCTTAGGTCAACGTAAAGCCAAGCAGTACCACTTTATCTTACTTGGCGGAGCTATCCTTGCCTTTGCGGCTTACTTGTTAATTCAAGACAAACCCGTTTGGATTAGCTTGCCATTTTTACTTAGTATTTATTTCGTGGCCGATCATGGTAAAGCAGTTTGGCATACACAAAAGCCCGCTCAGATAGCACCAATGATGCCAGTCATCGTGAAATGCTCTCTAGTCACCAACGTTTTGTTTGCAACAATTGTGGTAGCTCAAACTCTAGTGAGTTAAAAAAGGATTGTCATTGCATTGACTTAATGCCTAGATATACTCAAAGACAACCAATTTCTGTTTAGAAAGGTACGCTATGGAATACAATACCTCAGCACTCTGTGATATCTACCTCGACCAGGTAGATGTGGTTGAACCAATGTTCAGTAACTTTGGCGGTCGCGCTTCATTTGCCGGGCAAATCACCACCATCAAGTGTTTTGAAGATAATTCGTTGATCCGCGAGACATTAGAGCAAGATGGACTTGGTCGCGTTTTGTTAATTGACGGTGGCGGTTCCCTACGTAAAGCCCTTATCGATGCAGAAATCGCAACCATTGCGGAAGAAAACGAGTGGGAAGGCATTGTCGTTTACGGCTGTGTTCGTGAAGTAGATGAACTTGAAGATATGAACTTAGGCATTCAAGCCCTCGCTTCTATTCCTGTTGGAGCGACCAGTCAGGGTATTGGCGAATTGGATGTACCAGTCAACTTTGGCGGCGTTAGCTTCCTTCCAGAAGATTACATTTATGCTGATAGCACCGGAATTATCCTGTCGCCAGAACCATTGAATATTGATTTAGAGTTGGATGAAGAAGCATAACGAGTCTTAGGCGCCTAAGTTATAGGGCCTTCTCTTGGCTCTTAGCGCCTAGCCTTGTCTTAACATTTTCTACTTCCCTAAAACACAAACACCCGCTTAACGCGGGTGTTTTTAATTTGGAATGAAGAAGCTGAATTATTCCACTTCGTCCATTTTGCCAAGTAGTGCACGAATGCGCTCTTGCCATTGTGCGTGCTCTTGCTGTGCTTGTTGTGCTTTTTGCTCTAGCTCTTCACGTTGAGAGCGAAGCTCGTTAGCTTCTTCCGCAAGTTTAGCTTTATCTTCTTTCAGCTCTTCGACTTCCATCTGAAGAAGAGTGATTGTGTCAACTGCAGTTTGAATTTTAGATTCTAGTTGTTCTAGTACTTCAAAAGACATCTTGGCCTACCTATGTTATTCCGTTGGGACGATGTGCGAGATTGATGCACACCTAACCTATATAAGGTTCATTCTACTCAGCGTCGCGATGAGAAACACTCACTATATTCGATATTTTGCATCATTCGGTCAAA
Source organism: Vibrio sp. D54 (assembly GCF_021728075.1). Classification (NCBI taxonomy): domain Bacteria; kingdom Pseudomonadati; phylum Pseudomonadota; class Gammaproteobacteria; order Vibrionales; family Vibrionaceae; genus Vibrio; species Vibrio sp. D54. Next base: position 225,900 of record NZ_JAKKCS010000005.1, on the reverse strand, counting down.
AAATCAGCGCAATCTCACTAAACGCTGACTTTTCTTGTCGCCGAAGCATTTTTGAGCAAGGATTTTGCGTCCCGCTACTCTGAAAATCGCCCTAAGTATTGATCAAATTCAAGTTAGATAAAGTAAAAGCCTCGCAAAAAGGCAAACGTTTACTCGACCTTGTGATAGAATCGCCGCGCAAATTCTTCTTCCCTCTTGCTTACTTGGAGACATCATGAAACGCGATTTAGCAATGGCATTTTCCCGTGTGACTGAAGGTGCAGCTCTGGCTGGTTACAAATGGCTTGGCCGTGGCGATAAAAACGCAGCCGATGGCGCAGCTGTTGAAGTTATGCGCACGCTACTGAACAAAACAGATATCAGTGGTGAAATTGTCATTGGTGAAGGTGAAATCGATGATGCGCCAATGCTGTACATTGGTGAGCAAGTGGGTATTGGTGGTGATGAAGTAGATATTGCAGTCGACCCGATTGAAGGAACGCGTATGACGGCAATGGGACAATCGAACGCACTAGCCGTACTTGCCGCAGGTGAGAAAGGCAGCTTTCTTAAAGCGCCAGATATGTACATGGAAAAACTGGTTGTTGGCCCTGGTGCAAAAGGCGTAATTGACTTAGAAAAGCCGTTAAAAGAAAACCTAGAGAACGTAGCAAAAGCCCTGAACAAGCCACTTGATACCCTAGTCGTTATTACCCTTGCGAAACCTCGCCACGATAACGTTATTGCAGAAATGCAAGCAATGGGCGTACGTGTCTTTGCGGTGCCTGATGGTGACGTCGCTGCCTCTATTCTAACTTGTATGCCAGACAGTGAAGTGGACATGATGTACTGTATTGGCGGTGCGCCAGAAGGGGTTGTATCAGCAGCGGTAATTCGAGCGCTAGACGGTGACATGCACGGTCGCCTGCTTCCTCGTCATGAGGTAAAAGGCGATACTGAAGAAAACCGCATTTACGGTGCAGATGAACTAAAACGCTGCGATGAAATGGGCGTAAAAGCGAATGTTGTCCTCAAAATGGAAGACATGGCTCGTAGCGACAATGTGGTATTTTCAGCTACAGGCATCACTAAAGGTGACTTGCTGGAAGGTATCTCTCGTCAAGGCAATATTGCAACCACAGAAACGCTGCTCGTACGCGGTCGATGCCGAACTATTCGCCGCATCAAATCGACTCACTACTTAGATCGTAAAGATCCAGAAGTGCGTGATATTATTCTTTAAGCATTTCTCGAGGCTCTCGCTCAGTCTGAGCTTGAGCCTTTCTTTCCGCACAACCGGGCAATAGATTCTGAATCACTCTCGTTCCTCGTTGTTCAGAATGACGGTGACTTTAATAAGCTCTAAATCAAAAGAACTCGTCATTCTAGCGAGCTCCAGCGAGACTAAGAATCTAATAGTAACAAGCTCCTATTCTTTCCTGACCACCTTAACCACTGCTCAACCAAAAGATAGATTCTGAATCACCTCGTTCCTCGTTGTTCAGAATGACGACATATATTGGCTCATATGAACATAGCCCTACAAATCCACACTCAAATTAAGTCAACACTTTTCTTTACTAACCCTATCGCGCATAATATGTACTGACGTATAAATGGTGGGTATATGAAGACCGTAGATAGGATATTGCAAATCGTTAAGCGTGATGGCTCCGTCACTGCAAAACAACTCTCTTCTGAGCTAGGGATGACAACCATGGGGGCTCGTCAGCACCTGCAAAGTTTAGAAGATGATGGCATTCTTTCTATCCATGACGTAAAAGTAAAAGTTGGTCGCCCTGCTCGTCATTGGTCTCTCACTCAAAAAGGTCATGAGCAATTTGCTGACCGTCACGGTGAGTTGACCATTCAGTTTATAGAAGCTGTCGAACATATCTTTGGCAAAGATGGACTGGAAAAAGTCACATCAGAAAGGGAAAAACTCACGTTACAAAGTTATCGTCAGCATCTTGAGCAATGCGACTCTCTGCAAAGTAAACTAGAAACACTTGTCACATTAAGAGAGCAAGAAGGCTATATGGCAGAGCTCGAGAAAGATGAGAACGGATTCATCTTGATCGAAAATCACTGTCCGATTTGTAAAGCCGCAACTCGCTGCCCAAGCTTGTGCCAATCAGAATTAAGTGTCTTTCAGTCTTTACTTGGGCATGACACCAAAGTAGAGCGTACCGAACACATCATTAGTGGCCAAAGACGCTGCGTTTACCGCATCCAACAACTGCAGTAACCACCACAACCAAACATCGACATGCCGCACTTATTCAATCTCAAGCTTGAAAGCTTCTCTTATAAGTGAGACGGCTGAAGAATTCATCCTCTCTCCTCTTTCTAGTGGTATAGGCTTTTAGTAACTAAAGGCAACTTCCATAAGGATTTGGAGAGCATCGATGTCTAATCTACGTCATATCCCATCCCAAACGCTTCCTCCATTCGATGAAATGGTTCGAATGGCAGAGCGAGACCCAGAAGCTTTTGAGCAATTTCGTCATGAGATGGCGAAAGAGATGATCGAGAGCGCATCAGAAAATATGAAAGAAAGATTGTGGGCTCAACAAAGCCACATCGATAGAGTCATCAGAACGTGTAAAAACCCTCATCACACCAATGTGGTATTGATGAACGAGTTGCAAAAACAGGTCGTGAAGTTCAAAGCAGCGCTACAAGGGGAAGCCGCACCAACACAAAAAGCGGATGTGGTTAGCTTAAACGCGTTTAAAGATAGGGATGATTTTTACTGATACTCAGTAGATAGATCGAGAAAGTTAGGGTTCGTTTCTCTCACCAAGGCTAACTTCCACTCACGCTTCCACTGCTTGAGCTGCTTTTCTCGGTTTATAGCATTAGCCATATCGTCGAATAACTCAAAGTAAACGAGCTTATGAACGTTGTATTTCTTAGTAAATCCTTCCACCACTCCATTTTTATGTTGCCATATTCTTTGGGGCAGCTGACTGGTAACACCTATGTAGAGAACGGCGTTGTTATTTGACGTTAGGATATAAACGCAAGGTGTCTTATCGATGATTCATTCTCCTTCATTATTCGCTGTTACTTTTCCATTGTAATTGACTTTAACAACCTCTAAACCAAAGGGGAGCGTCATTCTAGCGAGCCTTGGCGAGACTAAGAATCTCATAACAGCAAGCTCCTATTCTTTCGCACTCACCTTGGCCACTGCGCAATCGGACGATAGATTCTGAACAACACTCGTTCCTCGTTGTTCAGAATGACGATGACTTTAAGAGCCTCTAGATCAAAAGAGTCCGTCATTCTAGCGAGCCGCAGCGAAACTAAGAATCTGGTATCAGCAAGCTCCTATTCTTTCCCGCTCAGCTAACCACTGCTCAGCCGGATGATAGATTCTGAGTCACCTCGTTCCTCGCTGTTCAGAATGATGATGACTTTAACAGCCTCCAAACCAAAAAGGATCGTCATTCTAGCGAGCCTTAGCGAGACTAAGAATCTAGTAACAGCAAGCCCCTATTCTTTCCCGCTCGGCTTAACCACTGCTCAACCGGATGATAGATTCTGGACCACGCTCATTCCTCGTTGTTCAGAATGACAGTGGCTTTCACAGACTCTAAATCAAAGGAGCTCGTCACTCAATCGAGCTGTAGCGAAACTAAGAATCTGGTATCAGCAAGCTCCTATTATTTCCCGCTCAGCTTAACCACTGCTCAACCGGATGATAGATTCTGAATCACGCTCGTCCCTCGCAGTTCAGAATGACGGTGAGTTTAACAGCCTCTAAATCAAAAGAGCTCGTCATTCTAGCGAGCCTTAGCGAGACTAAGGATCTGGTATCAGCAAGCTCCTATTCTTTCCCGTTCACCTAAACCACCGTACAATTGGATGATAGATTCTGAATCACGATCGTCCCTCGCAGTTCAGAATGACGGTGAGTTTAACAGCCTCTAAATCAAAAGAGTTCGTCATTCTAGCGAGCCTTAGCGAGACTAAGAATCTACTTTCAGCACGCACGGTACTTGAAGCGATTACTCCGGCTCAGGGCCATATTGGTTTGGTCCTGATGTTCCCTTTAAGAAACCACATTCAATTAGAATCCATAAACCACAAATCAGAGAAATGGAAGCGACGAACATCTGTGGGGTCGACGGCTCTTGCGCGGCAGGGCTAGTCATTGGCGTGGCAATTCGTCCGATAATCAGCGGAATATTCAGTGCTAGCCAATAGATCGATTTGTTGCGGTCGTGCCAACGCTTGGTGGTGATCGCCAAATCAGGGATCAACAGAACCACCAAGAAAATAGGAAGAAGCACATAGGAGAGAGTAGGAAGCAGTTGGCTGATACCGGCACCAAAGCCTAGAATGGACACATAGTAAATTACGTTCCAAATCCAGTAGGTTTTACGGTCTATACGTCCTTGAAAAGAAAACAGTAACTCTTTAGTCGACATCAAATTTTACCCCAAAGTAGAAAGGTTATAGATTAGCCGAGTCGATATAGTTTGGAAAGGACACCGATAGCTTGGGTGCCCACAACACCCTTATAACAAGCAGAGCAAGGCTGAGAATTCGTAACAATAACCCCTCGCTATTCTCGGGCAATTCAGCGCAACCTAGTTCACTACCTTTTGGAAGCTATCTATATCCATGTCTCGGATATTGACCGTTAAACTGTGCACGTAACTAGCTTGCTCTTGAAGTGTCGCCATCAAGGCTCGTGACAGTTCTCGCTTTTGTTCTTGGGAGCGACCAGATAACAAATCAAAGTTGATATGGATAAAATCGAGGCTATCTCCCTCCTCTCCTATTAACCAATTGTGGCACCGGAGCGTTCTAGATTTCACCGACGCGAGTTCAAAAAGGCCACTTTCTAACGCCGTTTTATGTAAATCCTCCAGCAACCCCTGAACATTGACGCGTTCTTCCACCGAGTTTGAATACTCTAAAACGAGATTTGGCATTTTGACTCCTTTCTACAACAATTAATTCCAGCGCGTAGTAATACCAATCTCAGCAGCAATTTCCGAGGAATGAACTATCATTCTGTCTACGCGATCACCAATCGGTTGCTTTTGACAAAAATAACAGGATCGATGCTTGGTCGAATCAGCAAAGAAAGCCGGACAAGACATGACGCCAATCATGATCTGTTCACATTATTCTGTTATATTCCTACGTAGATTTTTTACATTAATTGACTATTTACATTAAAGATAAGGGAGATATTCCTATGCGTCGTCCTGTAGTGATGGGTAACTGGAAACTAAACGGCAGCAAAGCAATGGTAACTGAGCTGCTAACTGGTCTTAACGCTGAACTTGAAGGCGTTGAAGGTGTTGACGTAGCAGTCGCTCCACCAGCACTTTACATCGACCTAGCAGAGCGCGTAATCGCTGAAGGCGGTAACAAGATCATCCTAGGTGCTCAAAACACTGACCTAAACAACAGCGGTGCGTTCACTGGCGATATGTCTCCAGAAATGCTGAAAGATTTCGGTGCTACTCACATCATCATCGGTCACTCAGAGCGTCGTGAATACCACAACGAATCTGACGAGTTCATCGCTAAGAAATTCAACTTCCTAAAAGAAAACGGTCTAACTCCAGTTTTCTGTATCGGTGAATCTGAAGCGCAAAACGAAGCTGGCGAAACTGAAGCAGTATGTGCACGTCAAATCAACGCAGTTATCGACACTTACGGTGTTGAAGCTCTAAACGGCGCAATCATCGCTTACGAACCAATCTGGGCTATCGGTACTGGTAAAGCAGCAACAGCTGAAGATGCACAACGCATCCACGCTTCTATCCGCGCACTAATCGCAGCGAAAGACGAAGCAGTTGCAGCACAAGTAATCATCCAATACGGCGGTTCTGTTAAGCCAGAAAACGCTGAAGCTTACTTCTCACAACCAGACATCGACGGCGCTCTTGTTGGCGGCGCTTCTCTAGACGCGAAAAGCTTCGCAGCAATCGCTAAAGCAGCGGCTAAAGCAAAAGCTTAATCTCGTTTTTACTGAGAGTAAAAATAACAAAGGGATGCATCATGCATCCCTTTTTGTTTGTGTACTAGATTACACACGATCATCTTAACTAAAGTCTAATCACTACCAAATAGGTCTCGCGTGTACACCTTATCAGCCACATCAGTAAGTTCTTCAACCATACGGTTAGAGACAATCACATCGGCACTGTGTTTAAACTCATTCAGATCGTTGATTACACATGAGTTAAAGAACTCGTCTTCCTGAAGTACTGGTTCATACACCACCACTTCAATACCCTTTGCCTTGATACGCTTCATAATACCTTGAATAGACGAAGCGCGGAAATTATCTGAGCCAGCTTTCATTATCAAACGGTATATCCCAACCACTTTAGGTTCTCGTTTGAGAATAGACTCAGCAATAAAGTCTTTACGAGTTCGATTTGCTTCCACTATGGCCCCAATAATACTGTTTGGGACATCTTGATAGTTTGCACGAAGTTGCTTGGTATCTTTTGGTAAACAATAACCACCATATCCAAATGAAGGATTGTTGTAGTGGTTACCAATACGGGGGTCCAAACCAACACCTTCGATAATTTGGCGAGAATCAAGATTATGCGCCTCAGCGTAAGAATCTAACTCATTGAAATAAGCTACGCGCATTGCAAGGTAAGTATTTGAGAACAACTTAACCGCTTCAGCTTCTGTAGAATCAGTAAACAAAACTGGGATGTCTTCTTTTACCGCCCCTTCAACTAGAAGATTGGCGAATGTCTCAGCACGTGCACTGCGCTCACCAACAATGATGCGAGATGGGTGGAGGTTATCGTAAAGTGCTTTGCCTTCGCGAAGAAACTCTGGCGAGAAAATAATATTTTCACAACCTAACTCTTGCTTAATGCGTGCAGTATAACCCACAGGCACTGTAGACTTAATTACCATTACAGCATTTGGATTAATCGCCATTACATCTTTTATCACCGCTTCGACGGAAGCCGTATTAAAGTAATTGGTTTGTGGGTCATAATCCGTTGGCGTTGCTATAACAACAAAATCAGCACCTTTGTAGGCGAGCTCTTTGTCCGTGGTAGCAGTAAAGTCTAGTTCTCGATTAGACAGAAAATCTTCAATTTCTTTATCCACAATGGGTGAACACTTGTTGTTAAGCAACTCAACTTTTTTTTCTACAATATCAAGTGCAACAACTTGGTGGTTTTGGGCTAACAACATCGCATTAGAGAGCCCGACATACCCCGTACCGGCAACCGCTATTTTCATTCCAATACCCTAATCTTTAGTTCTTATATCAGAATATCAATAGTTTTAATTTTTGGATAGTGAAACAATATTGTGCAACCTAAGCTTCACACATTAGAAAATAAAAAAGCGGCACATTGGCCGCTTTTATACATCGTACTGTTCTATGGGTTTAGTCTAACTGAGTTGATAAGTAACGCAGGTAGGCGTTACGTAAGCGAATCTTATTCTCTTCAAAGTAATCGCTACCATAACGACCACGGTTGAAGTAACGACGTAGCATGCTGTTGTCCATGATAAGCTCATCACCTTGTCCATCACTTAAGAAATTGACGTCATTGCCTACTCGCGTCATCACATTAAAGTCATAAGCTTCGTTACCTCGAACCTGCAATAAGCCAGGAGACATATCACGCCAAGGTGTTAGTGGTAGCTTGACTGACACAGCGACAAACTGCTCTTCATCAGTATCTTTGTACTTAGTAACCTGATAAGTAGCAGAAACCTCAATATCCTCAAACCAATGCGATGTTGTTAGCTTAGCACCAACATCGCCCCGCCAAAACTCACCCGCTGTCGCGTTAAACTGCCAATCCCATTCGGGCATTGAAAAAGTATAGCGAGCTAGCGAAGTTTGACGATCGAGAGTTTCATAGCCATTTTCATCTTTCTCATCGACGTGCTGGAAGTAGCTCATTTCCAAACTCAAAGCGTGCGCACCAGACTGAGAAAACCATGTAGACTCACTTCTCGCGCCAATATAATCTGTTTTCGCCAGACCGACGGATACTTGGTTCGCAATATCGACATAAGGTAAACGGAAGAATTGGTGCAACATTGCGCGTTCGATATCATTTTCGTAAGCACTATCCTCAAAGTATCCCCATTTTTCATAATCGTCAGTTTCCGCTAACGGCAAAATATGGCGAACATCGACAGCCGCGCCAGACCAAAGGTAGGTATATAAGTTACTCGACATCGCAAAAGAGTAGTCATAAACACCAAACTCGGTCGCAACGGCATGACGAACCATTGGTGAAAAGACAAGTTGAGAGTCTAGTGCGCCGCTATTTACGCGCTCTGTTTTCCAGTTAACCAACTCAAGTTTTTCGGCTAAATCTCGTGTCGTGAACTTAATATCCTCGCACGCAGCAGAACCATTGATAAAACTCTGATAGCACGTTGAATTCGCTTGCACACTAACAACGGGCTTTTGGTTTGCGAGCATAAATAGCTCAATACGCTCTGAATCACCACCCACTTCTGATACCGCGTTTTGACCTAGGTGGCTAGAGATGATCCCCATAGCAACACCTAAACCATCTACTTGGTTATGGTTATAACGACGGTTTTCTAGCGCCACTACTGTTGTTTGATTCAGCAAACCGATTTGAATATTCACAAAGCCTTCATTACGAAGCGCGCTCACTAAAGCAGAAATAGAAGCCTCTTTAGCTTTATTCTGCTCCAAAGACAGCTTTTCCATTAACGTGAGATTATTGCGCGAGTAATCGCGAGAACGTGTATACCCAGTAACTAGAGGTACTGAAAGTGCCGCGTTCCAAATATTTTGTTCATCAGTATTGTGGCCAGAGTAAAGCTGATAACTGAGCGAGGCTGTCACATCATAAGGCAATGTGCCTTGTGGGGTAAAAAGCTTGACCGAAGAATTAAACTCCACAGCATCGTATTCTCCGCTAACCTGTAAAAAGCTCAATGGTTGATATTCAATACCACCGAATGGGCCATCCATCACACCTAATTCAATATCAGAAAGCCCATAACCTGCAGAAACGCGAACCGGAGCAAAGTCGAACGAGTAATCTGCAACTACGTATTTAGTGCTGAACTGATTTCCGGCGCCACCCAAATCCTGAATACCTAGAGCAAAGTCGAGATTCTCCGAACCCCAAAAGTTAGGGACCTGATACTTGAAAGACATAGATAAATCACGAATGTCTCCACAATCATAAAAACAGTTGGAGGTGTAATCATCTGTGACGATTCTTCCGTGAGCTTCTAACCCCTCAAGCAAGCCAAACGAAAACTTAAGAGAATCTAAATCTTGAACTGCCGTCCTAAATGGTAAGCCTTGAGCGTACGTAAAAGAAAAATCGCCGTAATTTAAAGACTGTGCATTGGGCGTAAAAGTCAATCCGGTAAAGCTTTGGTTCGAAGGCAGCGTCGCCAACTCCTGAGCGGTAAGAGAAGTACTTACCAGTAGCGGCAGCGATAATGCTGCTATCCCTGTTTTTATCGTTTTCTGTGCCATCAGTTTTAGCCACTGTTAATGTATTGAATACAGAAAAAGGCACTCAGAAGTGCCTTTTTGAGATTACGACATGTTCACGTTACGCTCGTAGTAAACAAACCAACACTGCGAGCACCAAGACAACATATCTTATTAATTTTTCTATTATTTACCAACCAGAAAAAAGCATCAAGTTTCACTTGCATTACTTTGCTTTGGCTCAAAAGTATATAACTCCGCAGTGCGAGTATTTTGCTTCCATACGAGATCTTCAATGCCATCCACTGGATTAAAGCCTGTAGGAGCATCGAGTAACAAGCGACGAATCACTTCGTGTTGGAAGTTGTGACAGGCGACATCGAGCTTGTCGATTAAGATTTCATACTCTTTTAGTGGTAGGTAACTTTCTTGCGCTGTCATAATACGTGCGTGTGCCGTTTCGGAAACATTGTCATCTCCAATCAACAGCTCTTCATATAACTTCTCTCCCGGTCTCAAACCTGTGAAGAGAATCTCTATATCGCCATGAGGATTGTTTTCATCTTTAACTTCGAGCCCTGACAGGTAAACCAAGTTCTTCGCTAGATCGACAATCTTAACGGGCTCCCCCATATCGAGAACAAATACATCGCCACCTTTACCCATCGCCCCAGCTTGAATAACCAACTGGGCAGCTTCTGGAATTGTCATAAAGTATCGAGTAATGTCTTTGTGGGTGACCGTAATAGGTTCTCGCTTCTCAATCTGTTTTTTGAATACAGGAATTACCGAGCCAGACGAACCCAAAACATTACCAAAGCGCACCATACAGAAACGCGTACCCAGATTAGGGTTGCTCTCACGAATTCGGTTTTGTTGCTCCGCCAACGCCTGTAGCCCTAACTCAGCCATACGTTTAGTCGCACCCATCACGTTCGTTGGTCTAACAGCCTTATCAGTAGAAATAAGAACAAAATTCTTCACACCTGCATCAATCGCCGCTTGCGCTGTATAGTAAGTGCCAAACACATTGTTTCTTACACCTTCAACAACGTTGTACTCCACCAGCGGAACATGTTTGTACGCCGCAGCATGGTAAACCGTGTCCACCTCGAAGGCTTTCATAGTAGTTTCTAAGCGATTTTGTCTCTGCACAGAGCCAACCAATGGAACGACGACAATGCTCAGATTGTTAGCTTTAATGATTTGACTCAATTCACTGTGCACCTGATACAACGCAAATTCAGACAGTTCAAATAAGATCAATGATTTTGGCGAGTAGTTTAAAATCTGACGACATAACTCAGAGCCAATTGAACCACCAGCTCCCGTCACCATCACTACTTGATTCTTGATGTTCGCTTCCATTAATACTTGTTGCGGCTGAACAGGGTCTCGACCTAACAAATCACCAATCGGAACCTCTTTCAGTTCATCAATTTTCGCCTTACCCGTAAGGATATCTTTCATATCTGGAACGGTTTGGATTTCAACAGGCAGTTTAGAAATTCTATCTAAGACTTCCTTACGGCGTTTGTTTGAAGCGCTAGGAATAGCAAGTAAGATTTTTTTTACTTCATACTTTCTAATCGCCTTCATCGCGTTATCCGCTGTATAGACTCGGTAACCCATTAGCATTGTGTTTTGAAGCGTTTTGTCTTCGTCGACAAAGCCAATAACTCGGTAGGTTTCTGATTGTCGCAGCGCAAACGCAAGCTCACGACCGGCACTACCCGCACCATAAATAAGAACTGGCGCTCCGGCTTTGTGTACCGATTGAGCAACCAAGCTCCTTACCAGCAGACGGCTAGTCCCTACCCCGATCGCAAGAAAAGCGGCATAAATAAAAGGAATCGAGCGTGGTAGTTGGGCATCAAATGCGAAAGCAAAACTGGCCACACAAAGCGCAGATAGAATCGTACCCAACCCGACGACTGCCAGAACATGAAAGCCTAAATAGCGTAGCACCGCTCGATAGAGGCCAAACGAGACAAAAACAGCAAGCGTACACACAATGGTTGCCAACAGTACATAGTTACTGCTTGTATCTGGAAGTGGGCGGAATTCACCAATGCGAGACCAATAAGCAAACATAAAAGCAGCAGAGATAATAAAGAAATCCACTCCGATACTAATAAGGCGCTTTTGATATCTCGGTAAAGACCAAATGACGTTAAGTTTGGAATTATTTTCAATCATGACAGTATGTAAGCCTCATTACCCCAAGTTTATTTTTAGAGTTTGGTGGTAATGCTAGTTAATATTATGAGATAGCCTGAGCAAAGATTATACAACTTGATGATTATGTATAGAACCATTAATTGCATATTCTCTCACTGCATCGCATCTTTTAAGCAATCTGCGTAGCAGACATTTTACATTTTCATCAAGTGGTGGGACGCTGTTACAGGAAAACATAAATAACGACATATTAAAGCACTATTATTTATGCGTCCCACTTAGACCGAACTGGTTTACTTCTGCGCTTCTAACAACACTTCACGGATCACACCGCACGTTTTAGCGACTTCTTCTGACGATAATGTTGGATGAACCAAAAACATTAAACTGGTTTCACCTAACTGCACTGCATTCGGCAAACGTTTTTCTGGTCGCCATGGCGTATTATCAAATGCTTTTTCTAAATACACCTCAGAGCAGCTACCTTGATAAGCCGGAACACCACGTTCCACAATGGTTTCCACAATGCGATCTCTCGTCCAGCCCTCTGCCAAATGTTTAGGCTCAACAAAAAGGTAATGTTTGTATTCAGCGTGCTGCGAATGCTCAGGCACGTGAACGCGTCGAACGATATTGAGATCTGCAACAGCCTCATCGATTTGTGCCGCATTGGCTTGGCGTTTTGCCGTCCACTCTGACATGCGAGTCAATTGAATACGACCAACCACAGCTTGTAGCTCAGTCATACGCCAGTTGGTTCCAAAGCTGTCGTGCAACCAGCGAAAGCCTGGTGGATGCTGACGGTTATAAATCGCGTCATAGTTTTTACCATGATCTTTGTAAGACCACATTTTTGACCACAAATCTTTATCATTCGTGGTCACCATGCCGCCTTCACCGCCTGTCGTCATGATCTTATCTTGACAGAATGACCAAGCACCAATGTGACCAATTGTGCCGACACTGCGCCCTTTGTATTTTGCGCCATGTGCTTGAGCACAATCTTCAATAACATAAAAACCATGTCTCTCTGCAAGCGCCATGATGGCATCCATTTCTGCTGGCATACCAGCCAAATGAACAACGATGACCGCTTTAGTCTTTGGTGTCAGCACAGCTTCAATCGACTCAGCAGTAATGGCTTGGCTGTTTAGATCTACATCCGCAAAAACAGGATTAGCACCAGCCGTAACAATAGAGGACGCAGAAGCAAGAAACGTTCTAGGCGTCGTAATAACCTCGTCCTCTTCACCAATCGCTAACGCTTTAAGCGCGACATCAAGTGCAAGGGTGCCGTTGCTTAGTGCAACAGCATGATCACATCCAACCCAAGCTGCGAATTCTTTTTCGAACTCACGGCACTCACTACCCGTCCAGTAGTTTACTTTGTTTGACAGTAGTACACGACTAACTGCATCGGCTTCTTCTTGAGTAAAAGAAGGCCATGGTGAAAATGGAGTATTAAGCATTATTATTTCCTGACAAGTTATAGAAGCTAAAATGGAGACAATTCTTTTACTTTTTTTGCTGGAGAACCGAAATAGAGGCTATTTGAATCTACATTTTTTACTACTGTACTACCCATTCCAACCACAGAGCCTTCACCTAGACTAAGCCCTTGCCTAATAGAAGATGAAGCACCTATTTCAGTACCAGTTAAAATATTAGCGTTTCCACCTAGCATTACTTTGGGTGAGATAGTACAGAAATCGTTAATGGTTACGTCATGCCCAACTGAAACTAATTTATTGACTATTACAAATTCGCCAATGATAACATCTGCAGTGATAACAGAACCTGCACAAATAATGGACCCTAATCCAATATTATCAACTTCTTCAATGACAACGCTTGGATCGATTAGCGTTACAAACTTTGGCTCGTCCGATAACTTCATTTTTTCTACTATCTTTCTTCGCACTCTAGGAGATGCTATAGCTACAGAAAAATAACAGTCTTTATATTCACACCAATTAGATACCGTATTCAAAACTGGATAATGATAAAAACTACATCCAATAAGTTCCTCTCTATCATCTAAGAAACCCAGAATATCAATACCTAAGCGTTTTGCTAACCAAGCAACTTCTTTACCTAACCCGCTTGCTCCTACAATTATTAATGACTTACTCATTTACCTCACCCTTAAACTTGGGCATCGTAATATTATCAGAGCTATTAATCCCTTCTCTAATAAATACTTTCTTTATCGTTAACAAAATAATCTTGCAATCTAAAAAAAAACTCTGATTATCTACATACCATACGTCGAGTTTGAATTTCTCTTCCCAAGAAATTGCATTTCTTCCATTAACTTGAGCCCAACCAGTAATACCGGGTCTAACTTCATGACGTCTAGCTTGCTCTTCACTGTATAAAGGCAAGTACTCAACTAATAATGGTCGAGGTCCAACTAAACTCATATCTCCCTTCAAAACATTAATTAGGCCAGGGAGTTCATCTAGACTAGTCGACCTTAATTTATTACCAAAGTTTGTCATTCTCTGTTCATTTGGTAATAGATGCCCTGAATCATCTTTTTCACTTGTCATAGTTCTAAACTTGAACATCTTAAATGTCTTTCCATTTTTTCCAGGACGATCTTGTGTAAATAAGACAGGAGATCCTAACTTAAAGAAAATCAACATTGTTGTAATTATTATTATTGGTGAAAGCAATATTAGAGCCATCAAGGCAGCTAGAAAATCAACTAAACGCTTCATTTATATCTCTCATTACTTCTTTGACAATTATTAATGTTATCTAAATTCATAATTCGACTGAGATCCTCGTTCACTTTATTTACATCAAATTTTTCCTCAACCATCGCTCTGCTGACTTGAGCCATTCCTGACAACTTTTCTGAATTTTCTACAAACCAAATCATTCTTGAAGCTAACTGTTCTACATTTCCTCTCTCAACTAGAAAACCATTTAATCCATCTACTACTGTCTCTCTACAACCAGGAACGTCTGTCGTAAGAATAGGTCGACCAATTGCCATGGCTTCCAGTACAGTTCTTGGCAAACCCTCGTGATAAGACGGTAATACAAAAACTGTGCATTCTTCGATAAATGGTCTTACATCTGCAGTAGCACCCTTGTATTCGACTGCGTTATCAATGTTCAAATCATTCAGTTCTGCTATTGAAATTCCGTCAGGTGATGGATCTTCAGGTCCAACTAATTGGAATTGTGCGGTTGGGTACTGTTTCTTAACAATATTAGCTGCACGTATGTATTCTCGAATACCTTTATCGCCCAATAAACGAGCAATAAGCAAGAACCTTGTTTTCTCTACAGCTAAAGGCGATAAAGTGTAGTGTGATAGATCAACCCCGGAACCATTGACAATACAAGCTTTATCTTCTGGAATTATTCCCTGTTCGATAAAGACATTTTTATTGTCTGGATTCTGAAAAATTACTTTTTCTGAATTTTTTAAAGCGGCTTTGTATAGAAAGGCAACAAGCTTATTCAATAACCTCTTCTTCCAACCACCTTTTTGAAAAGCGAATCCAAGCCCGGTAATTAACGCATAAAACTTACAGTCAGGAACCGAGCGAGCAGCTAATCCCCCCCAAATCACTGGCTTAATAGTATATGATAATATTATATTGTAACTATCTTTCTTTAACCGTTTCCGTAAGCAGTAGTATGTTTTAAAGTCAACAAATGGGTTGATACCACTTCTACCAATATGTATATCTTTATACTCAGACCCAAGTTCATTAATTTTCTTAATCTCTTGCTCAGAAGCTCCAGAAGCAATAGAACATACGCTACAGCCATAAGAAGACAATTTCTTTATAAAGCACCCTCTAAAATTATATAAAGATGCAGGTTTTGCCCCTAAAACAAGAACTCTCATACGTAAAAACCATTTATATCGTTAAGAAAAAATTTTATTAAATTTAAAATAAAAAGTAATAGTTAATAAAGCCAATAATTAAAAAAAGCAATGCAATGTAAGCTTTTATATTAGAGATAACATTAACAGATGACATTAGTGCAGTTTGAAGAAATGGGATAAAAAGCCAAGAAAAAAAAGCATATCTATTGGAAAATGCAGCAAACCCAAAAACAAAATATATCATTGATAAGACGCTATAAATCCTAAGCATATCTTTAAGAAGCGACTTCATTTCTGGTCTACAAAAAAACCTGATTACAAATAATCCAGATAACGTCCAAAATATAGTATAGAGATAAAAATACAGGTTAAAACCCACATATAGCAAATTATCCTCAGCATAACTTGACACTAAAGAATATAAAGGAATTCCAGTTATACTAGAGAGAAAGCTAATTAAAACCTCATTCACTCCTAAAGGATAAAAAACTGCCAACAAAAAATATGAAAAATAAAACATCCTCTCTTTCAATAAAAATAAAAAAACAAAAGGAAAAACCATAATTAAAGAATAATGAAAGAGTATCGAAACAACATATAGACACCCTCCAAACATATATTTTTTATTCATCAACATTGAAGCAGAAGAATAAAGAATTGTTAAAGCTAATCCATGTCTCAATACATTAATTGTGGCAACTTGAAACCAACTAGATGCCAATAAAGCCCCCCAAATAAAAACATAAAACACAAGAAATTCTTGTAACGCCAACTTTGAATAGAAAAAATTATAATAAGAGAAACTTATACAAAAATAATAAAATATAAAAATAGAAGAAAAGAACAGAAAAGCCCCACCGTTTAGCAAATCAGATATATATGCAAATATATAGATGCCAGGCTCCAGAGCCATATACTTACTTTCTACAAACCAATAATATAAATTATAGTAATTTTCCGTATCAGTACCAATGCTTATATCTCTACCACCTACTAAAAAGGACAAAGGGAGTATAGCAAATAGAAAAATAAAGGAAAATACAACAAAAAAATAACTATTCTTTTTTCCAACAAGAAGCATGATTAATTAATCACTATATATATAAGATAAAATGGTATTACAGCCCTAACTCTGGAAAATTTATATGTAAGACCCCATCTCTTTATAAAAAGATTAATATTACCCTTGAACAATGCCGATATTGCATGTTTATATCCTATTAGAGAAATATAATTTTTGGCATGGAAAGTTAATTCTTCTTTATTTCTTGAGTAATACTCTAATGGATATGGAACTGAATTAACTCGAGCTCCTCTGGACTCATCTTCTATTTGATTAACTATACATAAAGATTCAGTATCACAAACGACTTTCCCTTTTAAAGCTAAGCTAATCCAGACATACAAATCTTCTCCTGCCGTAACACCTTCTGGAAACAAATTCCCTTGTTCAAGCTTACTCTTTTTAATGCAAACTTTTGAACTTTTAGCTACACTTCCAGCCAGTGAAGACTTAAAAAAGTCATCCACATAGCCTTGAAAACCATTCTTTAACCCATGTTTAGGCTTAAATCTTCCCGTTTTTCTCACAACTTCATGCCCCAAGCAATACATACTTGCATCAGGATAGTTATAAATTAATTCATGAACCTTAGAGATAAATTCTTTTTTCCACAAATCATCGGCATCCAAGAGGCATATATACTCGAAGCTCGCAAGGCTTATTCCTTTATTCCTTGCAACCGAAACACCTTGATTTTCTTGTTCAAAAAGTATGATATTATGATCTTTATTATTTTCAATTACATCTTTAACAACATTTACAGAGTTATCTTTAGAGCCGTCATTTATGATTATGATCTCATCAACTTTCTTAGACTGATTAATGACGGACATCAAACAACTTTCAATCAACTCTTCTTTATTATACAATGGTATAACAACTGAAACACCTAACTTCATAATTATATTATCCAATAAATTTTATTTGATTAACTTTCACATCATGACTAACTGAAGACATATAAACCTTTACAGCCAGAATTATATGCAAAATAACCTCAGACAAGCTAAATATAGCCACCACTGACAATTCATCTAATTCAAACGATGCTGAAAAAACAAAAACCAAACATCTAACAATAATACTAACAACCTCAAAAACCAAATACCATCTTTGAAGTCCCAATACTGGAATAGCAGCTACAACTGGTCGAGTAATCAAAACCAAATAAAGCCATAAAGTAAGCCATTGCGCATAAGAACCTGATGTTCTCCATTTTTCACCGAAAGCAATAGAAAAAAGATCAGGACCATAAATAAAAATTATCAGGGATGGGACTAAACCTAGTAAAAACAATATAAACATCGTTTTTAACAAGAGATTGGAGCAACATTTCAAGTTAACGACTAAATTATTAAAATTGGGATAAAAAACATTCTGAAGAGAGTTACCTAAAAGCCTAATGGGTACGTTTAATATGGTTCTAGTCAAAGCATAATAACCGGCTGAAACAGGAGAAAACAAAGAAGCAAATAGAATAACAGGCACACTTTGAGAAAGAGCATTTATAATCATCTGAGGTGCTCGATAACAAGGAAACTCCCTATATTCATATATAATTTCCTTAAAATTATTTGGCAACTTAAGAAATCCAAAACTAAAGAATCCAAACATTCCTAATTTATTTAAAGTAATAACTCTGATAGCTGAGCTAGCAACATGGATTACCAATAGAAACTTAGTTATTGGATTTAAAACGCCCAATAGGGCTTGTCCACCATAATTCAAAAAGGAGTGTAATATGGAAATAGAAGCTATTGTTTTAAAATCGCCTTTTCGTATTAATAACTGGTGCGAAACGTCAAGCCACCCTCCCATTAGCATTCCTATAGGAATTAAGTACATAAAATCAATCAACTTACCATCACTGATTTGATTAAAAACATACTCACCAAAACAAAAAATAATAACAAAAGAAAAAAGGAACACAATCAACGAGGTTAATATTGATAATCTAGCCAAATTAATTGCTTTTCTTTCGTCTTTGGGAAGCACAATTGCACCAGGAAAACCAAAGGTAGATAATGGAATTAAAACTCCAAGACAAGCAATAAAAACACCTAATATTCCATAAGCCTCAGGACCATAGAATCTTGTTATAATAGGTATAAATAAAATACCTATTACCTGAGACCCCGCACTTCCTGACATAAGAATAAGAACATTCCTTATCATTTTATGATTCAACAATCTGTGAAATATGTCTTTAGTCATTATAGAGCTTCATTTTTATACCATTTCATGGAGACACTTATACCTTTCAATATTTTGAACTCTGGTAAGTAATCTAGCTTATTTTTAGCTTTTGATATTTCAGCCTGAGAGTGCCTCACATCACCAGCTCGGAACTCTCGATATTTAGGCTCAGCATCTACTAGAACACCATTATCGTTCAGCGCATTTTTAATTGCATAGTACAGGTCATTCAACGTAGTTCTGTCACCAACGGCGACGTTATACACTTCGTCTTTTGCATCTTCTTCCGCTGTTGCTGCTAACAGGTTCATTTGTACTACGTTGTCGATGTAGCAAAAATCTCGGCTTGTTTCGCCATCACCATTAATGTAGACGTCTTCGCCATTGATCATTGCCGCTGTCCATTTTGGAATTACAGCAGCATAAGCGCCGTTTGGATCTTGTCGACGGCCAAATACATTGAAATAACGAAGCCCTATCGTTTTAAAACCGTAAGTACGGGCGTATACACCAGCATAAAGCTCATTTACGTATTTAGTGACTGCATAAGGAGAAAGCGGATTACCAATATTTTCTTCCACTTTTGGTAATGCTGGATGGTCACCGTATGTCGAGCTGCTTGCAGCATAAGTAAAGCTGCATACCTCTTCTTCTTTTGCTGCATCCAGCATATTTAAGAAGCCGGTGATGTTCGCTGCGTTTGTCGTTAGTGGATCAGCGATAGAGCGAGGTACAGAACCGAGTGCTGCTTGGTGTAGTACGTAATCAACACCTTTTACGGCTTGTTGGCATGTTTTCGGCTCTCGGATGTCTCCTTCAATAAAGGTAAAACGGTCCCACTGTGCTTCACTTACTAGGCCTTTTACTTCATCTAAGTTGTGTTGATGGCCTGTCGCGAAGTTATCTAAACCCACTACGGTTTGATCAAGCTTGAGTAGTTTTTCCAGTAGGTTTGAGCCAATAAAGCCCGCAACACCCGTTACTAACCACGTCTTTGGTGATTCAACTAGTTCTTGTTGGATTTGTTCGTATTTGGTCATTGTGTTTTCCGTATGGGGAAGGTCTAGGGTCTAGGGTCTAGGGTCTAGGGTCTAGGAAACATAATCTCCCTTTTCTTCCCTAACAAAACCTTTCCGGATTTTAATCAAAGCGGCGATCATTGCTGCTATCTCTTTGCATTCTGCAACAATGAATAAGCCACTTTCTTTATCGATGTAACCTATATCGATGCCAATATAGGTTTGCGTAAGGAGTTCACCTAACGAGCCTTTTGCGTAATAGAGAAATCTTGATTCTTCTTTCGCAGTTTCTCTTTCAAGACCTTCTGCGATATTAGAGGGAACAGATAAAGCTGATCGCGTTATTTGATCTTTAAAGCCATAATCTTGGCAATCTCGCATGAGTTTATAGACGTTACTCGCCAAACGTGATGAACGCTTCCAAACGTCTAATTGCTCGAATTTCATGGCTCGGCTCTGAGGTTATAGCTTCTAGGCCCTAGGACCTTCCTTACAAACGCATATCTACGCTTTCTTTATCTAGAACGTATTTCAGGTCGTACAATACATGTTCTGGTTTACCCAACGTACGAATTTTCTCGACACCCATTTCTTTAAATTCGTTATGAGATACCGCCATGATGATCGCGTCGTAATTACCTTGCTTTTCTTTTTCGCAAAGCGTTAAGCCATATTCATGTTGCGCTTCATCATTTGAACACCAAGGGTCCATAACATCGACGTTGATGTTGTACTCTTTTAGCTCAGAGATAATATCCACCACTTTGGTATTACGAAGGTCTGGGCAGTTTTCTTTAAATGTTAGGCCCATAACAAGTACGTTTGCGCCTTCTACGTGAATACGTTTTTTCAGCATTTTTTTCACCAGCTGAGAAACAACGTATTGCCCCATACCATCGTTTAGGCGTCGGCCAGCCAAAATCATTTCAGGATGGTAGCCTACTGCTTGCGCTTTATGCGTTAGGTAGTAAGGGTCAACACCAATACAGTGACCGCCTACCAAGCCTGGGCGGAATGGTAAGAAGTTCCATTTGGTGCCTGCCGCTTCTAACACTTCTAGCGTATCGATACCCAGCTTGTTGAAGATGATGGATAGCTCGTTGATTAATGCAATGTTTACATCACGCTGAGTGTTTTCAATGACTTTGGCAGCTTCGGCTACTTTAATTGATGACGCTTTGTGTGTGCCTGCAGTGATGATTTTTTTGTAAAGTTGGTCGACGAACTCTGCAACTTCTGGCGTTGAGCCACTTGTTACTTTAAGAATGTTCGTAACTCGGTGTTCTTTATCACCTGGGTTGATTCGCTCTGGAGAGTAGCCTGCGAAAAAGTCTTGGTTAAACTTAAGGCCAGAAACACGCTCAATAACCGGAATGCAATCTTCTTCTGTTGCACCCGGGTATACGGTTGATTCATAAACGATGATATCACCCTGATTGACTACTGTACCCAATGCTTCTGAAGCTTTAATAAGAGGCGTTAAATCCGGTTGTTTGTGTTCGTCAATTGGAGTAGGAACGGTAACAATGTAAACATTGCACTCTTTGAGTTCTTGAAGAGAGGAAGTATAAGAAAGGTATTTTGCTTCTGCTAATTCATTATCGCTGCATTCTAATGTGCTATCGCGTCCGGCAGAGAGTTCATCGATACGGTCTTGGTTGATATCGAATCCAATCGTTGGTGACTTTTTGCCAAATTCCACCGCGAGTGGTAAACCAACGTAACCTAAGCCAATGATGCCAACTCTGGCGTTTTCTAATGAAAAGTTCATTTTTATTTCCTAGCAAGTTTAGATTTTTAGAACGCCTTTAGGTCTGGTTAGGGTAACTAAAGGCGTAGATAGACTAAGGACGCTCAAGGCACCCTTAAAAATTCTTAATACTTGTTAGAGTGATTTGTATTCGAATAGCGAATATAGATGTTTTAGGCATGCCTTAGACACGTTGATATGGCACATGAGTATATGTGCAACGAGAACGCGCTACGGAACTAGATACATGAATAGTAAATAGAAGGGAGGAACCTTATGCCTAGCCAATTATCACTCAAAAACTGCCATCGCAGCTTTGAATTGTCCCTCTGACGTTATGGGACATTTAGTTAATTATTTGTTTAAGCGCACTTTTTATAAAAGCCGACCTTGCCAGAAATGCAACAGTGTGCTTAATTGTATTTATTGTCTGGCGACATTTTTATGTCACTCGGAGAACTTTTTTTGCTTTTTGGCACGCTACCGCCCTTAGGTCTGGCTCCTAAAGGCAATGCATTTGTTTTTTTATCATTCGTGCTCAAGGCAAAGGATTGTATAGCAAACAGGTTGCAACGAAAAGCACAACACTGACAAAAAAATGGCTTTTTTATGACAACTGGACAAAATGCAAACTGTCAGTTTAACCAGAAAATCGTAAATTCTGCCTACTTAAAACGCGTTTTATAATACGCATTTATTCATTTTTATTTATGACAAAATGCAAAAAGTTGACTATGTGGAATATGCATCACAGTTTAGTGCAACTAAAAATACCATTTAACACTCTCCTAGCATTTTGACTCCTACTTTTGTGTTTATCTGGCTGGTTGCCTCTCCCTCTTCTTTCTTGAATTCATTACATTGATGCTCATGAAAAGGAGATCGTTATGAAAGTACTTCATCATGGTGGGAAGAATACGGTGACAGGCTCTTGTCACGAACTGCAATTCGAGCACGGGAGCATTTTGATCGACTGCGGGTTATTTCAGGGTAAAGATGCATTGGTGGGCCGTCATGGCCGTTCGATGGCGATAGAGTTTTCCTTAGCCAAGGTAAAAGCACTGGTGCTGACTCATGCTCATATTGACCACATAGGCCGATTACCGTGGTTACTCGCTGCGGGTTTTAAAGGTAAAATCTACTGCACACAAGCTACTGCTGAGTTGGTCCCTCTTATGCTAGAGGATGGATTAAAGCTACAACTGGGTTTAGGCAAGCATCAAAGACAGCACATCTTAAATCTAATTAAGCAGCGATTGGTGCCGTGCCAGTACAACACATGGCTTCCTCTTAAGGGGTTGGCTTATTTACGCTTTCAGCCTGCAGGCCATATTTTAGGCTCTGCTTATTTGGAATTTAAACTCTCAAATAATGACGTAGTTGTATTCTCCGGCGATCTCGGCCCAAGTGATACGCCTTTACTTCCTGATCCTAAGCCGCCAGAAAAAGCGGACTATTTGTTTATTGAATCGACCTATGGTGATAAGCACCATGAAAGTGTGAAAAGTAGAAGTGCTCGGCTGCTTTCTATTGTCGAACATGCACTGGAAGATGGTGGTGTGATTGTTATTCCTGCTTTTAGTGTAGGTAGAACACAAGAACTGTTATTCGATATTGAACAGCTTTTGTACCAGGAGTCTTTACATGGAGCCCTACCGATTATTCTTGATTCGCCTTTAGCAATAAAGGTGACAAAGACTTATCGGCGCTTTAAAAAGCTTTGGGGTAAAGAAGCGAAGCAGCGTTTGGAGCAACATCGTCACCCTTTAGCGTTTGAACAATGTATTACGATTGAGACTCATGCTGAACATATGAGATTGGTGAATCGTCTGGCGAGCACGTCTGAACCTGCTATTGTGGTTGCGGCTTCTGGGATGTGCGAAGGTGGTCGAGTGGTGAATTACCTCAATGCGTTGTTACCAGATAGTCGTAATGATGTGCTGTTTGCTGGCTATCAAGCAGAGGGAACGCTAGGCAGAGAAATTCAAGAAGGGGCGAGTGAGGTTGATATCGAAGGAAAGAAAATTAAAGTGAAAGCTCAAATACATACGATGTCTGGCTATTCTGCTCATGCAGATCAATCTGATCTAATTCGATTTGTAGAAGGAATTAATCCGCCGCCAAAAGAAGTGCATTTGATTCATGGTGAAAGAATGGCAAAAGCGGAGCTGTATCAAGATTTTGCCAGGAAAAAAACGAACATTGTGCTTTAATTTACTGATAAGTAAATCAGGAGAAATAGTGTAAAAGTAACGTTTTGCTACCATTTCGTTGCTTATTTTCTCCTTGAGATAGTTACCTTGTCGGTTAAAATAGCCGTCGAATAATTACAATGGCAGTTGGCACTATTATGTTTCTGGAACTTCTATTTATCTTCTTTTCTTCGTTTGCCACTTTGTTTCTCATGCGTAAGGTTGCTAAGTCGGTTGGCTTAGTCGATAAACCAAACGAAAGGAAGTTACATGAAGGTGCTGTTCCACTTATCGGTGGGATCTCTATCTGCATTGTTCTTATCCAGTTTCTCACCTTTAAACCACAAGTTATCGAATACAGTTGGCTGTATGTATGTTCTATCGCACTCTTAACGCTTATCGGAGCCATCGACGATAAGGTCGACTTGAGTTTCAAGATACGCATGGGAGTTCAGGCTGGCTTGTCTTTAGTGATGATTCATATTGCCGGTATTGAACTGCACAGTTTAGGAAACATGTTCGGTTTTGGTGAAATCAACTTAGGTTGGACTGGCATTGTGATTACAGTGTTAGCGGTGATAGGTGCAATCAATGCTTTTAATATGGTAGACGGCATTGATGGTCTGCTGGGTGGGCTTTCTATTGTAACCTTTGGCGCTCTTGCCTATTTATTGAGGGTAGATGCCCAACACGGCTTAGCTTACCTCTGTGTGGTAATTATTGTTGCCATGCTGCCGTATATTTTCATGAACTTGGGTATTTTAGGGCGCGCTCGAAAAGTATTTATGGGTGACGCAGGCAGCATGATGATTGGCTTTACAGTTATTTGGCTGTTGCTCGGTGTCAGCCAAGCAGAAAGCAAACCTTTGATGCGTCCAGTAACAGCATTGTGGTTAATTGCGGTTCCGTTGATGGACATGGCGGCCATCATGATTCGCCGCGTTCGCCGCGGGGATTCGCCATTCAAACCTGACAGAGAACACTTGCATCATATTTTCCAACGTATGGGTTTAAGCCCTAAGCAAACCCTAGTAGCAATCTGCGGTATCGCGACTCTTTATGCTGCTTTTGGTATTTACGGTGAGCTGGCGGGTATTTCTGAACCAGTGATGTTCTATACCTTCATTGCCTGCTTTGTTGTGTATTCCATTTTACTTGCTTATGTATGGCGAATTACGAGTTTTGTTCGAGCGAAGATCGAAGCCAAGTCAAACCGAGAAACATCAGCTAACATAACCTAATAAATAAAAAGCCCTGTCATTAATAACGACAGGGCTTTTTTGAGCAGTAAGTCAACTGATATCAAGTGGCAATATTAAGTGAATTTATTATCGTTCTTGCTGCCGACTCTACAGAGAACTCTTTTTCTAGCAAAGAATAAGCGGCATGACCTATCTCGCCTCTTAATTGCTGACTTTCATATAACGCAACAGCATTATTAAGTAGTTCACCATCATTACCATTGACCGAAATAAACCCAGCGTTATTACTGTTAACAACATCCATCAAATCATTACCAGCGTTAACACTGCCAAGGATAGGAATTGATTGCACCATATAACCCAATAGCTTCCCAGGAAAGTTATGCGCGGTATGCTCGGCTGATAGTGAAAATAGACCGACATCTATCTCAGAGAGAATAGATTTAAACTCTTCCTGATCGACTGAAGGCAGATAGGAAAAATTGTCAAGTTTCCATTCTTGAGCAAGCTCATTAATTAAATCGACTTCGTCACCTTGTCCTACATAAAGAAAATGAGCATTACTTTTATTACTCATACTCTTTGTGAGGCGCATTAGGTTTGCCATATCTTGAGCGTGGCCAATGTTACCGCCGTAGAAGAAAATTACTTTGCCATCTAATTTAAGTCGTTTTCTGATACTGTCGTCTCTAAGATCTGGCTCATGTGGGCATAGCGCAGCCCAGTTCCGCAATATTTCAGTGGAGTAGCGGGCTTTAGTCATATCATTGAATATTGCTCTATTTTTCTCTGACATTAAGCCAATCATATCTGCTTGTCGGTATGAGTGGTCTTCAAAATAGCGAAAATATTTTTCTATCAATGATCCAGATCTGATCATTCCTGCATCAATGACCCACTGGGGGAATAGATCACGCAAGACTAAATAAGACTTACAATTACAACGGCGTTTTATTTTACTCACTAGGCTGCCAAAAAATATTGATGGTGAGTAATAAACCACGCCATCAAATGTGTCTTGCTTGACTTCATTAGATATTGCGCGCCATGCTCGTGTAGACAGCAGAGTTTCGTTAATAGCCCTTTTTACTTTGGATATATCCTTTATTGGACCACTAGAGAATCGCCAAATATCAACCCCATCCAAAGTATCTTTAGTCAAGCTTTCATTCTGCCCTTCTGATGGCGTAATTACCGTCACTTGATGACCAGTAGAAACCAATTGGACGGCTAGTTCGTGAAACATTTTTGCTGCCACACGTGTACTGTGTGGCAGGTAATCATCGATAATCAATGCTATATGCATCAATATTTTTTCCAAACGACACGATTTACATAATCGGTGTAGCTTAATATAGTTCTCAGTACTTTATCTGAGACATTAGGTGCAATGTAGTCACTAACTTTATTAATCAGTCGTTCTGTTCCACGAGATTGTGTCTCTAATATCTCAATTGCTTGAAGAATACGAACAACACTCATTCCAGTAAACATCACCGCACCCTCCTCAAAACCTTCAGGTCTTTCTTGAGCTTCGCGAATATTTACAGCAGGAAAGTTAAGAATTGATGATTCTTCCGTAATTGTACCGCTATCGCTGAGAACTACCTTAGCTTCCTTCTGTAGTCTAACGTAATCAGTGAAACCTAAAGGCTTTAATAATTGAACCCTTTCATCGAATTTAAGATTGAGTGCATCTATTTTTTTACGAGTTCTAGGATGGGTAGAAACAATGACAGGTAAACTGTATTTATTTGCAATCGTATTCAGGGCTTCAACATAGGCATTAATGTTCTTCTCTGAATCTACATTCTCTTCACGGTGAACGCTAACTAAGAAGTATTGACCAGAAGCTAATGACAACCGAGATAATATGTCAGATTCAGCAACCTTTTCCTCATAGTAAGACAACACCTCGTCCATAGGACTACCAGTCTTTACGATTAGATCAGGATTGACACCTTCACGCAATAAATAATCACGGGCGATGGTGCTATATGGCATATTTACATCAGAAATATGATCAACGATTTTACGATTTATTTCTTCTGGAACACGTAGATCAAAACAGCGATTCCCGGCTTCCATATGGAAAATAGGAATCTTTTTACGTTTTGCAGAAATAGCGGCTAAAGCACTGTTGGTATCACCTAAAATCAACACTGCATCGGGAACTAACTCTTCAAATAATTTGTCAGACTTACTTATGACTTGAGCCATAGTTTCTGCAGCAGTTGACCCTGCACATTCAAGAAAATAGTCTGGTGAACGAATTCCAAGATCATCAAAGAATATTTGATTCAGTTCGTAATCATAGTTTTGCCCTGTATGGATTAACAAGTGCTCGCAATGCTGATCTAATTTAGCAATGGTTCTTGATAAACGAATAATTTCAGGCCTAGTACCTACTACCGTAACGACTTTTAACTTTTTCACGAAATGTACCTCTTTAGGTAATCTTTATGCATGTATTCAATTAGCTCACGCCATGTCGGTGGAGTAAACTTTGTTAGCTCTTGGAAACGTTTTGAGTTTAAGGAGCGATCTATGATGAGGTCTGCGTTCTCATGAATCACGATATCTTTACCATAAACCTTTGAAATTAAAGAGATAAGGCTAAACTTATCTATTGGGTCAACAGACAAGTGGTATAGTCCCTTCAAATCTAGGTTATTAAATACTCGTTCGACCAAAATCTTGGCGATATAACTGGTAGGAAGCCCCGAAAAAACAGCCTTTGTGAAGCCATTTACTTCTTTCTCTTGACTTAGAAACCAATCAACTAGACTGACTGAAGAAGATAACTCATGCCCAATAATAGACGTCCGGAGAGTAAGATGAGAGCCATAGCTAACCTCTCCTAGACACTTTGATTTGCCGTATAAATCTGTCGCTGTTGGCAAGTCATCTTCTCTATAATCTCCTCGCTCTCCATCAAACACACAATCGGTAGAGAAATGTATTAATCGAGCAGAATATTTGTCACAAAGACTAGCAAGTCTGTGAGGTAATAGAGAGTTAATCTCTATTGCAGAGATATGTTGCTTTGAGACATCATGCTGTTTTATTAACCCAATACAGTTTATAACGATATCGGCATTGGCCTTAACTATCGCATTTTCTATACTAGAAAAGTCATTAACATCTACATTTTCGATTAATTTGTCAGGATAGTCTTTAAAGAAACCATATTTTCCTTCTAGCGTTCTGACAGAACCAAAAACATTCAATGTTTCTATTTCACTCAGATTAGAGAACAGACTATACCCAAGCATTCCCGTTGCACCGAGAATTAAAACGTTCATTACTACACTCCTTCAGGAACAACTACATTCCCTGCTTCAATTTCTCTAATAAAGTCCAACTTTCTCAGCAGTTGTTTCATCCCTTCTACGTCTAAACGTTCGGTATTATGAGAGTTGTAATCCTCAATTGCAGATAAATCCTTCTCACCTTCTTCAAAGTACTTAGAGTAGTTAAGATCACGGTTATCCGCTGGAATACGATAGTAATTGTCTTGATCCTGAGCGACAAACATCTCTTCGCGGCTACACAAAGCCTCATATTGTTTTTCACCGTGACGAGTACCAATGATATTCACAGGATGATCAGGCTTACCCATAATATCGAGGATTGCTTTGACAAGGACTTCGATCGTTGCAGCTGGAGCTTTCTGAACAAAAATGTCGCCATTAGAGCCATTCTGAAAAGCGTGTAGAACGAGATCAACAGCATCATCCAATGTCATCATGAAGCGTGTCATATTTGGGTCGGTAATAGTTATAGGATTGCCACTTACAATCTGTCGAACAAATAGAGGAATAACTGAACCACGCGATGCCATAACGTTACCATAGCGTGTGCCACAAATAGTGGTGTTCGTGCTTTCAAGGTTACGGCTTTTTGCTACGATAACCTTCTCCATCATTGCTTTAGATATACCCATGGCATTGATTGGATACACAGCTTTGTCTGTGCTTAAACAAACCACTCGCTCAACATTATGATTGATAGCAGACTCTAAGACATTTTCAGTACCTAGGACATTGGTTTTCACCGCCTCAAGGGGATAAAACTCACATGACGGAACTTGTTTAAGAGCAGCAGCGTGATAAACATAGTCAACACCACGCATTGCATTCGATACACTTTGTGGGTCCCTTACATCGCCAATGTAGAATTTAAGTTTGTCTGACTGGAAGTGTTTACGCATGTCGTCTTGCTTTTTCTCATCACGTGAGAAAATACGAATTTCTTTAATATCAGTATTTAAAAAACGACGAAGAACAGCATTACCAAATGAGCCAGTTCCTCCGGTAATAAGTAATGTTTTATTGTTAAACATCAAAAACTCCAATCACATTTGCAAAAATCATTTTGAATTTGGGTTACTTTAGAAGAAGGAGCTTGATTAAACACCTCTTCAAGCTCTTCAATTGAGTTAAACTCGATAAGCCCGTTTAAGCAGGGCCAACTTTCTCTTATACCTTTTAAATAAGGTTGCTTGTAAACATAAGCATTTTTTCCTATGCCTATTGCTTCAAAAATTGGTAAGCATACAGTCTCTACTTCAGAAGTAATTATCACACCTTCAGTACACGATATCAAACGAAGCAATTGCGCTCTATCTAGAGGACCTACATATGTAATTCCTTCATTCTGACAAGTTTTAGGTCTTAAGCTAGGTATAATAATCTGTAATTTTTTTATTCTATCTGCTGCTCTATTGA
Organism: Vibrio sp. D54; assembly: GCF_021728075.1. Taxonomy (NCBI): domain Bacteria; kingdom Pseudomonadati; phylum Pseudomonadota; class Gammaproteobacteria; order Vibrionales; family Vibrionaceae; genus Vibrio; species Vibrio sp. D54. Next base: position 196,275 of record NZ_JAKKCS010000005.1, on the reverse strand, counting down.
CAAGTTTGAAATTTTTGTGGGAGAGGCTTGGATCGGATACAGGCCACACTAGCATACGTTTCGAAGAATCTAAGGTTTCGGATAAATAACGCTTTAGCCTTGGTAGCTCTAAAGGAATATCAATACCTGGCCAGCAAACCTGAGAGGCTACGGTGGACCTAATACACTCCTTAAATCGTTCTTCTACATAAGGAGTTTGAAAAATATACAAGCAGCCCTGTTGATTTAAGTGCCGTAAAGTAAACCTTAACAGTTTATACTTATGTTCTGGCGAGTCTAAGATCAAAAAATTATGGAAGTAAGTAATTCTGCTCCTAATCGGAAATATTGTATTAATATTATTAAAGCTTATTATTTTATGACAATCAAACCTTGCATAGTAGAAAAGGACATAAATTAAAGAAAAAAAATAAGTACCAAAGCCAAAAGTACAAGCTTTATGCCAATTAATATTTTTACTATTTGTGTTTGGTCGAACAGGTGATAACACTATATATTCATTATTATCGTTAACTTTGCTTTCTAGATAAGAATTCAAAATAGTCAAAGCTCCACCCTCTCTCGCAGCTGAAGCATTTACTAACACTTTCATTTTAACAGTTCCCTCTAGAGTTTATAATTATATCATTTATAATATTTGCCGTATAACTTGGCAACGCATCATTATAAATATCTTTAACAAGTTCAAATGAAACTCTTTCTTTACCTTTTTCATCAAGAAATTTTCTTACACGATCTACGTTGTATTCAAAGCTATTCTTAGTACAAATCGAAATGGCTAAAGGATAATTTTTTAAGATCTTAGAGACGATGCACCCTTCGACAAAAGAGATATTGATAATTGGCTTTCCCATCGCCATATATTCAAATATTTTACTTGATATTTGCTTTCCCTCAACCTCACCTAAATTGATCAAAACATCAATATTTGGATAAACAGATAACAACTCTTTACGATCAACTTTCCCTAAGAATTGTACATTAGGAGAATTTTCACAATACTTAGAAACTTCATCGCAAGCGTTACCAAAAGCATAAATATCACATTCGATGTTATTTGTGTCAGACAGCGCATCTAGCATATTCAGCATGTAAGATGGTTCACGAACCACTTTAAACAAACCTCCAGAATATGCTAATAATAAAGCTTTATCCATTTTGTCTAGACTAATATCAGATGCCGAAGGTTGCTCCAATAAAGGGTGTTCGGTGTAAATAACTTTTTGGCTCATGGGCATGTTATTAGACACACAATCAAAGTGTTCTTTTAGAGGATGCATAGCGATAACTTTACTAGACTCTTGCAGCATATTCTTCTCTAAAGCAACATTCCATGCTTGCTTTATTTTTTTATTTAACTTTATTCTATGAAGGCTAGCACTATTAGAAAAATTATCAAATATATATGGTATTACTATTGTATCTTTATCGACAATATTTTTATATTTAATAGCTGAAAGCACCGATTCAAATGGAAAACACAGCGGTATTATAACGTCTATTTTCTTTTCTTCTTTTATTTCAACCAGTTTCCTATAATAGGATTCCAACACATCTTCATCTACTGTATGTTTCGATAAAAATATCTTAGCCAGCCTACTAGTTCTCAAATAGGTTTCGTAGTATTTTGAGTCTAAAAAGCCTAATGAATTTTTATAGTTAAATAACTTATCGTAATAGTTAGTCGTTACTCTTTCAACATTATACCCATTAAGGCGTTCACTTTTGTTGTAAGATTTGGAATTTCTAACAGAGATGACTGTCACATCATAATCATATTTTAATTCATTCACGACTTTCTCTGCACACAAACCTACAGCAGAAGGAGATGGTAAATAAGCTCCAACAATAACTACAACTTGTAATTTTTTACTACGCATTTTTCACTAAGCCTAATATATTTTTTCCGTGCACAAAAATCGTCACAAATAAAATTATAATCATAAGAAAAATTGATATATAATCATATTTAAAAAACGTGAGAAACAGAAATGAAGAGCAAATAAAGAAATCAACGAAAATGGTACTCTTACACAAATTAAGAATATCTCTGATATAATACTCTGAAAGAATAACTCGTACGGCAATTGACAGTAAGATAGATAAAACCACACCCTCAACGCTATCTAAAAATACAGATGATAGAGCAATAAAAATTACGCACAATAATATAGTTGTAATATTAGCCTTTAACATCTCTACTTCTTTTCTCAAAACCTTATAATAAGTATTTAATAATAATTGCATTTTCCCCTGTAAAACACAAATAACAAAAAGAAGATTTAGATAGTTTAATAACTCAAGGTAATCCTTCATGAAGTTAAAAACCAAAAAGTAGATTATAAAATAAAAGCAGAAGATAAATGATAAACCTATCGTATATATATTACTAATTGAAACATATATATCGCCATACTTGTTTTCATCAGCTCTTTTTATGGCTGGATATGCTACCAAACTGATCGCACTTACCGCCATTAACGCTACATTGGTCAGCATTATCCCTAGAGAATAAATCGCAAACTCCTCTAGCGTGAAGTTTCTTTCAACATAAAGTCGACCTATTGTCAGAACCAAAATGCCAATAACATTCGAGAATAATAAGTTTACTCCGATCTTGACACTATTAATATACGTAAAAAATCCGGCACTAATCTTCTCTAATCGACCGAAAAAATATTGTCGATGACTATAAAAAAGAGCAAAGACCAAAATAATTTTGCTAGCGATATCTATTAGAATTAGATTTAAGAAACTTAGAAGATTACATGCTAGAATTAAGATCAACATTAAAACAAATGACACCTTATCAACTAACATATAATAACTGAATTTTTTAATTTGATTCGTAACTTGAAATATTACTGAATAATATGCAATGACAGATAGTAGTAGTATATTTGGCAAAACAGCATATAGAGCGATTTCTTTGTTTTTATCAAATTCACTACATCCAATAAACAACGCAATAATGAATATCGTAATAAAGCCAGAGAACATATAAAATATTAAACTTGTTCGTATAAGTTTAAAATCTATATCACTTTCATTGTAAGCACCATATTTTAAGTATATTCCGTCATTATATCCATAAGTAAAGAAGCCTATGAAACTTAGATATAGGACATATACTTGCCAAGTGCCGAAATCGGTAACGCCTAGGTATACAGGAATAACTGATGCTCGAAGAACGCCTAAAAACAAACCAATACCTTGGGAAGATACCGCATATATTAGGTTTTTCACTACACTATTGAGCACTTAATAATACCTTATTCATTTTGGCTTTTGATAAAGTCAACAAGCCTTTCAGCGCTACTACCAGATAAGTTTGAATGAAAAAACTTCCTAGGTACAGTAAAGTCTGTGAATTCAGTTGATGATAACGACTTCATTAGACCATCAAAACTAGTTGTTATTTCTCCTGGAAATGAACTCTCAAAATCGAATATAAAAGAACGTTCATTATCCAAATATTCATTAAGATCATAGCAAAAGCCAATCAATCTTCCTTTTGATCTCAATGTGTAGTCAACCCAAGCGCTCGAATAATCTGTAATTAGGACATCTGCGCTTCTAAGTATTACTTGTATATCTATTTCTAGTTTATTAGCATCTAAAATAAATTCGTTCTCTACTACGACACGTCCCTTCATCAAAGGATGACCAGCATACAAAAGAACTGAGTTGGTAGTTGATAAAAAATCACTTAGCTTTTGGTATTCCAGATCTGAAAAATTTCGAGAGGAATCTCCATTTCGCCATGTTGGAGCATACAAAATGGCTCTTCTGCCTCTTAGTATTGAGTGTAACTCATCAATTTCATCTCTAACATACTGCGGTAATTCGTCTTTTTTGAGAGAAATAATGTCATTTCTTGCTAAACCGAAAGTATAACAATTTGGGAGTTTGAGGTGATAAAATGAACATGCAGCTAAAGCATCAACATTAGATGATACTATATGTTCAGGTATATAGTATCCAACTGGGAATAGTTGCCTGCTAAAGTGCTCGCTTGCATATCCACTTCTCTTGTAATGTATGCCGTGGTTTAAATGGATACAGCGCCTATTGAATGGAAATAAAGGGATTAAAAACTCTAAAGGGCCATGATGAAAGAAAACCCATTTAGCACATAGCAGTAAATGGATACCTTTTAACGAGTATATGTATATTTCGTTGTCCTCTTTGCTTCCCTTGTTTGCTGTTAAGATATAAGGTTCTACATTGTCACTGCCTTTTAGACGCATTTCTCCCATAAATGCAGACAAATATTTTGCGTTCCCTCCCCAAAGGTTTTCGTCTAATTTTGAGAAAATAGCAATATCTTTTCTTTTTGGAAAAAAGATAGCTATTAATGAAAGGGGAAGAAGCAAAATTCTAGCTATTTTTTTCATCTACAAGCCTTTCTACAAGAATTAATCTAAAAAAATAAAGCATAAAAACAGAAACAACTATAAGTGGTACTATAGTTGTTAAACCTGCTCGAGGTAAAAATAAAAGGGTAGGTGCAAGAGAAAGAAATATATACCTTATACTTCTTTTCTTTGAATATTCAATTTTATTAATTAACCAACCAAACCCAAAGAAGCCAGAAATCATTAGGATTAGATTCCCACGAAAGATATGATAAACATCGGAAAAAATTGTCCACCCAAACCCCATACCAGCGTCGTAAGCTTCTTGACTCCAAGATCTTGTCAAAAAATGACCAGGATAAAATTCATACGTAGGAATGCCCGGACTAAAAATAGAGTAAACAACTTTTATAAATGGGATTGTAGAGTTCAAAATAGAGGACAAAGGTAAATCGATTTCCTTTGAAATTGCGTAAACATAAAATGATGTACCTTGATTGTATAAAAAATTACCTATAGATGATATTAATGATATATCGCTAAAAGACATATCTAGCCTGACAAAGAAAATTACCTGAGATAATAAGATAAGACTCAAGGCAATCAAAATCACTTTCGTAAACTTTACGCCTTTATGCTCTGAATGCAAATATATAAAGAAAACGATAAGCGCAAATAACCCGCCCCTCTGACCTAGAAATAGAAAAACAAGCCCTTTGATTAATAAAATAAAAATAAATATTTTGTTAATGAACTTATTCCCATTGTAAACATAATTATATGCAAACAAAGAATATGTCAACAATGACATGTAGTTATATAACTTATAAGAAAAAGTCGGCGATTGAGCCATTTGTGTAAAGTATTTATATAACCCTAAATAGCCTTCTACGGAAACATAGGAAAATAAACTATGCATATTTATAGCAAATACACTAATGTATATCAGTGCAAACGCCATCATAACAAAAAAATAACTATCTTTTTTGACTGAATGAGGGGGGGAGTAATTTATTAAATTAGATTTACGATCAACATTACATAAATAGTAAGCTAAGCTAAATGTACTTATTAATATCAAAATCTCCAACAATGATGCTGAATATAGTTGTCTGCCTATATCGCCCTCGACAATAAACCCAAAATAAGTAGGTATAACATCATAGTCTACTAGATAGATCGACACCGGGCGAGCTAGCTGAAACAAATATGTCATTGATACGAGGAGAAAACCGAACCCCAACTTCATGTTACCTTTATAAGTAAGCATCGCATTCAAGAGAAATGATAACACTATAAAAATAAAGTAGAGAAGATCACTATAATAACCAAATGATAACAATGTAAAATATGAAGCAATGTACATACACAACATAAATATCGACATTGATGTCATTGAGGTTTTCTTTGTAGAATCACTGAGCAGCATATCGCCTATCACTTGTTGGATTCATCTATGCTTCCAATCAATAAGATCACTTTCTTAAAGCAAATTTAATTAGAATCAACATAACACTAAAAAGTGCACCAAATAAAAAACCAAGAACAACAATTAGTGAGCGTTTTGGTTCACTTTTCAGTTCAGGCACTACAGCAGGATCTACTGTTTTGAACACAAATTCTTCTTGTACTTCTGCAAGCATTAAACTTTTCGTTTGTTCTTCAATCAGTTTATAAAAAGTGCTCTGCATATCAGCAACCGACGTTTTTTGAAGTTGTGTATTTAAATATGCTAGATTTTGAGAAGTTTCTGAAATTGTACGCTCACGCATAACATCATTGATATCCTGGATTAACCAGTTAACCCATTGTTTTGCTACATATGGCGAATAATGCTTTATTGACAAAGTATATAAACCAGAGTCTTTATCTCGTGTTATATTAAAAATATCTCGTTTAAAAACCTCAAAGGCCTCTTGTGCCGTAGGTTTTGGCCCCCTAAGCCCCTTTGGCTCTCTGACCCACTTTTTTTCGGTTGTATTATACTTTTCGACATCTAATATCAGCGTATTGGCAGCAACGTCCCAGCCTTTACTCGCCATTAAGGGAACTAATAAATCATGCTTATTAATAAATAATTCAACAAACTGACGAGACTTCATAACTTGAACAGCCAAGTCAGTTTGCGATGACTCACCACCACCGAGATTAACTCCAGCTAAAGCAGCTAGGCCCCCTAGCTGGCTAGACATTTTAGACAACCCACCATTGCCTGAACTTTCTGCTGGTGCAAGTAATGCATCGGATTTGTAGATATTAGGTAGACTTAAGGCATATATTACTGAAGCAATAGAGAAAAAAAAAGTTGTAGCAATTATTATCCATTTACCTTTCCAAAGAGTTTTAAGCAACTCATTCAGATCAAACTCATCAGTGAAATTTATTTTGTTATTAGGTTCCATTAATTAATCCTAGTGTCTTCTCTCGAACCATTGATTAACTATAAATAATTAATTTACAATTAATTATTTTCAATATGAAGAGTTAAAAGTTCATATATTTTTCAGATAATATTTTGTAGGCTCATTCGTAAGAATCATAATTAGGGGCTACATAATATTAACTAGCCCCTTTGTATTAATTTTATTTCAAAGCATTAATCGCAACACCAGTTTGGTACAAGATCTGCGTTGCAGCTGTCCAGGTACTTAATGCATCACGGTAATCGGTATCAATTGGCACAACGATAGTATCGCCAGCTTTTAATCCCTCTTGGTTATTCCCAAACCAATAACCAGAAGAAGGCTTGTAAACAGATCCGTCTGCACGCACAACAAAAATACGATCTTCGTCTGCTTGCTTTTTAGCACCACCCGCTTTGTTTAGGTAATCGTCCACATCGAGTTTGTTGTCTAACAAATAAGTAATTGGAACCTGAACTTCGCCCATGATTGATACCGTATTTCGGAAGGTAGGAACAAAGAGGAAGTCTCCATCCTCGAGCATAAAGTCTGCTGAACGTTCGCCATCAAGAATACGGTTGAGCTGTACGACCATACGACCCAGAGCCTTACTTTTGCTTGCTTCTTCAACAAAAGTTAGGGTTTTCTGAGGGTCGGTAATTACTGAGCCAATATTGCTGTCAGCCCTGAATGTTTTCTTCGCAGTTTCTGCACGCATATCTGCCGCATATTGGTTCAGTAGCTTCTGCTCTTGTAGACGTAAAGCTTCACGAGTAAATATTGCACCTTGAGGGTGTGCAAATTCGGTCAATCCTCCTGCACGCTCCAAAAGCTCACTCAATGTCTCCCCCTGACGGGTCGTGTAAGTTCCTGGGAAGCGAACTTCACCTTGTAAAGTGACTGTGCTTTGTAGCTTCACATTTGGCTTTTCGAGGATGTTCAAACGATCTCGGCCTACGATAATTGCATCGTCTGAAGCATTGCCTTGGATTGCTTTACGCAAATCAATACGTTCAACATCAATGTATGCACGTTCATCTGCACTGTTAATCGCGGTTCGTGCTAGTTCTGCATTGATTGTGAATGCGTTGTAAGTCAAACCACCAGCAGCTTCAATCAGCGTTGATACCGTCATTCTTGGTGTAATTGGGTAGCGACCTGGGTGCTTCACTTCACCAAATACTTCAGCAATTTGAGGGGCTAAACCTAAACGAGACTGTTGCTGGAGCTGCAGCAATACGGGTGCAAGTAAAGTGCGACGAGTATTCTGCTTCAGCTTTTCAAAGTCTTCCTCTGTAATCTCTTTACCGCGGAAAATGATTTTTCTTTCTTCTTTTTCTTGCTGGTTCCAGCCAACATGATTCTGTTGGTTATTAAAATTAGTTTGTTGCTGATTATTGCTAGTCATCGCATTGTTGCCTGCGATTACCGAACCTGCTGGGTTATTAACCATTGCAACCGACGAGCTCATCTGCTGCTGTTCTTTCTGTTGCTCCATCTCCGCTTGTTTTTGGGCTTGCTCGAGTGTTTTCGCTTTTGTAATTTCTTCATCGTTAGCGAGTGTATCTAAATCTTCGTTATTGAAACGGTTGAAGACTAGAACTCGGTCACGAGAACGCAGAGACATATTGTCTTTGCTGTTAGGAGATAAAATCGCATTCGCGAGATTGATCTGAAATACTTCGATATCACGTTGAGTATTTACTTCTCGAACAACAACGGCGTAGTTAACATCAGCAGTCGCATTGAATGCGGCGTCAACAGATTTAAACAAATCAGCAATACGTAGATTTTGATGCCATTCTACATACCCAGGGTGTCTGACATCCCCTTCAATTTGAACATATCGAGTAAGCTCTTCGCTTTTTTTCAAGACATTAATAGCATCGCCATTTTTTACTTTGCTTTGCTTATCTTGACTCTTACTAAAATCGAGAGTGACCGCTTCACGAGTCCCATGCGTTGCATAACGTTTGATTTCTAACTGTTCTTTATACGCATTGGCAGTAAAACCACCTGCTATTTGAATAAGTTGTTGGTAAGTTTCACCCGGCTTAACCTCGTAGATTGCAGGACGGTTAATCTCGCCTTCTATAGACACAGTATCTTTAACAGAGCCGATTAAAACAACATCATCTGGAAGTAAGCGCACATCATCACTCGCATCACCTTTTAGTAACAGATCATACATGTCCAACTTACGAATAATTTTTCCGTCACGTTTTAGCTGAACATCACGTAGTGCTCCACTTTCACCAAAGCCACCGCTGTAGTAGATAGCCTGTGATATTGTCGTTAATGCGCTAACCGTGTACGCGCCTGGCTTATATGCATCCCCCATGACAAATACTTGCATGGTGCGTAATTCACCTAATGAGATATCACTGCGAACACCTATCATTTGCTCTTTTACACGTTGTGTTAGAGAGTCTCTAACATCGGAAAAGTGCATACCGGCAACATTTACCGGCCCAAGAGAAGGAAAGTTGATTGTTCCTGCACGATTTACACGTAAGCGATGTGTTTCGTTCTCCTTACCAAACAACTGCACGATGATTTCATCACCTGCACCAACAGTGTAATTCGCTGGAACTGGAACATCACTGATCGGAGCAAAGGTACTTGGAGAGCCGGCAAAAAGTTCAAGGCCAAAGCGTTGTAATTCATCATCCTCTTTCTTGGCATCCCATATTTTTTCTAGTTCAGTAGAACTCGCCCCACTTAGTTGAGGGCGAGATTGCATGATTTGCGGATTGGAGTATGACGTAGACTGGGAGGATGAACCTGAAGGGATACTAAAGCCATACTTACTCGCCAGTGCTTGCTGCTGGTCTGCCGGTAAGTTCTGAAACATTTTTATTTGCTCTGGAGTAGGTGTTTGCGCAGTCGAGTAAGACGCAAACATGCTTGCCAAGACACAAACGGCAATGGAGAGATATCCTTTAAACATGATATGCCACTATAATAATTGAATAAAAGGCCCTAGCGCTCAAATTTGAGCTCTAGGTATTTAAATTAGAATCTGTGCTGGAAACCCAGTGTAATCGAGTTAAGGCGAACTTGGTCTTCTGAAACATTATCAACGAACTCAAACACAACTGCACTTTGCTTGTTCAAAGCGTAATGCATACCTAACCCAAAACTGAATCCTTGTTCTTTGTAAGATCCTACATTTTGTAGGTCAAGTTGAACGCTCGAGTACCCTGCTAAACCGTAAAGTGCAACTCGCTCTGAAACAGGCATATTTAGCTTAAAGAAGCCACTCATCGCACTATCAACGGCAAGCCCACTATCACGCTGAACTGATGTTCCATAGCGTCCTTCTAAACCAATATAATCGTTAAAAAAGTACCCTGCTTGTGCACTTAGAAGGAAAGGGCTTCCCTCTTTAACGGACTCAGAAGGTGAGCTTTTCAATTCGGCATTTGAGTAACTGACTAAAGCACCAGCGTAAAAATCTGCAGATGCTGAAAAAGAACTCAGGCTTAAGCCCAGTACACTAAGTATTCCTAAACAATGCTGTTTTCTTATCACGTAAAAGTTCCTAGTACTGGTAATAATGAGTGCTACGGACTTAAACATACGCCTCGAAGACTCACTAATTATTGATTTTTTGGCACGCTACCGCCCGGCGGCGTTGAGCGTTAGCCACTGTATCGCTTTCTTTATATTAAAACGCCTAGCTCCCTCCAAACACTTTAGCCATACTGAGGAAGCAGGCCGCCAAATTATGCACGCTTGATGGTTTATCAGCAAGTAAGGGAATAAGATAACCGCGCTATGTCACGTTGGTGTTAGAAATGAGATCGAAAGCCATGGCAAAATAAGAAACTATTTACATGCTAAGGTTTTTTTATCTAAAATATACTTTGGAGCATTTTTTATGCTACCAAACATCGATGTTTTTATACCGGATATACAAGGATTAATAATGAAGAATACAGCTCTAGCTATTCTTATGGCTCTAAGCGCATCAACTGCATTTGCAGCAGAAGAAGCAGGTTCGGCAGAAGCAGCTTCTGCATCTGCAACAGGCACAACAGCTGTAGCAGTAGGTGCAGCAGCAGCAGTAACTGTAGTAGCAGTTGCAGCGTCAGATAGCGATTCAACATCTACTTCAACATCTACTTCTACTTCTACTTCTACTAACTAATTCCGTTTTGTAGATAGAAGACAATCGCCCTGAATGATTCAGGGCGATTTTATTTGTAAGAGGGAATAATGAACATCTTCAGAACGTCCAAATGGATACAACCACTTCTCACTCTTCCGCTACTAGGTTTACTCTTTGGCTGCACACAGAAATTCAATGATGTTTCAGCAACCGTCCAAGAAGCTTACGGTAACTACATTGATGTAGACATGACACCAGAAGAAATCAATGCCGTTCCTTATGCCAGTGCCTATTTAAAACTTGGGAATCAAAAACAGGTATTTGTTGTTTTAGCTTTTGCAGAGCGAAATCCTCTCAATGGAAAAATACAACTGAAATGGGTAAGTGCTGACAACGCTATGGTCGTTACTGAAAACGGGCATATTGTCAAAACGATTGGTCTACAGAGTGGGGACTTAGCGGGCGTTTACGGTGACGTTCCAGATTATTCTTTAGACTCAACCGATGTCAACTACGCACTCTCATACGATTGGGCAACACAATACCGTTATGGTTTTCCAGCAAATGTAACTCGTTCTTACTCAGGCCAAGAAACATTAACAACACCTATATCCAATACGATGACCGACGTATATAAAGAAGTTGTTGAGTTTAGCAGCCTTTCTCAATCGGTCGAAAACTACTATTGGATCAATGAACAAGGTCAAGTTGTTAAAACCATACAACATCTAGGGCCAAACATGATCCCGGTCGAGTTAACCATTTTGAAGGGGTACAGCAAATCATGAGCAAGCGACTACTAACATTACTCGGTTTGGTCATGCCGCTTTTGAGCACTCCTAGCTTCGCTCAAACAGATACCTCTGCTATGCAACCATTAAATGTTGAATTGCTAGAAGTAGGCAAACAGCTACAATTCCAAGGGCCGGCTCGTCTAGAAAATGTGTTAGCACTAGCTAAGGAGCAAAGTGTCTCTCTGCAATACTCTCTTGGTACCACTTTGTTTGATAAATCGGAACGCGCCGAGAAAACCTCTACCGCTTTGAAAAACTCAGTGCTCAATCAAATGATTCAACACAATTTGGTTACACACCCACTCTACAAATTCATTAAAAATCAAAATTTTGCTCCACGCTTACTGTCTGCGATCGATGTTGATAAAATTCGACTAAATAAATTCGACAACCCACTGTTGCGCGGCGATTACCTGCTCGCCAGCCCTCTACGCGAAGAAAAGGTGTATTACTTAGGAAACCTGGATAGCGTGTATTCCGTTAAGGCGCAAGCAGGCATACCTTTGCAAAGACAAATAGAGAATTTGAAAAGTAGCATTGGTGCGTTATCAACACCGCCAGTGTTGATCTACCCAGATGGTCATGTAGTTGAGCCGCATCATGGAGCTTGGTTAACAACACAATATTACTTACCACCTCTGACATTGGTATATGTCCCATTTGGTGAGCTTGAATACTCCGAAATGGACCAAGATATTGTCCGCCTACTCACTCAACTAATACCAAATGCTACGAAGAGACCATAATGATGCCAATTAGAAAAAGCTTAACTCTTTCTTTAATGGGCCCAGCATTGGTTTGGGCTCAAGAGATGCCGTTTGAGGCGCCCCCTTTACGACCATCCCAAACAGACTTCGGTGGTGTTGGTTTAATGCAAATGCCAACTGGACGTATGGCTCCTGAAGGTGAATTCAACTTTTCTGTTACCGGTAGTGATGAGTACCTCTTTTACAATGTCACTCTGCAACTCATGCCTTGGCTAGAAACAACCATTCGTTATACTTCTGTTCGAGATTTGCTTTATAGTAGCGACCCAAGTTTCTCTGGTGATACCAACTTTACAGATAAAGGCATCGATTTCAAAATTCGTTTATTGAACGAATCCGAATATCTTCCAGAGCTTTCTGTTGGAGTGAGAGACTTTGCTGGTACTGGCCTATTTGACGGTGAATACGTAGCAGCGACCAAACGGTATTCCAATCCAAACTTAGGTACTTTTGATTTTACTTTGGGTATGGGTTGGGGCTCGCTAGGTACTCGTGACAATATTTCTAATCCGGCTTGTAAATTATCAGATCGATTTTGTGAACGTCCTTCCGACTTTTTAGAGACAGGTGGCACAACCAACTTTGACCGCGTGTTTAAAGGACCTGCGGCATTGTTTGGTGGTGTTGAATATCAGACATTACATGCCCCTCTTCGCTTCAAGATTGAGTACGACAGTAACGATTACAGCGAAGAATTCCCTGTAGTGAGTGGTGGCGTAGACATGAAACCACACACACCATGGAACGTTGGCGTTCTCTACCGTCTAGGCATGGCCGATTTCCGTTTGAGCTATGAACGCGGAGACACTTTGGTCGCAGGTTTAACGCTAAACACTAACTTCAATGACATGCCATCATTCTGGCGAGATGAGCCTACACCAGAAGTCGAAGATAACCAACCAGAAGAACTGTCTGATGTTGACTGGGAACGTGTAACGGAAGATTTAGACAAAATTGCGGGTTACCAAAACACACGCATTTATGTTGATAACAACACCGTAACTGTCGTTGGTGAGCAAAAGAAATATCGTGACCGTACAGAGGCGCATGAAAAAGCGGCGGCTGTACTTCATAATGAAATGCCTGACGATATTGATATCTATGCTATCAATGAACGTAGCCGAGGCTTAGTCGGCGAACAAACGATTATTTCCAAGGAGAAATATCGCGACTTTGCCCAAGTTAATTACATCAACCCCAAAATAGAAGACGCAACCGCAAAAGCTAGCAATAAGCCAAGTGGAGAATCTGTCTATGATGGTTTTGAACGTTTTGATTGGGGTTTTGCACCGAAGCTTGTTCAAACTCTCGGTAACGCAGAAGACTTCTACCTCTTTAGTGTAGGACTAAGCGGTAATGCCTCATACTGGCTGACGGACAACCTTGAAATTGGCGGCTCGTTATACTGGGATTGGTATAACAACTACGATAAGTTTAACTATGTCACTCCACCTGATGGTACTACCGTTCCTCGTGTTCGCACCATGTTCCGAGCTTACCAAAATGAACATGCTGTAACCATGTCAAACCTACAATTGACTTGGTTCCAAGAGTATTCCAATACGATGGACCAGCAATTCTACGCGGGTTATCTGGAGAGCATGTTTGCCGGAGTAGGTACCGAGTTTCTTTACCGACCACAAGGAGCTAACTGGGCGATTGGCGCTGACGTCAACTTAATTTCTCAACGTGATCCACAAAGTTACTTCGGTGTTTACGATGAGAAATGGCAAAACGTGCCAGAATATGGACGTCCGTTCCAAGTTATTGATAAAGGATTCACTGGTTTTGTATCTGGTTACTATTACCCTCAATGGGAATTCCTACAAGATTTGATGATCCAAGTCGATGTTGGTCAGTTCCTAGCTGGTGATGTTGGTACACAAATCAATGTTTCTAAGCAGTTCAAGAGTGGCGTAATTGCTGGCGCCTTTGCCTCATTTACAGACTTGTCTGCGGACGAATTTGGTGAAGGTAGCTTTACTAAAGGTTTCTACTTGTCGATTCCGTTTGACATCATGACCGTTAAGCCAAGTAACAATCGTGCGAACTTTAGTTGGCAGCCTCTTACTCGTGACGGAGGGCAGAAGCTCGGCCGCAAATACAGCTTAATTGAGTTAACCGACGAACGAAATCCTTGGTACCAAAGACCTAACCGTTCGGATGTGGAATAATAAAGTAATCAAGGGAGCTGCGGCTCCCTTTTCATATCCAGATACTGAGTCATAGAAGACTAAAACCTATCTTCCTGCTTCCAATAGCGCTACTTTTCGTTTCTTGCTAGAATTCCTGAGAAAATTTTAATCTATGGTGGAAGTTCTATGATCATCGTAACTGGTGGCGCTGGCATGATCGGCAGCAACATTGTTAAAGCACTAAACGAAGCTGGTATTAACGATATCCTGGTTGTCGACAACCTAAAAAATGGCAAAAAGTTTAAGAACTTAGTTGATCTGGACATCACAGATTACATGGATCGTGACGACTTTCTGACCCAAATTATGGCGGGCGATGATTTTGGTCCGATTGAGGCAATTTTCCATGAAGGTGCTTGTTCTGCAACGACTGAGTGGGACGGCAAGTACATGATGCTAAACAACTATGAGTACTCAAAAGAGTTGCTTCATTACTGTCTAGATCGTGAAATTCCATTCCTTTACGCCTCTTCAGCAGCCACTTACGGCGATACAGATACTTTCGTTGAAGAACGCGAATACGAAGGCGCACTGAATGTATACGGTTACTCGAAACAGCAGTTTGATAACTACGTTCGTCGTCTATGGCAAGACGCTGAAGAACATGGTGAGACCCTTTCTCAAATCACCGGCTTCCGCTACTTCAACGTATATGGCCCACGTGAAGACCACAAAGGTAGCATGGCATCAGTTGCGTTCCACCTCAACAACCAACTTAACGCAGGTGAAAATCCTAAATTGTTCGCGGGCAGCGAATCATTCAAACGCGACTTCGTTTACGTTGGTGATGTATGTAAAGTTAACCTGTGGTTCTTAGAAAACGGCGTATCAGGCATTTTTAACTGTGGTACTGGCCGTGCTGAATCTTTTGAAGAGGTAGCAAAAGCAGTTATCAAGCATCATGGCAAAGGCCAAATTGAAACCATCCCATTCCCTGAGCACCTAAAAGGCGCTTACCAAGAATTCACACAAGCGGATCTGACCAAACTGCGCACCGCAGGCTGTGATGTTGAATTCAAGACAGTTGCAGAAGGCGTTGCCGAATACTTGACTATCCAAAACAGTTAAGCACCACAAGGTGGTAGAACCATAACCTGCCACCTTTACTCAAGTGCAATAGCCTGTATCATTCCTAACTATCTTTTTTCTCATTTAAACCACTTCGCCCGTACACGAATAGGTAACTAGACACGCCATGACCATTAAACGTGATGACTTCGACCCTAAAGCATATAACCCTGAGTTTAAGCGCCACTTTCTGTCGCCTAAGTACTGGGGCACGTGGTTAGGTGTTCTCTTATTTTTACCTTTATCATTAATGCCACTGGGTTTACAAAAGTGGTTGGCGAAAACCATTGCCAAAAAACTGTCTAAATCCCACAAAGGGCCAGCTCACCGAGCGAGGGTTAACTTTGAGCTGTGTTTTCCAGAAAAGTCGTTCCAAGAACGTGAAGCTTTGATAGAAAAAACACTCTACACAGCGGCCATGTTCTTTTTTCGCTTCGGGTTACTAAGTTTACGCTCACCAAAGTGGCTTCAGAACCGTTGCCAAATTCGCGGCCTAGACATTTTACGACAGCACATTGATAACAACGAAAATGTGATTTTAATGGTTCCCCACTCTTGGGCAATTGATGTGCCTGCTATCTTGCTCGCTTCAATGGGAATGCCAGTTTCTGCAATGGCGAAGAAACAAAAGAATGATGTTGCTGACTGGCTGATGCACAAGCAAAGAGTTCAATACGGTGGTCGTGTTTATGAACGCTCAGGTGGCATTAAGCCTTTTCTGAAATCCATTCGAGATGGCTATGTGGGGTATTATCTACCCGATCAAGATCACGGCCCAGAGCATAGTGTGTTTGTAGATTTTTTTGCAACACGTAAAGCAACGCTACCTGGTTTAGGCAAAATTGCGAAACTATCACGCTCAAAAGTACTGCCTCTATTTGCGTCGATGAACACTGAAGATGGTACGTTTGATATTGAGATTTTACCAGCGTTTGAGCTGGATAAAGGCGAAGAGCAAGACGCTCGTACCTGTAATGAAGCCATTGAATATTTTGTCGGTGATAAACCCGAACAATATATGTGGGTACTACAGTTGCTGCACTCTCAAGAAGACGGCAATAACTATTACAATTTGTTTAAACCAAGATATAACAGCGACTGGAAAGTGCAGTGAAAGTATTTGTCGTAAGCTTGGCTCGATCGCTAGATCGCCGAGAACGTATTGAAGAAAAGTTAAAACAACAAGGCATTACGTTTGAATTTTTTGATGCAGTAGATGGCTCTGTTGACCGTTTTCTTCATTCAGAAAAAAGTCGTCCTACCATTACTCTACGCCGCAAAGGGTATCAATTAAAAACCAGTGAAGTCGCCTGTTTTGCAAGCCATTACGAGTTGTGGGTTCGCTGTGTTGAGCTTGATGAACCGATCGTCATCTTAGAAGACAACGTCGACCCCGTAGAAGGGCTGAAGCAAGCACTCGAACATACCCTTCCATTGACTTCTAATTATGACTACATCAAGTTGTCTGCCACTCAGAAGCGTGTATTCACCCCAATCGTACCTATTGATGATAATCATTTGCTAGGGGGATACTCAGCAGGCACTTGTGGTACCACCGCTTATATCGTCACACCTAAAGCAGCCTCAAAGTTTGTTATGCATGCTCAAAAGTTTATTGAACCAGTCGATGACTACATGGAAAAACCATGGAGACATGGTGTTCAAGTTTACAGCGTGTCTCCAGATCTCTTTACTAGAGCAGAGATTGCTTCGACGATTGGTGGTAAAAGAAAAGATAAATCCAAAATGACTCTTGCGAATAAAATATACGCTGAACTTTTTAGAACTTATGAGTCAATTTTGAAATTCCTATACTGGAAAAACAAAGCATGAAGATTTTAGTCATTGGCCCTGCGTGGGTCGGCGATATGGTAATGTCGCAATCGTTATATATTGTATTAAAGCAACGCCATCCAGATAGCCAAATTGACGTGATCGCTCCAGGATGGTGTAAACCGATTCTTGAGCGTATGCCAGAAATCCACCAAGCGATTGAAATGCCTATCGGTCATGGTGAGTTTAACTTATTAGGCCGCAGGGAAATTGGTAAATCATTACGTGAAAAGCAATATGACCACGCCTATATCTTGCCTAAATCAGCGAAATCAGCACTGATCCCATGGTTTGCCAACATTCCTCTTCGTACTGGCTGGAAAGGAGAAATGCGCTATGGTTTATTGAATGACTTACGCCCTAACATGAAGTCTTTTCAGTACATGGTAGAGCGCTATGTAGCGTTAGCTTATCCAAAAGCAGAAATGGTGGATTCTAACTCTCTTGGCGGGCTTGAAACCTTACCTCGCCCACGCCTCGCAATCAACGAAGCAGAGCAAAAAGCCACGATCCAAAAATTCAACTTAACGCAAGACCAACCAATCATTGGACTGTGCCCAGGAGCAGAGTTTGGTCCTGCAAAAAAATGGCCCGAAACACACTACGCTGAAGTTGCGACGCAAATGGCTCGATCTGGGCATCAAATTTGGTTGTTTGGTTCTCAAAAGGACTTAGAGACTTGTAACAATATCCGCGCACTTGTCCCGACGCAATTCCATAAGAACATTCATGTTCTAGCAGGACAAACCAGCTTAATTGAAGCGGTCGATCTACTTGCTGCATGCAAGACAGTTGTCGCGAATGACTCAGGCTTAATGCATGTGGCAGCTGCGGTTGGTTGCAATGTTGTTGCCGTGTATGGCTCAACTTCACCGAAGTACACCCCCCCACTCGCAGAAAAAGTGGAGATTGTTCATACCGATATTGATTGTCGCCCTTGTTTCCAGCGTGAATGTCAATACAAACACCTTAAGTGCTTGACAGAACTTTCGCCTAAGCAAGTGCTAAATAGCATCCAAAAACTTGACGCCATTACGATAAGCTCATGTTAGTTCGTATTGTTTATACCTTACTACTCGCTCTAGCGTCACCGCTGCTTTTATTTGGTTTGTACAAGAGCAAACCAAATAAGCCTCAGTTTGGCTCTCGCTGGAAAGAGCACTTTGGTATCACTCCCAAGCTAAAAAGCAACGACAAACCTATTTGGATACATGCCGTATCTGTTGGTGAAAGCATAGCAGCAACACCTTTAATTAAAGCCCTTAAGAAACAAAACCCCGAACAATCTATTCTAGTGACTACAACAACAAGTACCGGAGCTGAACAGATTACTAAGTTGGGTGATTTAATTGAACACCGCTATATGCCAATTGACTTTGGTTTTGCTATCAAAAGTTTTCTTAAAGCAGTACAACCAAAACAAATGTTGATCATCGAGACTGAGCTGTGGCCAAACACGCTTCACAATGTTCACAAAGCGGGTATCCCTATAACTGTCGTGAATGCGCGCCTATCTGAAAAATCGTGTGAGAACTACGCCAAAATACAGCGGCTTTTTAACCAGCTTCATCCATGCCTAACTCAAGTACTCTGCCAAACGGATTCAGATGCAGAGCGCTTCGAACGCTTAGGCGTTGAGAAAAAGAAACTATCCGTTACTGGCTCGATTAAGTTCGATATTCAAATATCAGAGCAAGTGAAACAGCAAGGACAGCAGCTTCGAGCCCAACTTGGAAACGCTCGTCCGATTTGGATTGCAGCTAGCACCCACAAAGGCGAGGACGAACAGGTATTAGATGCACATAGACAAGTTTTAAAATCTCATCCAAATGCTTTACTCGTTTTGGTTCCTCGCCATCCAGAACGATTTGATGATGTATTCACGCTTTGCCAACAGCAATGCTTTAACACTGTGCGTCGCACTTCAACGCATGCAGTAGAGACGAATACTCAAGTCTACCTCGGCGATACTATGGGTGAGATGCTAACGTTGATGGGCGCAGCGGACATCTGCTTTATGGGTGGAAGCCTAATTGGAGATAAGGTTGGTGGGCACAATGTGCTAGAGCCTGCCATGTTAGAAAAAGTCATCATTACTGGCCCCAGCTATTTCAACTTTAAGGAGATTGTTGAAAACTTACTAGCTGTGGATGGTATCTTAATTGTGCCAGACTCAACGACCCTTGCCCTAAGGACTACAGAGATCATTTCTCAACAAGATAAATATTTACTCCGAGCTTTGCATGCTAATAAATGGGCCTCATCCAATCAAGGCGCTCTAAACCGAACAATGAGCTTACTCCCCCAAAATGATAAGTAATAACTTAATAATTAGTTTGATAAATACCTCACTTTTACTATTAAGCTTGTATGTTTTACTTTACTAAGCACTTTACCTGTTTAACTTAAAAAGAATATCCATTATGCAAAAAATTTTAGACTGTACTCTTCGCGATGGTGGCTACTATAACCACTGGGACTTTTCACCAGAAGTCGTTGACGCTTACCTCACTGCAGTTGCAAAAGCTAAAATTGATTATGTTGAATTAGGGCTTCGTAATTATCCTAAATCTGTTTACAGTGGTCCATTTGCTTATACGACTGAAGAGTTTCTAAACACGCTACACCTACCGAAAGGTCCGACATATGGCGTAATGGTTGACGCAAAAACGTTGCTAGATGCGAATAAACCTGTTGAAGCAGCCATCAACGATCTTTTTGTACCGGCACAAGAGAGTAAAGTGGATCTCGTTCGTATCGCGGCACATTTCAATGAAGCAGAGCAATGTGAAAGCATGATTAAAGCTTTCAAAGAAATGGGGTATATCGTTGGCCTAAATCTGATGCAAGCGGGCGGAAAACCATCCCAAGTTATTGCGGAAAAGGTACAGGCGGTAGCAAAAGCAAACCCTGACGTTATCTATTTTGCTGACTCTCTCGGTAATATGGATGGTGCAGAAGTCACTCGCATTGCCGAAATTGTAAAGCAAAACTGGGATGGCGACATTGGTATCCACACCCATAACAACATGGGTCAAGCAATGTCCAATACGATGACAGCTCGTTCGAATGGTGTTACATGGTTGGATGTGACCGTTACCGGAATGGGACGAGGCGCTGGGAATGCCCAGACCGAAAACCTGCTCGCCGAACTTGATGGACTAGATAAATACTTGCCAACAGCAATATATGAACTAGTTATTCGCCATTTTGAGCCAATGCAAAGAAGATATGGTTGGGGCTCAAGCCTTCTATATTACTTGGGGGCCAAAAACGATATTCACCCAACTTATATCCAGAATATGCTTTCTAATCCTAATTACGGAACAGAAGAAATTGTTGGTGCTATCGAGCATTTAAAAAAGCTAGAAGGTACGACAAGCTATAATGGTGATGTCTTAGAAGAAGCGCTTACTGTAGGGAAAATAAGCCAACCGACTGAAAGCCAATCAGATCTATCAGGTATCTTTTCAGGAAAAGAAGTCTTACTGGTCACTAATACGCCCAATACGGCAACACATAGAGTCGCGATCGAGACATATATTAAGACTCGAAAGCCTATTGTAATTGGCATCAATACAAAGCATGAGATTAACACTGAGCTTTTTGATTACTTTGCTGTATCTCATAACTCTAAATACTTGTCAGAAAGCAGCCACTATTCTGAGGTAGCCAAGCCCGTCTTTTTACCAAAGAACCGCTTTGACGAAGACGAGCTAAATAAATTTAGTAATATTGCGATGATTGATTACAGTAGCACTATAGAGAAGGATACTCTCTCCGCTCATAAAAACTACTGCACACTACCGTATGACAATACCGCGGCATATGCGTTATGTATTGCTTTTATAGGTCAAGCGCAGAAGATATCTCTCGTTGGTTTTGATGGTTATGATGTGACTGACCGACGCCAAATGGAAATGAATGAGATCTTTAGCATGGTTAGTCAGCAGTTTGGAAGTACACCAATTCAAGCGTTAACCCCTACCACTTATCCAATAAAAGCAGGGTCTATTTATGCACCCACTATTTGATGGCTATGATACTGTTATTTTTGACTGTGATGGTGTCATCCTAGACTCAAATAACCTTAAAATTGATGCCATGCGTAATGCTTTACGCATGGCCCAAGTATCAGAGCTTGAAATAGACAATTGTTGCAATTATTTCAAAGCTAATTTTGGCAAATCGCGTTTTCATCATGTGAGTTACTTTGTTGAACATTTCATCACAAATGCAGATGAAGCATTGTACGGACGTATACTAAACTGCTACTCAAAGCAGTGTGAAGAGCTATACATGGAAGCTCAACTGACGCCTAATTTTATTGCAGCAATTACAGATTGCCCAGCCAAACTCTATGTAGCGAGTGGATCTGCTCAAGACGAATTACGAGAAGTATTTGTTAAAAGAGAGCTGGCGCAATATTTTACGTTAATTCTAGGATCACCTACCGCGAAAGCAGATAACGTTGCAACCATCCTAAAGGAGTCTTCAGGCGCGGCTCTAATGATCGGTGACGCATTATCAGACTTTCACGCAGCCAAAGAGAATAATATTGATTTTCTTGGCTATCTTCCTTTTTCAAATGTAAAAGAAGAGCTTGAAAGCTTATCAAAAAGTGAAGGTTTCAATATTCTAAGGAGTTGGTAAGCATGAGTGTCCATGTCTTTTTACCATGCCGAAAAGGCAGTGAACGTATCCCAAACAAAAATACCAAAGACTTTGCTGGTGTAAAAGGTGGGTTGCTAAAAATCAAACTGGATCAGTTAATCAATATAAATGATCTGGATTCGATAGTCGTATCTTCAAACGATGACGTTGTTCTAGAGTTTGCTTCAACATATAAAGATTCTCGCATACGAATAGATGAACGCCCAGAGCACCTAGGGGCAAGTTCAACAAGCACTGATGATCTTATTAGATATGTTCCTTCGATTATTACTACGGGTCACGTACTTTGGACTCATGTAACCTCACCATTCTTAGACGAGTCAGGTTATAGCGCTATTATCAAACAGTATAATCAAGCACTCACGGAAGGTTATGATTCATTAATGACGGTCAAAGAACTACGTGGGTTTATTTGGAATAAAGACAGACCGATTAGCTACGATCGTAATATAGAAAAATGGCCTAGAACTCAGACAATTGAACCTCTTTATGAAATCGATAGCTCAGTCTTTTTAAATAGTGTAGAAAACTACAAAAAGCTAAATGATCGAATTGGACTAAAGCCTTCGATGTACATACAGGATGCAGAGAGCTCAATTGATATAGATTGGCCAGAGGACTTTACTTTCGCTGAATCTATGTGGTTACAGAAAAATAAATGATCATCGGTAAATAGACATTACAATTGTAGCGTCTATTTACCTGTCATTTCATCGTCTAGGATAAGCATCGATCATAGAGAAACTAGACCTATTCACGATTTTTACCCCTTTGAGCTCAGCCCATTTATTTAACAATTGATGTGCATAAAACGTCAAGAAAGTTAATCGCATCAAGTCCGTCATATTAAAAGGTTTGACCTTTTGAGGATTTTCTAGGAGCGGCAACTTCTCTTCTTTTCCATAGAAATGCTTGTAGACCATATAAAGCCGGTTGCTCTCTTGATCAACATGGACATCATTATGGAAGCTCATATCCGCTCCAAATATTTCCACTGAATCATATTCACATAGAATTGCTACATACACAGCAAAGATAAGCACATTGACAGCTGGAGGTGCGACGATACCAGAAGATAGTGCCATTGGGCCATATTTAATATTAGTTACATTACTAGGAATTGCTCGCAGCACTTTTATCGCTATGTTGCTGTTTTTGATATTGCCTTGAATGAACTCTCTGTCAGCAAAGTCAGGAATAATCAATTGCATTTCCCAAGACACAAGTTCATTTAGATCTTTAAACAATTTATCTCTTTTTTCCACCAGAGAGCTATGGGTGGTTTCATCCCAGAAATAGCTATCAATTAAAATATATTTATTAGGTTTCAACGCCGTAAAATGCTCAGACTCTGAGAAATGATTAACAGCAATCACATCACTATCTGTACCAATACTATTAATATCTGACTTTAAGGATGGTCCATTACCTAAAACCGTACATTTCTCATGTGTACGATAAAAGTCTTTAGGTGAATCAGTGCTTTTATCGCTTCGCTTTTTGAATGAACGGAAAGTTGAAGAAAAATGCCTCTTCATACTTATCGATTGCTTTATATTTTTAATTTTATTCATCTTAACCTACGCAAAACTTTTAAAACCGTTCGATAATCCAGCGTTTTAACAAAATAACAAATCGCTTCGCTGTACAAAGCAGACTTTGATTGTGAAAGTGATGCCATAAACTCAGCGGTACACATACGCTTTTTAATCGCACTCACAACTTTAGTGGCGTTTTTACTCTCTGCATCTCGCAAGTTCATTTTGAGATCTTGCAGTTCACGCTGAGCATTAATTACTGTGTTGTCATACCTTTCTTCACGTGTTTCTTTTGCGAACGTTGATATGCCACCCAATCGATATTGGATCCATTTTTTGTTTTCATGATGAATACCATTTAACAAAAAGGCTCGAAGGACATTGATGCGATCTTCATTGATGATGTCTTTGTTGTAAGGAGCAAACTCGTTCAGTACATCAGAGGTAAAAGCGGCGCAACAACCATCTACTGCACACTTTCTATTAATAATATTTTCGAGTGTGTACGGCTTTTTGTTCTGCTTGATCGATTCAAATGGCTCAATGATATCGCCTTGCTCGGAAATTTTGTCGTAACCACCAATAATTAAGCTTGGTTTGCCATTTTTCAACCAGGCTTCATAAGTTTCCTCAACTCGGCTCGGCATCGCTATATCATCGCCAGCTTGTACAATAATAAGCTTATTTTGGTATTGCCCCCGCAAAGAGTTGATTTGGCTAACTAAACCAACATTTTGCTTATTGTGGCGATATTCAATATTTAATCCTTTAGGCGCAAACTCTAAAAGCGATAGAATTATTTTATGACTATCATCAGGTGAACAGTCATCCAAGATCAATAATTGGCTTGGCCACACGGTCTGGTTCAATGCCGCTGGCAATGTTTTCTCAAGATAACGAGATTGTTTATAACAAAAGAAGACATAAACCACGTCTTCTAATACTTGCACATGCTCTTGTGTCATTACTCAACCTTAAAAGAGTTGATTGCATCGACTACTTTTTGACTCTCATCTTCACTCAAGTAGGACGACATTGGCAATGACAGCACCTCATTTTGTAACTGCTCAGTCAACGCTAATGACAGATGACCAAACTCTTTATAAGCCTGCTGTTTATGCGGCGCTATCGGGTAATGTACTTGTGTTTGAATACCATGCTCTGATAAATGCTTAACCAATGCATCTCGGTGTGAAGTTCGCACCACAAACAAATGCCATACATGTGCCTCAGGCTCTGTCACTTCCGGCAAGATAATATTCGGGTTGTTGATTTCACGTAAGTAAAATGCCGCCAACTCCTGACGCGCTTTCGTCTGCGCTGGAAGGTAGTTCAGTTTCACTGACAACATCGCCGACTGAATTTCATCCAAACGACTGTTCAGACCTTGATAAAGATTCTGGTATTTAACATGAGACCCGTAGTTACGAAGGGCACGCAAAGTTTCTGCCAGCTCATCATCGTTGGTCGTAATAGCACCACCATCGCCTAACGCACCTAGGTTTTTACCCGGATAGAAGCTAAAACCTGAGGCGTCACCCCATGCTCCAGACTTCTTACCATCAAGTGTCGCACCATGAGACTGGGCGCTGTCTTCCAACACGAGAAGATTGTGTTTTGTTGCCAACGCCATAATCGCTGGCATATCGGCCAACTGGCCGTACAGGTGCACCGGCAAAATGACTTTCGTCTTTTCTGTAATCGCCGCTTCAATCGCTTCAGGACTGATATTGTGCGTCTGCTCATCCGGCTCCACAAACACCGGAACCAAGTCCGCTTCGGTGACGGCCAGTACCGACGCGATATAGGTGTTACCCGGTACGATAACTTCATCACCCTTGTTTATTTTGCCTAGTTCTCGCCAAGCCTTTAGCGTCAGTGTTAAAGCATCTAAGCCATTCGCAACGCCTACACAGTGTTTAACACCACAGTAGTCAGCAAATGCTTGTTCAAACTGTTCCGTTTCCTTGCCAAGGATATACCAGCCAGATTCAATCACGCGTGCACAGGCTTGTTTCAATTCGTCTTCGTACTCGGCATTTAAGCGCTTTAGCTCTAAAAAATTAACGTTCATTATCTACCTAGGATTTTTTCACACTTCAATTTCATTGGCTCAATATCTGACGGGTATATTTCATAAAGATAATCCAAGTCTGTATCGCCAACGAGTCGAGCACCGAACTTTTCATGGAATTTGTTTACCGCATGGTTATCTTTGCGAACATCGAAGTGGCATTTTTTAAAACCCAACACATCAAAGCCAAATTGATAAACTAAAAGAGCACTTTCGAGGGCAGCGTAACGTGTTTTTTCATGATTCAGGATCCAACTTCCCCAACAAAAAGAAACACCTTTAAAGTCGTAAAGTCTAACTGTTCCGCATTTGGTTCCATCTAGCCTCTCTATAATGAAGTAAAACTGCTTCTTTTGTTGCTCGTCCTCTTTATACGCTCTTATCCATAATCTTTGTGCTTCAACACTCGTATCGCATTTGGACAAGTGTGTATTGTATTTTTCATCACCTCGAAGCTGAGTTATAAACTCTGCATCATCTTCTTGAACAAGGCGAAGTTGTATTGTCTTACTTTTCAGCATGTTTGTTTACCACATTCAAAAATTCAGCATAATCGCGTATGTAATCGGCTTCATCATACAATTCACTAGCGACAACCATTAGCACACAATCTTCAGAAAAGTCGTGCATCTCACGCCATTTTAAGCCTTTGATATGCAGTCCTACATCGGGAGATGAAAGCGTCACTTTCTCTTTCGTGGTGCCATCATCAATGACGAAAGTCACGCTACCTTTCATACAGATAGCGACTTGCTCTAAGTCGTAGTGTGCATGAAAGCCCCTAGCTAAACCGCTTTGTGTATCAAAAATGTAGTAAATACGTTTGATATCAAACGGAATGTTTTTGTGTTGCTCTAACGAGATTAGTGAACCTCGCTCATCACCCATTTTCTGAAAAGATATTAGCGGTATATTTGACATTTATTCTTCCAATAACTCTAGAAGATAGCGGCCATAATCGTTTTTAGATAAGGCTTTTCCTGCAGCTTGAATATGATCTCGTGTTAACCACCCTCGGCGATAAGCAATCTCTTCTAAGCAAGCCACTTTATAACCTTGTCGTTTCTCGATCGTTTCGACAAAGTGAGCAGCTTCAAGCAAGCTGCCATGTGTCCCCGTGTCTAACCACGCAAAGCCGCGCCCTAGCACGTCAACCGTCAAATTCCCTTGCTCTAAGTAAGCTTGGTTAATACTCGTAATTTCTAACTCGCCACGATGAGACGGTTGAATAGTTTTGGCAATGTCCACGACGCGGTTATCGTAGAAATACAGTCCGGTCACGGCGTAATTGGATTTTGGCTTGAATGGCTTCTCTTCAATCGATAGCGCTCGCATCTCTTCATCAAATTCCACCACACCAAAGCGCTCAGGATCTTTCACTTTATAGCCAAAGACCGTCGCACCTTCCGTTAAAGCAGCGGCTTGCTGCAACTTCGGAGTGAACCCTTGCCCATAAAAGATGTTGTCACCCAGCACCAAACATACTGAGTCATCGCCAATGAATTCTTCACCAATGATGAAGGCTTGAGCTAAGCCATCTGGGCTTGGCTGAATCGCGTATTGCAACTCAATGCCAAACTCTGAGCCATCACCTAATAGGCGCTGAAAACCCTCCTGGTCTTCTGGCGTGGTGATGATCAAGATTTCACGAATGCCCGCAAGCATAAGTACTGACAACGGGTAGTAAATCATTGGTTTGTCATAAACCGGCAGTAACTGCTTAGAGACACCGCGTGTAATAGGGTAAAGGCGAGTGCCCGAGCCACCTGCTAAAATAATGCCTTTCATTATTCGCCCGCTCCTAATCGCTCTAAACTGTATGAACCATCAAGCACACGTTGCCACCATTGTGGGTTGTTTAGGTACCATTCGACGGTTTTGCGAATACCGCTTTCAAACGTTTCTTCTGGCGTCCAGCCAAGCTCTTGAGCAATCTTGGTGGCATCAATTGCGTAGCGCACATCATGACCAGGGCGATCTTTCACATACGTGATCAAAGATTCATAAGACTCAACACCTGCAGGTTTGTTTGGTCGCAGCTCTTCAAGTAGCGAGCAAATGGTTTTCACGACTTCAATATTCGCTTTTTCATTGTGACCACCAATGTTGTAGGTTTCACCGACTTCACCTTCGTTGACCACTTTGTAAAGCGCGCGAGCATGGTCTTCCACAAACAGCCAATCTCGGATCTGCATACCATCACCATACACAGGCAACGGCTTGCCATCGAGGGCATTTAGAATCATCAGAGGGATCAACTTCTCTGGGAAGTGGTACGGGCCATAGTTGTTGGAGCAATTCGTGATAAGTGTTGGTAAGCCATAAGTCCGTTGCCAAGCGCGAACCAGGTGATCGCTCGAAGCTTTAGATGCAGAATATGGGCTGCTCGGCGCGTATGAGGTGGTTTCGGTGAACAAATCATCCGTTCCCTCTAGATCGCCATACACTTCATCCGTAGAAATATGATGAAAACGGAATGCCGATTGGCGCGCTTCATCTAAGCCCGACCAATATTGACGGGCCGCTTCGAGCAGATGGTAAGTGCCCATCACGTTGGTCTCAATAAAAGCAGCAGGACCATCAATAGAGCGATCGACATGAGACTCAGCCGCTAAATGCATCACCATATCGGGTTGATGCTCTGAAAACACGCGATCTAGTTCAGCTCGGTCACAGATATCTACTTGCTCAAAGTAGTAACGTTCACTCTCTGAGACATCAACCAGTGATTCTAGATTCCCTGCGTAGGTCAGTTTATCTAAATTGATGACGGTATCTTGGGTGTCACGAATGATATGTCGGACAACAGCTGACCCAATGAAGCCTGCTCCACCGGTTACTAATATTTTCATTACAAATGTTACCTACGTTAATTTTTGTGCCATCAGATACACATGAATACTTTATGATTATTGTAGTTTATAGACTCACTCGAGCATCGTTAGACTCAAGAAGGCTTACTTAGAGCAATCAACATAAAATGATAAAAAACTCAATTAAGATTGAGAAGCATAACCGTCCTGAAAATGTTCAAAATCGGATTCTTGCCAAATAATCTGTCGCTTTAAACGCTCCTTATTAAATGAACGCAGAAGTCTATTTAGATTTTGATGCTTCCAGTCACCAGAAGTTTCAAAACGGCACTTATCAAAATCGATAATCCATACCTTATCTTTGTCGTCGATCAAGATATTGTGGATATTCAAATCGGTATGGTTAACGCCAACCTGATGCATCTTGGCAATTTCTTGCCCTATTTTCTGATACATTTCTACCGATAAAGACTGTTCTTGCAAGATACTAACCAGATCTCTGGCGTTTGGGATTCGCTCACTTAATAAATCAGCTTGATAGAAGAGTCCTGACTTTACGGCTCTTGCTGCAATAGGACGAGGAACGTGCACCCCAGCCTCAATTAGCGCCAACAAAAGCTGAAACTCTTGCGCACAACGGGTGTTATCCCAGCCAGAGAAGCAATAATGATCGTTAACTAACTTCCCAAACAAACCGCCACGACGGTAATGACGTAGTGCCGCTTGCATGTTCTCTAGTTGGATAAACCATGTAGTGCCTCGCCCCGTCGCACTGCCAACCACCTTGTCGGAGGACTGCCAGTATTCCGCATCAAATATCGGTTGGCTAGGATCTGTAATGATCTCGTCATCAAACCAGATCACTTGGTTGTTGTTTTTATACTGTTGAGTCATACGCTCACCCTCTAGCCTAAATACCGGCTGGCTAATATATACAACCAAGTAAATGCAGCAAACGCCAAAGCAACCATAACGGCAGCAGAGCCTATATCTTTAGCTCGACCACTGAGTTCATGCCGTTCAATACCGATACGATCCACTACCGCCTCAATCGCTGAGTTTACAAGCTCTACAATCAAGACTAATACCACGACCCCGATCATTAAGATACGCTCAACCATGCCGACATCCACTAGCCAAGCCAAAATCACGGCGATACTCAACAGAGCCAACTCTTGTCGAATGGCAGCTTCATGCTTAAAAGCCGCTTTTAATCCTTGGATCGAATAACCCGTCGCTTTAACGATGCGCTTTAGTCCGGTGTTACCCGGCTTGCCAGATTCTTGCGATTGATGTGGTGTTGTCTTTGACATTGCAGAACACTTATCAGTACTTAGCTATATTCGAGCCGTGTATTTTACATTTATTGGGGATGTCTGCATAATTTACCTGCCTCTATTCATCGAATCAGACAATAATTATGTTCACTTCTGCCCCATCGTCACTATGCGTCTTGCGTTTGTCCGCTATCGGAGACGTTTGCAATACTATCGCCACCATTCAAGCTATTCGGAAACACTGGCCTTCGACCCAGATTACTTGGATAACGGGTAAACTTGAAGCCCAGTTATTAGCCGCCATCGATGGTGTAGAAGTGATTGTTTTTGATAAAAAAGTGGGACTTGATGGCTACAAATCGCTTTGGCGACAGCTGAAAGGCAGAGAGTTTGATGCGCTATTGCATATGCAGTACGCGATTCGAGCGAGTGTCGCAACGTTGGGCATTAAAGCAAAATACAAACTTGGTTTCTCTTCTGATAGAAGCCAGGACTTTCAAACACTATTTACCAATGTCAAAGTGCCTTCCCCGCAATCTCTGCATGTCGCAGATGGCTTAATGGCCTTTGCCCATCAAATTGGGGTACCAAAGGCAGAACTAGACTGGGTACTTTCTTATTCAGACCACGACCAAGCTTGGGCAAAGTCTCATATTTCTCGTAGTAAACCTAACCTGCTGATTGTGCCTGGTGCGAGCAAAGCTTATAAAAACTGGAACGCGGAAGGTTATGTGGATGTGATTCATCACGCCAGAGCAAAAGGCTGGAACGTGATTCTGGCAGGCAGCCCTGCTCAGGTAGAATTGGATCTGGCAGAAGCCATTCAATCTCGCTTGGAAGAACCGTGTCTAAATTTAGTTGGACAAAGTTCAATTCTGCAAATGCTTGCGTTAATAGATAAGGTTGAAATGGTCATCGCCCCCGATACCGGACCAGCACACATGGCGAATGCCATGAAAACGCCAATCATCGGGCTCTATGCACACCATAATCCGATGCGAGTGGGACCTTACCGCTACCTAAAATACGTTGTCTCGGTTTATGAAGAAACGATCTTTGCGGAAACAGGCAAAAGCAGTCACGAGTTAAGCTGGCGAACTCGCGCTAAAGATGAAACGGCAATGAACCGCATTACCAGCACTCAAGTAATGAGCATGTTCGATCAAGTCTTAGAAGATTTGTATCCTCAATACCAGTAAACTTACTGTCTTGATTTGTTAAGAAGGAAATGACCTTGTCCAAACCAACCTTAGCCGTTGCCTTAATTGTAAAAAATGAAGAGAAGCACTTACAAGCTTGTCTAGACACAGTAAAAGATTGGGTCGATGAGATTGTCCTTCTAGACTCGGGCAGCACCGATCGCACCGAAGAAATCGCCCGACAATACACAGATAAGTTTTACACCAATCTAGATTGGCCAGGATTCGGTAAACAGCGCCAACTGGCGCAGCAATACGTTACGGCAGACTACGTTTTGTGGCTTGATGCGGACGAACAAGTCACTCCAGAGCTAAAAGAAAGTATCTTACACGCGGTATCAGCCAATAAGCCGAACGTTTTATACAAACTTAATCGACTAAGCTCAGCGTTTGGTAAGTTCATCTACCATTCTGGTTGGTCTCCAGACTGGATTGTGCGCTTATATCGCACCGAATATACACAATATAATGATTCGCTCGTTCATGAAAAAGTTGATGAGAAAAACTATCAAACTGAAAAGCTGGATGGTCGACTGCATCACTATACTTACGAGCACCTTCATCATTACATCAATAAAACCACTGGCTACCTTAAGGCCTGGACGGATGAACGTGAAGGTAAAAAGAAAGCGGGTTTAACGACCGCTATCGTTCACGCTCTTGCTAGCTTTTTGAAGATGTATGTTCTCAAACGAGGCTTCCTTGATGGCAAGCATGGCTTCATTCTAGCTTGGCTAAGCATGCACTCTACTTTTGTAAAATATATCGATCTCTACTTACGTGAACAGGCAAAAAAATCATGAAAACGACTTTAATTATCACCACTTACAACTGGAAAGAAGCATTAAAAGCGGTGTTAGAAAGCGTGAAACGTCAAACCGTTTTGCCTGACGAAGTAATTGTTGCAGATGACGGTTCTCGAGACGATACCAAAGCAATGATCGACCAACTGCGTGACGGCTTTCCAGTACCACTTATTCATAGCTGGCACGAAGATAATGGCTTTCAACTTTCAATGAGCCGCAACCGTGCGATCGCCAAAGCATCAGGTGACTACCTCATCATGATTGATGGCGACATGGTGCTGTCCCAAACGTTTATTGAATCACATAAGCAAGTCGCAAAGCCAAATTGGTTTGTGCAGGGTGGACGTGTGTTAACGGATGAAAACTGCAGCAAGGCCATCATGGAAAACGGCTTAGTGCCTTCTATCTTCAGCAAAGGCATTCGCAATCGTAAAAACTGCATCACCAACGCTTTGCTATCGAAATGGTTCTCTTACGAGCGCAATAACGATAAAGCCACTCGCGGTTGCAACATGGCGTTTTGGCGACAAGATGTCATCGAGGTGAATGGCTTCAACCAAGATTTTGTTGGATGGGGACGCGAAGACAGCGAGTTTGTTCATCGCATGTTGAATGCGGGTAAGTCACGTCTTTACCTAAAATTCGCAGGTGTAGGCTACCACTTGTACCACGTAGAAAACTCTCGTGCGTCACTCGGACAAAATGACGAGATTTTAGAGAACACCATTAAAAACAAGCTTAAACGCTGTGAGAATGGTGTTGATCAATTTCTAGAAGCTTAAGATTATAAAAAAGGGGCGTTTCGCCCCTTTTTTATTGTTGCTGAGATAAAGCGAAGTACTTATCGGCAATCATCAATGAGATCAAACGCTCTTTACGTTTATCTTTGAACTGCTCAACCCACTGATGCGCATTTTCAATGATCGCTAATGCTTCTTGCTCATTCGCTAGGTAATAATCCATCTTTTCGGGTAAATCCGAATAGTCATCCTTCACTTCAACATAGTGGACGCCTGCCTCTAACTTACCTTCCATAAACCAAGTCTCATATTTTGGCTTTGACATAATAACCAAGGAGTTAGACGACATAGCCCACTTAAGGTTGGTGGCCACATCATTGCCTTCTATACAGAGCAAAAACTTATACTGCAGTTGCTCTTCAATACTCATAAAGCCCTTTTCCCATGGTTTCCCTTCTACCGGGCGGGTCTGGCCAATATTGCATTGCGGATGGTTGTAAAACGCATGAATCACCTTTTTACGATGCGGCTGAAAACCCACGCCGCGCCACGCTACCATGTCCTTTTTATCTTGATAGCGAACAGGATCATCAATAAATTTAAAATGACGAACTTGATTAAGTTTCAACACCACTGAATTTTGGTTGTTACCCAAAATAGGGCGGCTTTTTATAAAGCTCGGTACATTGGGGATGTGTGTAACATCGCCGTTGATGTAGTTAAACGCAAAACTGGAAGGGAAATAGCGTACAACTTGGCGAAGATCGAAAAAATACGTCCAGCCTTTCGTTTTTTTGAATGTATCGATGGTCGAGTAACTTTGTTCTCGGCTATCAACTGAAAACGGCGTTTCACACTTATTGTAATAGTTCACCCGCTCAATACAGCGTTGCTGCTCTGCTTCGGTCAGATTCGAAAGTAAACGCTTGGCTTGTGCTCGATATACAAAGCGAGGGATAAGTATCGAGAGAGCGTTTGAGAAATAATAAGGGAACTTACTGTCTTTCATTGAGTTTTTCCCCAATCGCGATGGCTACTGGCTTGGGAACGAATTGTTCGATACTTCCGCCATGAATCGCGACTTCTCTCACGATAGTCGACGATAAAAACGCAAACTCTTCTTCAGGAGTTAAAAATACGCTCTCGATTCCTGGTAATAGCTTTCGGTACATGTTGGTCAGTCCAAACTCGTATTCAAAGTCTACCGTTGTTCGTAAACCACGAATAAGAACCTTAGCTTTCTCATTTCTCGCGAAATCCACTAATAACCCGGAGAACCCCTTTACCGTCACACCAGGTAAATGCGCTACAACGTCCTGCATCAGTGCAACGCGCTCTTCCAATGAAAACATAGTGTTCTTCGATGGGCTTGCGGCTACGCCAATCACAACCTCATCAAACATTTCGTGAGTACGTTCTATTAGATTGAGGTGACCATTAGTCACTGGATCAAAAGTGCCCGGATAAATGACTTTCATATAATTTACTAAGTTATTCGAAACTGATTGAATTATTGAGGCTCGAACGCAAGATTACAACAACTTAAGCTCGATAATAGCTCGACTTACTTCTGACACTCACTACAAAAGAAGGTATTACGTTGGCCAATCTTTAGCTCTTGAAGTCGTTCGCCGCACTCTGGGCATGGCTCTCCGGCTTTTCCGTAAACCAATAACTCTTGTGCAAAGTAACCCGGCTTTCCATCGGCTTGCGCAAAATCTTTCAGCGTAGTCCCACCTTGCGTAATGGCAATCTCAAGTGTCATTTTGATATTTTCAACAAGTAACCCCCACTCTTGAGAAGTCAACTTACCTGCGGGCCTTGAAGGGTGAATTCGAGATTTAAACAACGACTCATTCGCGTAGATGTTCCCGACACCAACAACGACTTTGTTGTCCATGATGAACTGCTTGACGGCAACACGCTTATTTGTAGCTTTCTCCACTACATATTCTGCATTGAACTCTTCAGTTAAAGGCTCAGGCCCCATGTTTGCTAGTACAGCATGTGACTCACCAGGAGCACACCACAGCCATGCCCCAAAACGACGCGGATCGTTATAACGCAGTATTTTTCCACTGCTTAGTTTGAGATCCACATGATCGTGCTTTGCTGGCGGAAAGTCGGCGTCTAGAACACGTAAAGACCCCGACATGCCCAAGTGAACAATGGCTGTACCTGTGTTTGTCTCGATCAGTAAGTATTTCGCGCGACGGCTAATCGCACGGATCACCTGCCCTTCCAATTTTTTAAGCTCTATAGGAATATCCCAGCGCAATTTAGGCGTTCGAAAAGTAAACGACTGGATCGTTTGTCCAACCATATGGGGGCTAATTCCCATACGACTGACTTCAACTTCTGGCAACTCAGGCATTAGATTCTCCAATTCACCGGCTAATAGTTCTCGCTGCTAGCATAATCGAAAAGAAAAACGATAAATAGGGAAGCTTATTAGGGGTATAGGCGCAAAAAGGCTCTACTCTGGCATAAGGTAGTTTTCATCGACGGAGATAGCGACCCATTTGTCTTGCCAGGTTTTAAATAGCCAAAAATCAGGTAAACGAAAGAAAGTCACCCGCTGCGGCTCTTCGAGATCCTGATACCAAACTTCTACCGTTTCAGGTACCGCCAGGTTAGGTTTTAAATGATCGTACTGTTCTGAGGTAAGCTCGGTCCCTTCCAATGATTGCCAGCGTGATACAAGTTCACTGATCGGTGCATCAACTTTGATGTTGGATTGCCACCGTCCATCATGCAGCTCGAACTCCCAGCCACTATAGTACAAAGACTCCACCGTATAGTCGGAGCGAAGTACATTTGGGTAAGGGTCTGCTTGATCTGTTAATAGGTAAGTTTTGATCCACATTGGCGCATTTAAGATCACTATAAATGCGATAATGCCCAGAATAAGAATATTGTTCCATCGGCGGCGACGAGCCGGACTCACACGCATAACCATCTCTACTCTCTTATCGTTATGAGTAAATTACCAAAGAGTATTGAGCTTGACTAGAACAACGGTGTGCAAGTGTGTAGGGAAGTGGTAACGAAGCGGCAGAGAGCGATCAATCAAAAATTCGAGTATAGAGTCGGACCAGTAAAATAACTTCAGCAGTACTTTATAATCCGATGACGTACTGAACACTTTATCTTCAGCACTTTTATTCAGGTAATAAAAAACCCAACTCGAAAGTTGGGTTTTTCAATTCATCAAAGAGACTGAAACCAATTATTTGATTTTTGCTTCTTTGTACATAACGTGCTGGCGAACTACTGGATCAAACTTTTTGATCTCAAATTTGCCTGGCATGTTACGCTTGTTCTTATCAGTTGTGTAGAAGTGGCCTGTACCTGCAGAAGATACTAGACGGATTTTCTCACGAACGCCTTTCTTTGCCATTGCTTATTTCCTCTTAAACGTTTTCGCCACGTGCACGCATGTCTGCAAGAACAGTATCAATACCTTTCTTGTCGATGATGCGCATACCTTTAGCAGATAGACGTAGTTTAACAAAACGTTTTTCGCTCTCTACCCAGAAACGATGAGTTTGTAGGTTCGGCAGAAAACGACGCTTAGTAGCATTTCGTGCGTGTGAACGGTTGTTACCCGTTACTGGACGCTTACCAGTTACTTGGCATACTCGTGACATGAATGTCTTCTCCAAAATCGTTTCAGCTCGATATCAACCTTGGTGGCCGAACCTCTCTATCTCTCGAAAAGAAGTTAGAGGTTAAGAACCGCTATGGAAAATCCATACAAGGCTATCAAAGGTCGCGCATTATACTAACTTGATATGCATTGCTCAAGACCCGAACAGATCCTTTTTACAGGTTTTCGTGATCTTTTTTTAGACAGCAGATTTTTTTAGCAGTCCAAGCTGAATTCAGTTAAAAATTTAGTGGCGTGGATGATAGCAGATTTTTAGCAACTAACAACCTAAAAAACGCACAGTTACATCCAGCCTCTTTCAGCAAAAGAGACACTTTCCCCATCTCCGATGACGAAATGGTCCAAAATACGAATATCCACCAATGCTAATGCGTCGGTGAGACGCCTTGTAATCCTTCTGTCAGCTTGGCTCGGCTCAGCAACGCCTGAAGGATGATTGTGCGCCAAAATCAAAGCCGCCGCGTTATGATGCAGAGCACGCTTAACAACTTCTCTCGGATACACCGACGCTGCATCCAACGTTCCTTCAAATAAAATTTCATCTTTTATCACTCGGTGCTGGTTATCGAGAAAAAGAATATAAAAAGCCTCTCTTTGCCGATCCCTTAAAATAGAAGACAGATATAACTTAGTGTGGTCGGGGCTGGTTAAGGCATCACCACGCTTTAGCGTCTCCGCCAAGTAACGTTGTGTCATTTCTAGTACCGCTTGCAATTGAACATACTTGGCTTGCCCCAATCCTTTGTGACGACAAAACTCTTCTTCTGATGCTGAAAATAGTTGTCTGAGCGAACCAAAGTCTTGAATAAGGAAGTCTGCAAGCTCAATCACGTTCATTCCGCGGGTGCCTGTGCGCAAGAAGATGGCCAGCAGTTCGGCATCGGTCAAAGCTTGCGGCCCTCGTTGCAGTAGCTTCTCTCTGGGCATGGACTCATTTGGCAAAGCTTTCAGTATCATCTGATGTCTCTTTATATGGAAAGTGTCCCTATTCCACAAAACAAAAAGCGAAAGTCGAGTATGACTTTCGCTTTCTTCGTACCATCAGTGCTTTCCATGCAACTTAACAGTTCATCAGAGTTTAAAGTTGCCAACCAAGCCGTGAATTTCCGTTCCAGACTGTGATAGCTGCGTGCTGATTGACTCGGCATGCTGCAACGTCTCATTAATGTTGTTCACGATCTGTTGAATAGCCACTAAATTTTGGTTGATGTCTTCTGCAACCGCGCTTTGTTCTTCTGCGGCAGACGCGGTTTGAATACCCATATCTCGAATTGTTCCGATAGAATGATGAACACCAGAAAGAGATTGCTGAATGAGCGCAGATTCTTCCGCCGTTTTGACACCTCGTTTTTGGCTTACCGACATCGTACTGACCGCTCTTGATACACCATTTTGTAACTGCTTGAGCATGTCGCCAATTTCATGAGTACTATTTTGCGTACGACTGGCTAACGAGCGCACTTCATCCGCAACGACGGCAAACCCTCGACCTTGCTCACCGGCTCTAGCCGCTTCAATCGCCGCATTTAGGGCCAACAAATTCGTTTGCTCGGCTATCTCGCCAATCACATCCAGCACTTTGGTTATTTTTTCGGTCTGTAAACTCAACTCAGAAATTGCATCTGACGTGCTGTCTATCTCCGTCACGAGTTCGGTAATGCCTTCTATTGCTTGCTCGACCTCATGCTGAGCGGCGGTGACTTGACTGTTGGCATCGTCAATTGCCTGCGCGGTCGCATTAGTATTGCTGGCTACTTCTTTGGCAGTCATGCTCATTTGCGTCACTGCCGTCACGACTTTGTCCGTCTCTAAACAGTGATCCTGCATTTGACCGCTCGCTTGGCTGGTCTGAGTGTTCAGGCTTTGAGAAACGGTCTGTACTGTCGTCGCAGAGCGATGAATGTCCTGCATCAGTGGGTGCAGCTTATCCATAAACTCATTAAACGCGGCCGCCACTTCACCGACTTCATCCTGACTTTCGACTTTTAAACGAGCCGTTAAGTCACCGCCGCCTGCGGCAACATCTTTTAATGAAGCCGCGACATGTTGTAATGGCTGAATGCCTTTAGACACCACGATACTGGTGAGAACACTGGTAATGATCAATCCAATAACGGAAATCAACACGGCAGATAATGTATGCTCTTTTAGCTCTTGAGTCTTTAACTCTCTGTGCATCGCAACTTGCTGGTCGATGTCATCAATATAAACGCCAGTACCTAAAACCCAGTCCCATTTCGATAGATATTCTGCATAGCCCAACTTAGGCGCTTGTGCGTCAATGGTCGGTTTGTGCCACGAGAAATAGAGGAACCCATCCCCTTTTTGAGAAGCGTCAATCAAGCCCGCAATAACTGCGACCCCATTTTCATCTTTTAAGTCGTAAAGGTTTTTACCCTCTAATGCAGGTTTGATGGCGTGCAACGTATTCACACCTTGAGAGTCGTAGGCAAAAAAGTAGCCATCGCTTTCAAAGCGCATGGCTTTCAGAATTTCTTTTGCTGCCTCTTTATTACTTCCATTTACATCCGCGTCGTATAACGGTTTTATCGCCGTCACGCCCATCATCATGTAGGCTTGTAGCTCTTTCTTCTTCGTTTCGATGAGCTCTTGTCTGTCTCTTGCCAGCTCCGCTTCCAAACTTTTACTGCTGTTGATGTAATACACCACTGAGATCAAC
Organism: Vibrio sp. D54; assembly: GCF_021728075.1. Taxonomy (NCBI): domain Bacteria; kingdom Pseudomonadati; phylum Pseudomonadota; class Gammaproteobacteria; order Vibrionales; family Vibrionaceae; genus Vibrio; species Vibrio sp. D54. The sequence goes on along the minus strand of NZ_JAKKCS010000005.1, from coordinate 157,273 downwards.
GTGGTGATCAACAACAGCGGAATTAGGGTTATCAGCAGCAATTTGTTTCGACTTTTCAACACCATGGTTTCCACTACCTCTTTTTCTTTTCAGACTTGCAAACTCCGCGCAACTTGTCTGTGAGGTAGGCGAGAATTTTCCCTTCCTCGGTCAGATTAATACTCTGGAGTTTGATGTGAATTATCTTCTCGTTATATATGCTCGGGCGGTCAGACTTTGAATTGTGTTAAAATCCGGTCATCAAATTGGAGATCTCACATGCAAACACTAGCAGGAAAGAAAATTCTACTCGGCATCAGTGGCGGTATTGCTGCGTATAAATGTGCGGAGTTAACCCGTCGCCTCATAGAGAGAGGAGCGCAAGTTCAAGTTGTAATGACGAAAGCCGCAAAAGAGTTCATTACCCCTTTAACCATGCAAGCCGTTTCGGGCCGTCCTGTCTCGGACAGTTTACTAGACCCAGCAGCGGAAGCCTCTATGGGCCATATTGAATTGGCCAAATGGGCAGATTTAGTGCTATTAGCGCCCGCGACCGCGGACTTAATCGCGCGCATGTCCGCAGGCATGGGGAACGATTTACTTACTACGCTCGTGCTCGCGACGGATTCCCCTGTTGCTGTTTCTCCTGCGATGAATCAACAGATGTATCGCAATATCGCAACCCAAGAGAACATCGCTACGTTAGCGCGTCGTGGTATGCACATCTGGGGCCCTGCGGCAGGAGAGCAAGCCTGTGGTGATGTAGGACCAGGTCGAATGCTGGAACCAATGCAGCTAGTACATCTATGTGAACAGTTCTTTCAACCAAAATTGCTAGAAGGTAAGTCGATACTCATTACCGCCGGACCAACTCGCGAAGCGATTGATCCAGTGCGTTACATTACAAACCATAGCTCCGGGAAAATGGGCTATGCATTGGCGAGCGCCGCAGCGCAGATGGGAGCAAAAGTCACCCTCGTGAGCGGTCCTGTCAGTTTAAATACGCCCGTAGGTGTTGAGCGCATAAATGTTTCCAGTGCCCAAGAGATGCACGAAGCCGTTATGACACATGCAAACCAGCATGATGCCTTTATTAGCTGCGCTGCCGTTGCCGACTACCGCCCACAAACGATCGCGTCTCAAAAGTTGAAAAAGACAGAAGACAACGACGAAATGGTCATTAATATGGTTAAAAATCCTGATATTGTTGCATCTGTGGCAGCAATGACGGAGAAGCGTCCGTTTACCGTCGGTTTTGCGGCTGAAACCAATGATGTAGAGACCTATGCTCGAGGCAAGTTAACAAAGAAAAACCTCGATATGATCTGTGCAAACGACGTTTCGGTTGCAGGGCAAGGATTTAACAGCAACGACAACGCGATTACCCTTTACTGGCCTGAAGGTGAACTTGCGCTCGCTTTAGAATCAAAAGAAGCATTGAGCTTTAAAATTCTCGAAAAAATGCATCAATTGATGTAACTAACGTTTGAAAACCCTGCCAATTTTTTACAAAAGCTGGCATAAATTTGGTACAAAAATGACAACTAAGGGTGTTAAATCTCCCATTCCACCCTTAGTGGTCTAGTTTGAGGCGAAATAGCGTCTTATAATCCCCTCCGCTCAACTTTGTATTTTGAAAGGAAGTAACTAATGGCCGGCAGTAAAAAATCCAACCGTCGTGAAGAGATCTTACAAGCATTGGCAGAAATGCTTGAATCAACAGATGGCGCTTCACGCATTACTACGGCAAAACTGGCCAAGCAAGTCGGCGTTTCAGAAGCCGCGCTGTATCGTCATTTCCCAAGTAAAGCGCGCATGTTCGAAGGGTTGATTGAGTTCATTGAAGAAGCCTTGATGACACGTATCAACCGTATTCTAGACGACGAAAAAGATACACTAGAGCGTATTCGTATGGTGATGCACCTTATTTTGGCGTTCTCTGAACGTAACCCAGGTCTGACACGCATTTTGTCGGGTCATGCTCTAATGTTTGAAAATGAACGTCTACGTGAACGCATCAATCAACTCTTTGAGCGTATAGAAACACAATTGCGCCAAATCCTGCGTGAACGTAAGATTCGTGAAGGGAAGTCTTTCCCTGTCGAAGAGCGGATCCTAGCCGCGCAAATTCTGGGACAAGTTGAGGGGAGCCTAAACCGCTTTGTGCGTAGCGACTTTAAATACCAGCCGACTGCAAACTTTGACGAGTACTGGGCGCTTTTGAGTGCACAAATAAAGTAAAAGACTATGAGTAAAGACAAATACACGCAGCCCGAGTTTTCTCTTTCACTTCTTCACCCTCGTAACTGGGGCGTATGGCTTGGTTTTGGTCTGTTGGCCATCCTCGTCAATATTCTTCCTTATCGGCTGCTGCTTTCATTAGGTCGTTCACTCGGTAAACTTGGCATGCGCTGCGGTAAAAAGCGTGTCCACGTTGCTCAGCGTAACTTAGAATTGGCCTTTCCAGACAAAACACCTGAAGAGATTCAACATATTGTTGAAGAGAACTTCAAAAATACCGGTATGGCACTGATAGAAACCGGAATCACTTGGTTCTGGCCGACTTGGCGCTTTAAAAACCTGATCGTCGAGAAAGATCTCGGCGCACTGCGTGAAAAAGCCAAAGAAGGTAAAGGCGTCCTACTTTGTTGTGTCCATGCTCTAAATCTAGAGATCACTGCGCGTGCTTTCGCCGTGTTAGGCGTGGCCGGGTACGGCGCGTTTCGTCCGCATAATAATCCTGCTTATAACTTTATCCAGTATTGGGGACGGACACATAACGGCAATAAACTGATTGATCGTAAAGATGTAAAAAAGATGATTCGTGTTTTACGCAGCGGTGAGCGTCTGTTCTATTTACCGGATCACGATTACGGTCGCAAAAAATCAGTATTTGTGCCCTTCTTTGCCGTAGACGATGCGTGTACGACAACAGGCACGAGCATTCTGGCGTATACCTCAAAATGTGCGATCATCCCAGGCTCAGGGTTTCGCAATGACGAAGGAAAGTACGACATCATCGCCGATAAGTGCATTGAAGCCGATTATCCACAAAAAGACGAAGTCGCCGCTGCCGCTTATATGAACAAGTATGTGGAAGAAGTCATTCTACGCGCTCCAGAGCAATGGATGTGGCTCCATAAACGCTATAAAACCATGCAAGATGAGCATGTCGAGAAAGGCATTCGCTATAAGTAAGTGGTCACGGCGATGAATCCAAAAACAAAAAAGGGCAGATGAATATCCATCTGCCCTTTTTACTTTTTCAGAAAAAGTAACCAATTAAATGCCGTATTCTGCGCGGTACGCTTTGACTGCTTCTAGATGCTCTTTGTCTGTGCCTTTCTCTTCAAGGAAAGTCACAAGGTCAGTCAGGCTAATGATTGAGATGATTGCACAACCAAAGTCACGCTCCACTTCTTGAATCGCAGACAACTCACCTTTGCCTTTTTCTTGGCGGTCAATCGCAACCAACACACCAGCAAGGTCTGCGCCATTTGCTTGAATGATTTCCATCGATTCACGAATCGCAGTACCTGCTGTGATTACGTCATCTACTAGCATGATACGACCTTCAAGCGCAGAGCCTACAAGGTTACCGCCTTCGCCGTGATCTTTCGCTTCTTTACGGTTGAAGCAGTAAGGCGTGTCGACGTCATGATGATCCGCCAGCGCGACTGCTGTTGTCGTCGCGATTGGGATACCTTTGTACGCCGGGCCAAACAGCACATCAAACTCAATGCCAGAATCAGCAAGCGCTGCTGCGTAAAAACGACCAAGACGCGCTAGGTCACGACCAGTATTGAAAAGACCAGCGTTAAAGAAGTACGGGCTTTTACGGCCAGATTTCAAAGTAAACTCACCAAACTTAAGAACTTCTTTCTCAAGTGCAAACTCAATAAATTCACGCTGGTATGCTTTCATTATTTTCTCTCTATGTCCTTGGTTTCTTGTGTCTCTTCTCGACAATCATTCATTTCTCTATTGTCGAGATAAAAAAATAGCCCCCATAATGGGAGCTATTTAAATCAATTGGCTAACGCCGCCTTCTGCGCTGCGACAATTTCCGTAATGCCGACTTTCGCCGACTCTAGCAGAGCCATCAGCTGCTCGTGACTGAACGGTTCACCTTCTGCGGTGCCCTGAATTTCAATCATCTTGCCTTCTTCGGTCATTACTACGTTCATGTCTGTGTCTGCCGCTGAATCTTCAACGTACTCAAGGTCACACAGAACATCATCACCTAGCAAACCAACTGAAACTGCCGCTACGTGGCCTTTCATTGGGTTTGCTTTTAGCTTACCGCTATCCACTAGGTGTTGGAACGCATCGGCCATTGCAACACTTGCACCGCTGATGGATGCAGTACGCGTACCACCGTCAGCTTGGATAACATCACAGTCAACGGTGATCATGAACTCACCCATGGCTTTTAGATCGACAACAGCGCGTAGGCTTCGCGCGATAAGACGCTGAATTTCCATCGTACGGCCGCCTTGTTTGCCACTTGCCGCTTCACGACGAGTACGCGAATGTGTTGCTCGAGGTAGCATGCCGTATTCAGCTGTAACCCAGCCTTTACCTTGACCTTTTAGCCAACGTGGCACAGATTCTTCGACGGTCGCATTACACAACACTTTGGTGTTACCGAACTCAACTAGCACTGACCCTTCAGCGTAAGCTGTGTAGTTACGAGTAATTTTGATAGGGCGAACTTGATCCGCCTTGCGATCGTTTGGACGCATGGGCATCTACCTTAAATATGAGGAGAAGACGATTTGGTTGGGCGAAGATTATAACGGAATCGATTCCGGATTCATAGGTTACGCCGCTGGCACAACATAAACAATCCATACATCCCGCGCACCTATCGACGCAGCGTGATACACTCTTGAAGTAATTTTCAAAAAATGAAGACAGGAAAATTCGATGATTTACAGTATGACAGCGTATGCACGCAAAGAAGTAAAAGGCGATTGGGGCTCTGCGGTATGGGAAATCCGCAGCGTGAACCAGCGTTATTTAGAAACATACTTCCGCATGCCAGAACAATTTCGCGGGTTAGAGCCCGTTTTACGTGAGCGCTTTCGTAAGCGTTTAGCGCGAGGCAAAGTAGAATGTAATCTGCGTTTTGAAGCAAACCCTGCCGCAAAAGGTGAGCTTAGCATCAATGAAGCGCTTGCTAGCCAGGTAATTAAAGCCGCTGAACAAGTCATGCACATGACTGGTGAACTGAGCCGAATCAATCCATTTCAAGTCATGCAATGGCCGGGGGTAATGGAAACGCCAGAGCAAGACATGGATGCGGTAAATAAAGTGCTACTAGAAGCGTTTGATGGCGCAATGGATGAATTTATTGAAGCGCGCGCTCGTGAAGGCGAGAACATGAAGGCGCTGATTGAGCAACGCCTAGAAGCGATCACATCAGAAGTTGTGAAAGTGCGCGCACGCATGCCAGAAATACTAGAGTGGCAACGTGAGCGTCTGTTCTCTAAATTTGAAGATGCGAAAGTAGAGCTAGACCCATCTCGCGTTGAGCAAGAGCTAATCCTTCTGGCACAGAAATCAGACGTAGCAGAAGAGCTAGACCGTCTTGATTCTCACGTAAAAGAAACAACAAACATCCTGAAGAAAGGTGGCGCAGTCGGTCGTCGTCTAGATTTCATGATGCAAGAGTTCAACCGTGAATCGAACACGCTAGCGTCGAAATCCATCAGCACCGACATCACCGCATCGGGCGTTGAACTGAAAGTTCTAATTGAACAGATGCGTGAGCAGATCCAAAACATTGAATGATCTAAAAGTCATCGAGTATTGAAACAGAAAGCCCCGCTAGTGCGGGGCTTTCTTTTATTCGTCTTTTTCCAAGGTTCTGTTATCAACGTAGGGCCAATAATGGTGTCCAATTCTGATCAGCAAAGTAGCCGCAGCTAAGATAAACGCTGCCAGAGATAACCACACAACCAAAACCGCATCCAACTCTTTCATTCCGAGAGTGATGTAGCGGGCGATCGCCATCATCGCGATGTAGATAGGATAGCGTACCGGAATTTTACCGTTCATCACGAACTGCTGCACCATGGCGAGCACTTCCAGATAGATAAACATCAAAAGAATATCTGTGAGTAAGACACGCTTCTCTACAAATACGTGCACAAACTCTTGCATCATGGCGTACAACGTCGCCAAGGTAATAGAGACTAATAACACCGCCTCCAAAATATGGAAGATTTTCAGGAAAGGTCGACTAAAGGATTTCGGTAAATTCGACGGCATGGTCCATTATCCAAACAAAGAAAATAGGCCTTGAGTTTAGCATGCAACGATCTTCAATCAATCAGAATAAACATCAGTGCAAATCGACTCCAAGTCCTGGCATTTGCTTATAAAAACGCTCCGCTTATTTTTTGGCGGAGCGCTTTTGTGTTATAGGACCTGTGGCATCACTTACGCCACTTGCTGCTTTTTTTCAGCTACGCGCTTTTTCTTCCGATATTTAGGGTGAGTGATCGGAATCGCAGATAGGAGTTTTTTGGTGTATTCGTTTTGCGGGTTTGCATAAATTTCTTTAGCGCTGCCTGCTTCTACCACTTTGCCAAAATACATCACGGCAACTTTGTCAGAAACATGTTTCACCACCGAGAGATCGTGAGAGATAAATATGATCGCCAAGTTCATTTCTTGTTGCAGTTGTAGCAATAGGTTCAAGATTTGCGCCTGTACCGACACATCTAACGCAGATACCGATTCATCACAAATCAGTAATTTAGGCTTCAATGCAATCGCGCGAGCAATACCGATACGCTGCCGTTGTCCGCCTGAAAATTCATGTGGATAACGGTTTACTGCCGTTTCTGGTAATCCCACTTTGATTAAAAGCTCTTTTACCCATTGTTTACGCTCTGTTGGCGTGCCAATTTTATGAATAACAAACGGTTCTTCCAGAATCATACCGATGGTATGACGCTGATTGAGTGACTCCATTGGGTCTTGAAAGACGATTTGCATGTCTTTACGCAGCGAGCGCATCTCTTTCACAGACAATTTTGTGATGTCTTTACCTTCAAAGAAAATCTTACCTTCCGTTGGCTCGTATAACTTTAAGATCGTGCGACCAAGGGTGCTTTTACCACAACCTGACTCACCAACTAGCCCCAGTGTTTCACCTTCAGAAACAGACAGTGAAACTCCGTCTACCGCTTTGATGGTGTAGCCTTTCTTGAACAGCCCTTTACCAGAAACAAAGTGCTGCTTAAGATTTTCAATTCTTAATACTTCTTTTGCCATAACATCCTCTTTTATGACTGGTTCACTTTGCTCAGTTAACTGGCAAACATACTGGCATCAATAGGCTTGATATCGATCATCTGCTTTGGCTCATTATCTAAGCTCGGCATCAGCCCCATCAAACGCTCTGTATATGGGTGCTGTGGGTTATCAAACAACTCAAAAATTTCTGCTTTTTCGACAATACGCCCGCCATACATCACGGCAACATCATCACACACTTCTGCCACAACCCCGAGATCGTGAGTGATGAATATCATCGCCATGCCCGTTTCTTCCTGAAGCTCGTTCATCAGTTCAAGGATAGACGCCTGAACCGTAACATCCAACGCTGTAGTCGGTTCATCACAAATCAGAATATCCGGCTTACAGGCCAATGCCATCGCGATCATGACACGCTGGCGCATACCACCAGATAGGTTATGGGGATACTCATTCAATCGCTTCTCTGGCATTGGAATTTTTACTTTTGCCAGCATTTCAATCGAGTACGCCTCCCGCTCCTTTTTGTCGAACTCAGGTCGATGGAGCTCAAGCACTTCACATATTTGACGACCAATGGTGTGCACTGGGTTGAGCGCCGTCATCGGGTCTTGGAAGATGATCGAAATGCGATCGCCACGCATGGCGTACATCTCTTCCGCAGGCAAATCAACTAGGTTGGTGCCGCGATAATTCACTTCACCTTTGATAATGTTGCCATATGGCTTAGGTAATAGCCCCATGATCGACATTGAGGTTACGCTCTTACCACTACCTGACTCTCCTACCAGACCGAGTGTACGTCCAGCTCTCACATCAAAGTTCACACCATGCAGAACCTTCACTGGCCCATCATCGGTGGTAAATTCAACTTCGAGATCTTTAACACTTAGGATTACATCGTTTTCCATAACCAATCCTTACAGCTTATAAGTGTCATCTACGACAACAACAGGTTCAAAAACTTTGCCTGACTTCATCGCTTGTTTCGTTTCTTTTTTGATATCACTATCAATCCAGTAAGTGCCATCGCCTATGATTGCACCACTGAACAGCGCCTCTGTCATGCGATTCATTGGCTTATCTGGAAACTTTAACCAGCGCCAGTGACCATAGCGGACATAAGGAACCATGTAGCCTGGGACGATAACGTGAGCATCAATGATGTCACGCTGAATCTCATGACCTAGCTGGATCTTTTTATCCATATCCATGCCAAAACGATACTCGATGATCTTTTCATCCAGTTCAGGCGTGCTGTAGTTTGTGAAAGAGTTAGTTTGCGGCTTGTTCGCATTGACTGAATGGAAGTACTCCCAATACGTTGGGATCTCAGACGTACCCATATCTAAGAAAGCCAAATCGTGCTTTTTCTCACGTACGTATTTGAACATGGATGAGCCATCAACTAACTTGAGCTCAATATCCAGCCCTGCTAGCTTGGCTTGCTCACGCAAAAATGCAATACGAGGAGTATGAACAGGTGTTCCGTAGGTCAGCTCGAAGCTTAAGCGCTCACCTTTATCATTAACACGAATACCATCAGAACCAATTTTGTTAAAGCCTGCGGCTTCGAATGCCTCAGCCGCTTTTGCGGGATCAAACTTCGGTGCCTTAGCATCTGGTAGGGTGTATTTACCATGACCATAACCGGTCGGGTTCGGTTTACGGGAGTAGTCGCCACGCATGACATTCTCTATCATGCCATCAAAGTCAATCGCGTAAGTAATGCCCTTGCGAATGTTTAAATCATCCAGCAAAGGCATCGCGGTGTTCATCCATACACCACCAGCCCCAACTGGGAATTGGTTGTAACCCCAGAACTTTTGAATGTATCCCTTTTGGTAAGGTTCCGTATTCGATTTATCATGCCATAAGCTTGGTAAAACAAGACCAAATGCGTCCAGCTTCCCTTTCTCAAAGTGCTTCATCGCGATATCACTGTCGCGAATCACTGTGATGCGGATTTTGTCGACATTATAACGATGTTGATAATACTTATTGCTGTAACCCCACCAGTCTTCACCGACATGTTTGAAGGTAACACTTTTACCTTTTTTAATGTCATCTAGGTAGTATGCACTGGTCGTTGGTTCACTTTTAAAATTGTAGTAGCGGACAAAGTTGTCATGTATACCGTCACCATTTTCATCTTTTGAAGGATTAGCATAAAAATGTGCGGGACGTGGGCGCAGCGCCCCCATTCGTAACAGCAATTCTTCCGGATTGAACTCTTTCGCCGCCTTAACAGCAAACGTATGAGTGTCGTACTTGATAACATCCGCAATCGTTTTGTTGTAGTAATCGTTGTACCAAGGTTCCAAGATGTCTTTGGAACGATAAAATTTCAGCATGAAAACGAAATCGTCGGCAGTCACAGGTTTGCCGTCCGACCATTTGGCTTCAGGGTTGAGTTTGAAATAGACCGTTTTGTTGTCACCTGCTAACGCCCACTCGTTAGCAAGCTCAGGGGTAAACTCTAAAGTATCTGGGTGGCGGACCACCAAGCCTGGTGTTTCATCTAAAATAAAAGAACGTAGCCCTGCATTAGCATCTGGGCCAACACTACGTAACGTCTGCGGGAAACTTGACATAAAGGTGCGATAAGTCCCTCCACGTTTCGCTTCTGGCGAACCATATTGAGGCTCATCCCAGTTTGTTTGCCAGTTTAAGTCAGTCGGAAGCGTTGCTGACATTGCACCAAAACTCAGGGCGCTCAGCGTGGACGCTAAAAATAATTTCTTCATAAAACTTCCCTTTTTTATGTTTTGCTCACAATGCTCGCTTAAACATAGCGTGTGAATTTTTTCGGGTCGAAAGCCGCTCGAATGGCTTCACCAATAAAGGTCACCATTACCAGAACCAGAACAATAGAAGTCACTACTGACGCAACAATCCATGGCGAATCTAAGTTTGACTTACCTTGTTGCAGTAGTTCACCCCAACTTGGCGTTGGTGGCATCAAGCCTAAGCCTAGGTAATCGAGAGCAGTCAGTGCTGTGATGTTAGCTGCAATAGTGAAAGGCGCTAGGGTTACAATCATCACCATCGTATTTGGCAAGATGTGATTAAACAAGATACGTCCGGTCGATGCCCCTAAAGCACGTGCCGCCATTACGTATTCTCGTGCCGCTTCTTTATAGGTCATGGTCCGCATGTACCATGTCATCCCCATCCAAGTGAAAAGCACGTTAATAGCGACAAAGAGAGCAAACGTCGGTTGAACGATTGAAACAAGAATCATAATGACGTACAAAAACGGGACCATTGACCAGATTTCGATAAGTCGCTGTACAAACAAGTCAAATTTACCGCCCCAAAAACCCATAGCACAACCGACTGCAGTACCGATCGCGTAGGAAATGGCCATCGTAAGCAACGCAAATCCCATCGCCGTTCTGAATCCGTAGACGAGTCGCGCCAAAATATCGCGACCTATCACATCTGTACCTAAATAATGCTTATTTTCGGCACTAGGTGCTGTTGGCGGGAAATCACCACTAAAATCTTGTTCGTATGGGTTCCACGGCACAAGCGGCAAAATAACAAAGTTGTCGCCCCCTTCAGCCTCAAACGCTTTTTGCAGTACACGATAATCGGCTTCACTGGATGACTCTTGGCCGAATTCGCTACCTAAACGTACGTCACTGACAACAGGAAAATAGTAGCTACCATCGTACTTGACGACTAGCGCTTTACTGTTGATCAAAAGTTCGGCGAATAGAGAAAGGATCAACATGATAGAAAGAGCAACAAACGACCAATAGCCTCGTTTGATCTCTTTAAAGTGACGAATTTTCTTTTGAGTTAATGGACTAACTTTAATCATGTTACGCTCCAAACTTCACACGTGGGTCGACTAAAGCAACACAAATATCTGAAATGATGTTACCAATGAGCAGTAACAACGCATTAATGGCGACAATACCCATAACAACAGGGTAATCACGCTCCATGATTGATTCGTAACCCAATAAGCCAATGCCATCAATATTGAAGATAACTTCAATCAGGAAGGCACCGGTCATGAAGAACAACAAAGAGTTACCAAAGTGACTCGCGATTGGAATTAAGCTGTTACGCAACGCGTGCTTACGAACTGCTTTTTTGAAAGGTAATCCTTTCGCAATTGCGGTGCGGATGTAATCTGAGGAAAGGTTTTCCATCAGGTTATTTTTCATTGTCATCGTCAGCGTGGCAAAATCACCAATGAGGTAACAGATCAAAGGCAACACCGCATGCCACATAATGTCTTTAGTGCGTTCAAAGAAGGTTTCGTAATCGTCGAAGTCATCGCCGACAAAGCCTCCCATCGGAAACCATTCCAAGTGATAACTAAATAACGTGATCAGCAATACACCCACCACATAACCTGGTAGCGCGTAGCCTACGAAAATGAGTACTGAAGAAGCGGAATCAAACACAGAACCGTGCTTGAGCGCCTTATAGTAACCAAGAGGAATCGAGATAAAATAACTAATAAAGAAGGTCATGCCGCCATAAAACAACGACACTGGCAAACGCTCTGCGATCATGTCCGAGACAGGCTCGTAGTAACGCGTCGACTCGCCAAGATCTAGCATTACCAAACGACTTAACCACTCGACGTACGCTTCCGTTACAGGTTTATCCAGGCCATAAAACGCATTCAGCTCCGCGATTTGATCGTCAGAAAGGGCCGTATTACCACCCGCAGACGTCATTGATGCGGCGCCGTCCCCCTGGGACTGCATTTGTGACAACATGCGTTCAACAGGTCCGCCAGGCACGAAACGAGTGATAGCAAAGATGAGAATAGTTATCCCGAGAAACGTTGGGATAACCAACGCCAAACGGCGTAAAAAGTACGACAGCATATACAACTTGCTCCTTGTCTACTGTCCAGTTCAAACGGAGTGAAAGAGGATATTTTCCGCCCAAAATGGTGCATATTTATCTCGTAGTAACTAAAACTGTTGAAGCACACTCCCTGCGCCTCAAGAGCTAGACTTTTCTACTACTGCAATAATTTCAGCGTCATATTTATCTTGAATCCACATCAGCTTCAAGTGTTTGAAACCAAAACATGACAAACTTCCTTCGATGTCGAAAAACAGAAATGTTTTTGTAAAAAATTATAAAAAACCACAAAAATAATTCATACAGAATATCAATCTAGGCTGTTTAGAGCCAAAACCCTACATAAAAATGCACCCTACACACATAAATAGACACATAATCCAAGGTTATATTTGACCTAAAAATACGAGTGAGCCCTTTAACCGCAATGGGTATCTTATTTTGATACCACCTAATAAGTTCGAGCTAACAAAGTATGGATTCGATATAAAACTCATCTCAGAACAATTCACTGGAAAAATATCTTTTTCCAGATTCAATTACCCACTAAAAAACCATAGGCAAGATAAGTCATTAAAGTTTATAAGAAACACAAAATACGGTGTTTTATTGAAATTTAATATCGATTCATAAACTTTATTCGGTTTTTTATTCCGCCTTTTTAACAAAGCCCAGTTATTCACATCTTTTTTACATTTAAGCATCCCCGTTTACCACTGGTTTGACTTCCTTTTTTCATCTCGGTTATACATTGGCCGAACGTTAACGAAATATTAACGTCACATTTGGCCGCTATGCGGCCAGACATAGGAAATAATAATAATCGGAGCAACAAGGATGTATAAAAACACAACCGCTTTATCTGTTGCGATAAGCCTTGCTTTGGGGACAGCAGCAGTTGCAGCCCCAGCAACAGCACTGGCAGAAGAGCAACAAGTTGAAAAACTTCAAAAGATGAAGGTTACTGGTTCGCGCCTAACGCGCGCATCTATGGAAGGAAGCACACCAGTAGCTGTAATTGGCAGAGCCGAGATTGAACGTGCCGGTGATGTGTCTATTGCAGATGTATTACGCAAGTCCTCTTTCAACTCATTCGGTTCACACAGCGAGCGTTCAGGTAGCTCAGCACAAAGCCAAGCGACCATCTCTCTAAGAGGTCTAGGTTCTGAGCGTACTCTCGTTCTAATTAACGGTAAACGTCTTCCTGGCTCTGCAGCTATGGGTGGTGGTGCCGCAAATATTAACGTAATCCCATCAGCAATAGTAGAACGTGTAGAAGTCATGGCAGACGGTGGCTCTGCAGTATACGGCTCTGATGCAGTTGCTGGTGTTGTAAATATTATTCTGAAAGAAGAGTTTGACGGCATTAATGTAACCGTTGGTTCTGGTATCCCAAGCCAAGAAGGTGGTGATGAGAAAAACGTTGCCCTAGTCATGGGCACTAGTGGAGAAAAAGGAAACATCATGTTCTCATTTGAACATGACAGTAAAGATGAAATTTATCAACGCGATCGTGATTACCTCAGCTCAACAAACACCGATTCCGCAAACTACTTCGACATGTCTGGCGTTAGTATCTACGGTCGTAACGTCTACCATGATGGTCAGTTAAAAGCACTAAACGGCTATAATACTGACGCATCATGTGACCCATCTAAAGGGTTTGTTGGTCTAACAAACTACCCTGGTCTTGGGGATATCTGCGGTTATGACTACACGTCAGAAGCTGCTCAAACAGCTTCTCTAGAACGAAATACTGTATTCGTAAACGGTAATATTTTCGTAACTGAAGATACTACCTTCAATGCTCAAATGCTTTTAAACCGTAACGAAAGTTTCAGTCGTTTCGCTCCAGCAGCAGGCATCTTCTCTGTAGATCCGAATACAGATGGCGGCGCAGATTTCTTTGCGGAGAATGGCTTAGATCCAACGGCAGGCCCAGCATCTGTATACTACCGTTTCAACAATGTAGGAACGCGTGACAACAACGTTAAAGACTTCCAAGCAGATTTCAAAGCAGGTCTAGATGGCACACTTTACACAGACACTTTGGGTGATGTTATTTGGGAAACGGGATATCACCTAAACTTCTCTAACAGTTCAGAATTAGGTACTGGCTACGTATTTGGTTCAGCAGCATCACAACTGGTTGAGTCTGGTCAGTTTGCAAACGGTGAGTTTAGTTCAGACGCGACAAGCCTGCTTTCTGCAGGTACAAGCCGAGAAACTCAAATGGAAATGCATCAGTTCTTTGGTGGCCTTCAATTTGATGTAGCGGAAGTTGGTGATGTGCTAATTCCTCTCTATGTCGGTGCAGAATTTACTACCTACGATTACTTCGATAAATATGACCCTCAAAGTGAGGCAGGTAACATTATTGGTAGTGCAGGTAACTCTGCTGGTGGAGATCGTGAAACATACGCTCTTTATGCTGAATCTTTGATCGCGTTTACTGACGAGCTGGAAATGAACCTAGCGGCTCGTTACGACCACTACAGCGACTTCGGGCACGAAGTATCACCAAAAGTATCTTTCCGTTACCAACCACTCGATAACTTGATGTTCCGCGCAGGCGCTGGCCTTGGCTTCCGAGCTCCGACACTATCAGATCTTTATGCTGCAGACAGCTACTCTTCAGACTTTGCGAAAGATTACACCTACTGTGCGCAAAATGGCATTTCATATGCAGATTGTCCAGAAACACAATACGATGTGACTCGAACATCAAATGAAGATCTTGATGCAGAAAAATCTGTATCATTTAACTTTGGTGTAAGTTTCTCACCAATAGAAGATCTAGATGTAACAATGGATTATTACAACATTAGCATTGATGATGTAATTACTCTAAATACGCTACAAAGCATGATTGACGAAGAGCGTAGCTCTGGCAATAAAAACCCAAATATTGTTCGTGATGCTAATGATCGGATTATCGAAGCGACAGCAGGCCTTCAGAACCTTGGAACGCTTGATACATCGGGCATAGACTTGAAATTGGGATATCGCTATGACTTTAATTATGCAACTGTTAGATACGATTTCATGGGAAGCTACGTTTTAGACTTTAGCCAGCCTGAATATGTAGGTGGCCCTGTTAACAACCAAGTAGGTCGTAACGGCATGCCTGAGTACCGCTTCAATACAGGTGTTGGCTTGAGCTTCCTAGAAGATCATGACATCTATCTATCTGCAGACCACATTGCAGATCAGGCACAAGATGTTGACGATGACTACAAAAAAATCGGCCATATATCTTCACAAACCACATGGAACATTGCATATAACTACTTAGCCCCATGGGATGCTAAGTTTACTGCAGGTGTGCGTAACCTAACAGACGAAGACCCTGCTTTTGAAGCTGATGGTGTGACTTACGATGAAGAGTTATACAGCATTCAAGGCCGCGTTTACTTCTTGAAATACTCTCAAAACTTTTAATCAAAACCTTTGGCGCAGGTATCTTTCCTGCGCCCTATTCGACTGACTTTATACACTAACAAGGATGCTACTATGACGTTAAAGGAATTTGGCGTAAGTGCAGTAACTGCCGCGATTCTCACGGTAAGTGGAGCAGCGGCGGCTGCTGACTCTGGAACCGTCGTCGCCAACCAAGCAAAAGCAACGAAGTCTTCACAGGCTTCGCAACAAAAAATCGACAACTATGCCGAAAGCACCGAAGGCATGTTGGCAGAATACAAAGGCTTACTTCGTCAAATCGACAGTATGAAAGTCTACAACGAGCAAATTAACCGTATGGTTCAATCGCAGCAAGGCGAATTGGACTCATTAAATAACCAAATTGCTCAAATCGATCAAACGGCAACAGAAGTGGTGCCACTTACATTAAAAATGATCGATGCACTCGACGAGTTTGTGACTCTCGATCTGCCTTTCCAGAAAAAAGAGCGTAATAAGCGAGTTCAAGAACTGCGTCGTCTCATGGATCGCGCCGACGTAACAACTTCAGAGAAATTCCGTAAAGTGATGGAAGCGTACCAAATTGAAGAAGGCTTCTCTCGCTCAATCGAATCTTACAAAGCTAGCCTAGACCGAAATGGTGAAACCGTGACTTACGATTTCCTACGTATTGGTCGCACAGCACTTCTATTCCAATCTCCAGACGGTGGTGAGACAGGTATGTGGAACCAACAAACACGTCAATGGGAAACATTACCAGAAAGCTACCGCATCGCGGTACAGCAAGGCCTTCGTATCGCGAAGAAGCAAGCGCCACCAGCGCTAATCAAACTGCCTGTATTTGCTGGGGAGGAATAAGAGATGAAAGGATTCAAAACTCTAGCCGCTGGTCTACTAGCGAGCTTATTTATGGCTTCAGGCGTACAAGCAGAAACGCCTAAAAACCTATCTGAACTACTCAAAAACGTAAAATCAGAAAGCATCGTTGAGTCAAAAGAGAACAAAGCCCGTGAAGCTGAGTTCAAGAACAATCGCGATAAGCAAGCGGCATTATTGCAACAGGCTCGTGAAGAGCTAGCTGCGCAGCAAGCACTGGGCGATCAACTTAAAGCGACATTTGATGAAAACGATAAGCAGCTGACTGAACTAACAGAAACCTTACGTGTTCGCTCTGGTACTTTGGGCGAAATGTTTGGTGTGGTCCGCCAATATGCGGGCGAGTTTAAGGGTTTATTTGCTGCCTCTCAAAACGCTGTTCAGTTCCCAGAGCGTGACGCTCTACTAACGAAACTGGCTGAAAGCAAAGAACTGCCATCAACACAAGAGCTAGAAGCATTCTGGCATACCATTCTTCAACAAGTGGTTGCCTCAGGCGAGACAGCAACAACCCAAGCAACGGTTGTTTATGGCGAAGGTAAAGAAGCGGTTCGCGATGTTACTCTTGTCGGTGAATTTAACGCGATTGCCGATGGTAAGTACGTTACTTATGTACCTCAAACAGGTAAGTTCGAAGAACTCTCTCGACAGCCTCGCACCAATATTACACGTCATGTTGCGGGCTTTGAGTCAGCGTCAAACAGCTATGAGCCACTGTTTATTGACCCATCCCGTGGTGTAATTCTGTCTCTACTTGTACAAAGCCCTACCGTTCAAGAACGTATTGATCAAGGTGGCATTGTAGGTTACGTCATCCTTGGTATGGGTGCAGTTGGCGCTATCATTGCTCTAGTTTGCTTCCTACGCCTTCAAGTGATTGGCGGTAAAATGCGTAAGCAAGCGAAATCAGAAACCGTGATTCCTGGTAACCCTCTGGGTGAAGTTATCCAAGCTTACCAAGAACACAAAGGTGACAACCTTGAAGATCTTGAAGCGAAACTGGACGAAATCATCCTACGTAACGCACCGAGCATTGAACGCTTTATCAGCTCAATCAAACTGTTCGCTTCTGTAGCACCACTTCTAGGTCTACTGGGTACGGTTATGGGTATGATCGGTACGTTCCAAGCAATCACACTATTTGGTACAGGTGATCCTAAGCTAATGGCTGGCGGTATCTCTGAAGCACTTGTTACTACGATGCTAGGTCTGGTTGTCGCAATTCCATTGCTGTTCCTTTACACCATCGTACACAGTAAAGGTCGTCGTTTGGTTCAAACTCTTGAAGAACAGAGTGCAGGCTTCATCGCTCGCTATCAGGAAAAACTACATAAAGCCGAAAGCTAAGGAGGCGTTATGTGGTGGTTAGTTGGAGAACTTGAATCAATTAGGCGCTTCTTGGGAATGGGTGGCGATGTACTCGTCGCCATCTTCATCCTCAGCTTTATGCTTTGGGCAGTATTGTTAGAACGTTGGTTCTATTTTGCTGCCGTCGCTCCAAAAGCCATGAAAAAAGCCGTTGGCTCATGGCAGGGGCGATCAGAGCACCAGAGCTGGAACGCTAAGATGATCCGACAAGAAATTGTTTCTCGTCAGGACATTGAGAATAAAAAGGGCCTGCCAATCGTGAAAGTATTGATTGCGCTTTGTCCCTTACTGGGTTTGCTCGGCACCGTTGTTGGCATGATCCAAGTATTCGACATCTTAGCGGTAACAGGAACAGGAAGCCCTCGAGCAATGGCCTCGGGGATCTCAAAGGCAACAATCCCAACTTTAGCCGGGATGGTGGCTTCTCTATCAGGACTGTTCTTTAGTTCACGTCTTGATCATTTAGCCAAAGTCACAACGCAAAAGCTGGAAGATAAGCTAAAGCATATTGCCTGAGTAAATGGAATTAGAGGTATAGGTCATGAAAAGACGCTATAGCAGTGATAGCAGTGATGAAACCGCTATCGATATGACACCGATGCTCGACATCGTATTCATCATGTTGATCTTCTTTATCGTAACAACATCGTTCGTAAAAGAAGCTGGTCTAGAAGTAAACCGCCCGACGGCAAGCTCTGCGCAAACCGTGAAAAAAGGTAACATCATGGTCGCAGTTGGTGCGGCGGGTGATGTTTGGGTTGATAAACGTCGCATCGAAGTGGACGCGGTTCGCGCGAATATTGAACGTCTTCGTGCAGAAAGCCCTGATGGCGCAGTTGTTATCCAAGCCGACACAGAAGCAAATGCTGGCGTAGTCGTGAAGGTTATGGACCAGATCAAAATGGCAGGTGTAGAAAGCATCTCCATTGCCGCAACCAATAAGGATTAAGCTTATGCGGTATCTGGCCTCAATTGCACTGGCGCTCATTGTCTCCCTCGGGTTGTTCTGGGGGATGGACAAGCTAGTAAACAAAGAGCGCCACGAGTTAGTGTCGAATGATGACCTGCGTATGGTCGAGTTTATTCGCATTAAACCAGACGAAAAAATACAGGAGAAAAAACGCGAACTTCCAAAGCCACCACCGCCTAAGCGTCCGCCACCACCGCCAGAAATGAAGGTAACGGCAACGGTAAAACCGGTGATGGATCAAATCCCAATGGACATGCCAAAACTTGATCTTCCAGTTAACGTAACCGGTGGTTCAGTGCTTGGACACTACACCCAAGGTGGTGGTGCTAAGTTGGCAGGTAGCGGAGGCCCAGTTCCTCTTGCGACATTCCAGCCTCAAATGCCTCGTAAAGCAGCGAGATCGGGATTAGAAAAAGGTATCGTACTCGTAGAGTTTACGGTTAACGAACGTGGTGGCGTACAAGACGTCAAAGTCTTAAAAGAATCTCCACGTAAGTTGGGCTTGGGTAAAGCGGCGAAGAAAACTGTATCAAAGTGGACTTTCAAACCAAAAATGGTTGATGGCCAAGCGGTTAGCTCTCGTCTTTCTCAGGAAATCGAGTTCTCTACGAACTAAGGAGTCGCAATATGAAAGCATATACTAAGTTGTTGGCTTCTCTGGTGTTTATCTCAGGCGCATATGGCGCGCCTGCTTTTGCCAATACTCCTGAGTTGTCTGACAGAACATTCCGAACCGTGAACAAAGTTCAGGAACTGATTGCAACTGAGAAATACTCGGATGCTATCTCTAAACTGAACTCTGCCTTGGGAAGTACCAAGAAAAAGAAATACGACCGTGCCGTATTACTACAACAGATGGGCTTTCTGTATTCTTTAAAGGACGATTACCCAAAAGCAGCGAAATACTTTACTGAAGCACTCAAGTTAGATGCTTTGCCAGTACCCGTAGCTCAACAGGTTCGTTATAGCCTTGCACAACTTTATCTAGCAGAAGGCAAATTTAAGAAATCCGTTAATACAATGAACGAGTGGTTCAAGATTGCTGAAACAACAGAGGAAAAACCTCAAGCACATGCTTATATCACATTGGCAAGTGCTTACATTCAACTAGAAGATTATCGCAACGCAATTCCGCCAACCAAAAAGGCAATTGCAATGACAAAGAACCCTAGTGAATCTTGGTATCAACTGTTGATGTCTGCTCACTATGAATTAAAGCAATTCAAAAATGTTGCTGGCGTGCTAAAAATCTTAACCACTAAGTACCCGAAAAATAAGCGTTACTGGACTCAATTGTCTGGCATTTACATGGAACTCAAGCAAGAGCGTAATGCCCTTTCGACCTTAGAAATGGCCCATAAAATGGGTCTTTTAGAGGGAGAGAAAGAGTATCTACGTTTAGTAAACTTCCAAGCTTATCAAGGTGTACCTTTCCGTGCGGCTAAAATAATGCAAACGTCGATGGAAGAAGGTCATGTTGAGCGCAATGCTGAAAACTTAGAAAAGCTAGCATCTTTCTGGCAACAAGCTCAAGAGCTGGATAAGTCGATTGAAACCTATGTAGCGGCTTACCAATTAGCACCAAAAGCCAAAACGCAGATCAAGATTGCTCGTTTGATGATCTTGGATAAGCAGTACTCTGCAGCAGCCAAGTTTGCGAAGAATGCAGCTGCTGACGCCAAACGTGATGATAAAGGTGAACTGAACTACATTCGAGGGATGGCTTATTTTGAGCTCAACCAGCCAAGTAATGCCCTTAAAGCAATGAAGAGTGCTGCTCAATCACCTGATATGAAAGCGGTAGCTGACCCTTGGATAAACTTCTTAGAGTCACAAGGCTAGTCGCTGAAAAGTAGCAACGTGCAACGGTAAAGTTGTTCCGAAGATTAAGTGTGAGTCAGTCGCACGCCTGGGGAAGTGAAAGCTTCCCCTTTTTTCCGTTTTATCTTTATTAACCCCTATTTTTAACCAGAGTCACTCACGCAAGCCAAATCGGGACTCTAAACCTAAAATCAGCACACTAAACGGTTGTAGAAATGGTTTTAATAACAGAGTGCGCGGATGGTAAGTCCTGTATCACGCTCCTTCTTCGCTGTTTAGGAACACTCTGGCGTAAGTAACTATTTCATCAGAGACGATCACAGACAGAAAGATCAACTGGTAACAAAATAGAGATCATGATACTCTTCGCCTCCATTTTTCTGGCGGGATTATCACCAATATCCACCCCTTTGGTGGTTGATTTCTCAATGCCAGTGCTATCGTTATAAGAATGTCGAACTTTCCTTCGGCACTCAATCAATCCAATCAAAAGTGGAACAGTACAATGGGCAAAGGTACTCTCTATATCGTATCTGCACCTAGCGGCGCAGGTAAATCTAGCTTGATCTCAGCGATGTTGGAACGCAACCCAACCTACGCAATGAAAGTGTCTGTGTCTCACACCACGCGCAACATGCGACCTGGTGAAGAAAATGGTGTCCACTACCATTTTGTAGCGAAAGATGAGTTTGAAGCCCTGATCGCTAAAGGTGACTTCCTAGAATACGCAGAAGTGTTTGGTTATTATTACGGTACATCTCGTGTATGGATTGAAGAAACGCTAAATAAAGGTATCGACGTTTTTCTAGATATCGACTGGCAAGGCGCACGTCAAATCCGTGAGCAAATGCCTGAAGCCAAAAGCATCTTCATCCTGCCACCATCAAACGGTGAGCTAGAGCGTCGCTTGAACACTCGTGGTCAAGATAGCGATGAAGTGATCGCAAAACGTATGGCTGAAGCCAAGTCGGAAATCTCTCATTACAACGAATACGACTACGTGATCGTAAACGACGATTTTGATACCGCTTTGATGGACTTTAAAGCCATCTTACGCGCAGAGAGATTGAAGGAAGAAAAGCAAGCTGCTAAATATAAAGGTATGCTTGACGCGTTGTTAGCAGAGTAACTTCAAAAAAGTCACGCTGTAAAACATAAAGAATTTCCCGTTTTTTGCCCAGTGCGAAAAACACAATAAACTACCTGAGAAAGTCCACAAACGGTGGCTTGTCTAATTGCTAGTAAATAAAGTAGTTAGGTTGTATACTTTCTCGTCATTCTAAAATTTTAGTTAACTATTTGGAGTCCTCATGGCACGCGTAACTGTTCAAGACGCTGTTGAAAAAGTTGGCAACCGTTTCGACCTAGTACTGATTGCGGCTCGCCGCGCTCGTCAAATGCAAACTGGCGGTAAAGATGCACTAGTGCCAGAAGAGAACGATAAGCCAACGGTTATCGCTCTACGCGAAATCGAAGAAGGTTTAATTACTAAAGAAGTTCTAGACGCTCGTGAACGTCAAGAGCAGCAAGAGCAAGAAGCGGCAGAGCTAGCGGCAGTAAGCAGCATCGCTCACAACCGTTAATTCTGACTTTAGAATTCAACAACCTCCCGGGCCTATAATTTGTATCTATTCGATAGCCTCAAAGACGTTGCCCAAGAATACCTAACAGAGCCTCAGATTGAGGCTCTGCGTCAATCTTATGTGGTAGCGAGAGATGCCCATGAAGGGCAAACCCGCTCTAGCGGTGAACCATACATCATCCACCCTGTCGCTGTGGCTCGTATCTTGGCCGAAATGCGCCTTGATATCGAAACCCTCCAAGCTGCTTTGCTGCATGACGTCATTGAAGACTGTGATGTAACCAAAGAAGATCTCGAAGAGAAATTCGGCAACACTGTCGCAGAATTGGTTGATGGTGTCTCTAAACTGGACAAACTCAAATTCCGCGATAGGAAAGAGGCTCAGGCTGAGAACTTTCGTAAGATGGTTCTGGCCATGGTGCAAGATATCCGCGTCATTCTGATCAAACTGGCTGATCGCACGCACAACATGCGTACGCTTGGCGCGCTTCGACCAGATAAAAAGCGTCGTATTGCTCGTGAAACGTTAGAAATTTACGCGCCCCTCGCTCATCGTCTTGGTATTCACAATATCAAAACCGAACTCGAAGAGTTGGGCTTTGAGGCGCTATATCCCAACCGCTACCGCGTACTGAAAGAAGTGGTTAAAGCCGCACGTGGTAATCGTAAAGAGATGATCCAACGCATTCACAGCGAAATAGAAGGCCGTCTGCAAGATTTCGGCTTGAATGCTCGCGTCGTTGGTCGTGAGAAAAACCTGTTCTCTATCTATAACAAGATGAAAACCAAAGAACAGCGCTTTCACACCATCATGGATATCTATGCGTTCCGAGTCGTTGTTGATACCGCTGATACTTGTTATCGCGTTTTAGGCCAAGTACACAGCTTGTATAAGCCACGTCCTGGTCGCATGAAAGATTACATCGCGGTACCAAAGGCGAACGGCTACCAATCGCTACACACTTCCATGGTTGGTCCACACGGTGTACCTGTTGAAGTTCAGATCCGTACTGAAGATATGGATCAAATGGCGGACAAAGGTGTCGCAGCACACTGGTCTTACAAAGACAAAGGCGACAAGTCTGGCACCACTGCGCAAGTGAAAGCTCAGCGTTGGATGCAAAGCCTGTTGGAACTACAACAAAGCGCGGGTAACTCATTCGAATTCATTGAAAACGTAAAATCCGATCTTTTCCCAGATGAGATTTACGTCTTCACACCAAAAGGTCGTATCGTTGAATTACCTTTAGGCGCAACGGCTGTCGACTTTGCCTATGCCGTACATACCGATGTAGGCAACTCTTGTGTTGGTGCTCGTGTTGACCGTAACCCTTACCCATTGAGTAAGGCATTGAAAAACGGTCAGACGGTGGAAATTATCAGTGCCCCTGGTGCGCGTCCGAATGCGGCATGGCTAAACTATGTCGTGACTTCTCGTGCCCGCACTAAGATTCGACAAGTACTGAAAACGATGCGTCGTGAAGAGTCGATTACTTTAGGTCGTCGCCTACTTAATCACGCACTTGGTCGTCACTCGATTGATTCAATTTATCCAGAAAATATCCAAGAAGTCTTGAATGATCTTCGCCTAGAAAGCATCGATGATTTATTGGCTGCTATTGGTTTGGGTGAGTTGATGAGCATTGTGATTGCACGTCGTCTCCTTGGTGATACCGAAGAGCTCACGACAACAAGCTCAATCCCAACGGACTCGAAGAAGAAGCTTCCGATTCGTGGCGCAGAAGGCTTATTGCTGACGTTTGCAAATTGTTGTCATCCAATCCCAGATGATCACATTATTGCTCACGTATCGCCTGGTCGTGGTTTAGTGGTTCACCGAGAAACATGTCCAAACGTTCGCGGTTATCAGAAAGAGCCAGACCGTTATATGGCTGTCGCTTGGTCTGACGACTACGATAAAGAGTTCATTGCTGAACTTAAAGTCGACATGCTTAACAACCAAGGTGCTCTTGCAGAACTGACCAACGTGATCTCGAAAACAGGGTCAAACATTCATGGTCTTTCAACGGAAGAGCGTGATGGTCGTCTATACACTGTGACTGTGCTGTTGACAACGAAAGATCGCGTCCACCTTGCTGGCATCATGCGTAAGATTAAGGCAATGCCTCAAGCAACCCGAGTCAGACGCAGAAAGAACTAACCTCTATCGCCACCTACTCTGTTAGGTGGCGATTTTTTATACCTCAATAAATATGAACCTAGAACGTTACAACCGCATTCACCAAGTCCTAAAAACTCGCCAAACTGATCTGACACTTTGTCTCGAAGAAGTGCATAAGCCAAACAACGTCTCTGCCGTGATCCGCACCGCTGACGCGACAGGTTTACACAAAGTTCATGCCATTTGGCCTGATAAAATGCGTACGCTGAGCCATACCTCAGCTGGCGCGCGTAACTGGGTGGAAGTGGATACTCACGACTCGATTGAAACTGCGATTACCGAACTCAAAGCGCAAGGTATGCAGGTTTTGGTGACCAATCTTTCGGACACCGCCGTCGATTTTCGCGAAATCGACTACACCAAACCAACGGCAATCATTTTAGGCAGCGAAAAGGTTGGCGCTTCGGAGCAAGCCAAACAGCTTGCCGAGCAAGACATTATTATCCCGATGGTGGGTATGGTGCAGTCACTAAACGTATCGGTTGCCAGTGCCGTAATTTTGTATGAAGCGCAACGTCAACGTGAAGCCGCAGGCATGTACGACCGAGAAGAAAGCGCTCTGCCTAAAGAGACAATCAACCGTATTCTCTTTGAACGTGGTCACCCTGTTCTGGCAAAGGTCGCGAAACGAAAAGGGCTTGTTTACCCACCACTCGATGAAGAAGGTCAAATCATCGCCGATGACGCGTGGTGGCAAGAGATGCAAAGCAAGTAAAAGACTTTCGTCATTCTAAACAGCGGCGAAGGAGCGTGGTTCAGGATCTAATTCTCAAATATACAGATGCTAATAGTGTTAACTTCAGCGACATACTTGTTGGAAATAGAATCCTGATGTCGCTAAAGCTCCCCGGAATGATAGGTTATCAGTCAAATCATGACACTAACTAAAGCATGACTATTTTTTCCTGTACAAAAACACAGCTCCATGGTTAACATACTGCTATGTTAACCATTTTCTTGAGCCCTCTATGTCCGCCCAAATGTTATCTGCCGTCCCATTAACCTCCCTTTCTGGAGTTGGCGCGAAAGTCGCAGAAAAACTCGCCAAAGTTGGCTTACATAGCGTTCAAGATTTGCTGTTTCACCTTCCGTTACGCTACGAAGATCGTACTCGTATTTACCCTATTGCCAAACTGCATGCTGGCCTTTGGGCGGCCGTGCAAGGTAAGGTCATGGCAGTCGACACCATCTTCGGTAAGCGCAAAATGCTAACGGTAAAAATCAGCGACGGTAATGGCACTATCACGCTGCGCTTTTTCAACTTTACCGCAGCCATGAAGAACAATTTCACGCAAGGTAAGTTAGTGCATGCTTACGGTGAAATTAAGCGCGGTGGCATGGGTTTGGAAATTGTTCATCCTGACTACAAGTTTTACGTCAGTGAGCAAAAGCCCGATGTAGAACAGAGCTTAACCCCTGTTTATCCCACCACCGATGGATTGCGTCAAATCACATTACGCAACCTTACCGAACAAGCTTTAGCCCTGCTTGATAAAACCGCAGTGCAGGAATTACTTCCAGCGGGGTTGTATGACCATCAAATCACGATGTCGCAAGCGCTGCACACCATTCATCGCCCACCACCAACCATTAATTTAGATGAGTTTGACGAAGGCAAACATCCTGCCCAAATCCGCTTGATCATGGAAGAATTGCTCGCACAAAACTTATCGATGCTGGCGGCGCGTAGCAAAGGTCAGAAGGATTCAGCGCTACCTCTCGGTCCTTGTAATAAACTAAAAACGCAGCTTTTAGCCCAACTGCCTTTCTCTCCTACAAACGCTCAAACCCGAGTCGTACAAGAGATTGAAGCCGATCTAGAAAAACCGCACCCAATGATGCGATTAGTGCAAGGCGATGTTGGTTCGGGGAAAACGTTGGTTGCCGCTTTGGCCGCAGTTAGAGCCATTGAGCATGGCCATCAGGTGGCACTCATGGCGCCAACCGAACTATTGGCCGAGCAACACGCTATCAACTTCGCAAACTGGTTTGAGAGAATGGGCATTCAAGTCGGTTGGTTAGCGGGCAAACTCAAAGGTAAGGCAAAGGAAGCCGAGTTGGCTCGTATTGCCAGTGGTGAAGCAAAAATGGTAGTGGGTACTCACGCGCTATTCCAAGAGCACGTTGAATTTCATCACCTTGCTTTGGTCATCATTGATGAACAGCACCGCTTCGGTGTCCATCAGCGATTAGAATTGCGTGAAAAAGGCGCAAAACAAGGCGCCTACCCACATCAGTTGATCATGACGGCGACGCCTATTCCTCGCACCTTAGCCATGACCGCTTACGCCGATCTGGAAACTTCCGTGATTGACGAGCTACCACCGGGTCGAACGCCGATTCAAACCGTTGCCATTCCAGATACAAAACGTGACGACATCGTCGAGCGTGTCCGAAATGCCTGCTTAAACGAAGGCAAGCAGGCATATTGGGTGTGTACCCTGATTGATGAGTCGGAAGTATTAGAAGCGCAAGCCGCGGCAGATACCGCAGAAGAGCTTCAACGTAAGCTACCGGACGTAAAAATTGGTCTAGTACACGGACGAATGAAGCCGGCAGAGAAACAAGCGGTGATGCAAGATTTCAAAGACAATAAACTGCATTTGCTGGTCGCAACGACAGTGATTGAAGTTGGTGTGGATGTGCCAAACTCTAGCTTGATGATCATAGAAAACCCTGAACGTCTTGGTTTGGCACAATTACACCAGTTAAGAGGTCGCGTGGGCCGAGGTTCCGTTGCTAGCCATTGTGTGCTGCTGTACCACTCTCCGCTGTCAAAAACCGCGCAAAAACGTCTCGGAGTACTACGTGAAAGTAACGATGGCTTCGTCATTGCGCAGAAAGACCTAGAAATTCGTGGCCCTGGAGAACTATTGGGTACAAAGCAGACAGGTCTTGCTGATTTCAAAATCGCAGACTTAGTTCGAGATCAACGCCTGATTCCCGAAGTTCAGCGCATTGCGCGTCATATTCATGACAATTACCCGTCTAACGCAACAGCGATTATCGGTCGCTGGTTGGGTGAGCGGGATATTTACTCCAAAGCGTAATGATTGAAAGCGAGCCAAATGGCTCGTTTTTTAATACGCCAAAAACAAAGCAAACGTTTGCTTTTTGAGTAAATCTCTCTATAATCGCGCACAAATTTTTTAAGTGTGTTGAATCACACTCCACCAACCTGAGTTGACTCTGATTAACAGCAATCACAGGTAACGACGTCAACTCCACCCTGCTCTCCCATTCAGCGAGATCTGGGAATATATTGCGACTAGCGAGACAAACAATGACAACTTCAAACCGATCTTCGGAACTGGTTTATCAACTCAATGATCGACCACCTTTGCCTCAAACTATTTTTGCCGCACTTCAGCACTTATTGGCGATGTTCGTCGCGGTTATCACTCCGTCACTGATCATCTGTCAGTCTTTGGGTGTACCTGCAGACCAAACGAATACCATCATCAGCATGTCTTTATTTGCGTCAGGCGTGTCTTCGTTTATTCAAATTCGCACCTTTGGCCCAATTGGCTCTGGTTTGCTCTCTGTTCAAGGTACCAGCTTTAACTTTTTAGGTCCTATTATTGGTGCAGGCCTATCGCTGAAAGCCGGTGGAGCAGACATCAGCACCATGATGGCAGCAATTTTTGGTACGATTTTAGTCGCATCATTTGCAGAAATTTTCCTATCTCGCGTATTGGAGCATGCCCGCCGAATCATCACTCCGCTCGTTTCAGGCATCGTCGTCACTCTTATCGGCCTCACACTGATTCAAGTCGGCTTAGTATCAATGGGCGGTGGCTACGCAGCATTAAATGAAGGAACCTTCGGCAGCTTAGACAAACTTGCTCTGGCTGGGACGGTACTTGGATTAATTGTGATTTTAAACCGCTCGAAAAACCCATACTTCCGTGTGGCTTCAATCGTGATTGCGATGCTAGTGGGTTACATCATGGCGTACTTTATGGGGATGGTAGATACTTCTCAGCTAGGCGCAACCGAGATCGTAGCACTGCCCGTACCAATGCAATATGGCTTATCGTTTGACTGGTCTCTGTTCATTCCGCTGGTACTGATTTTCTTTATTACCGCACTAGAGGCCATCGGTGATATTACCGCAACATCTGAAGTGTCTGGTGAGCCAGTAAAAGGCCCAGTGTACATGAAACGCATTAAGGGCGGTGTGTTAGCAGACGGCTTAAACTCTGCAATCGCAGCCGTTTTCAACAGCTTCCCGAACTCAACGTTTAGCCAGAATAACGGCATCATCATGCTAACAGGAGTCGCGAGCCGCTACGTGGGTTACTTTATTTCAGGCATGTTAGTGATTCTTGGCTTGTTTCCTGGCGTCGCTAGCTTTGTTCAGCTGATTCCTGAGCCAGTACTTGGCGGCGCAACGATTGTCATGTTTGGTACGATTGCTGCCGCTGGTGTGCGTATTATCTCTCGTGTTGAGCTCGATCGCCGCGCAATTCTGATCATGGCCTTATCCTTCTCAATGGGACTTGGTATCGCACAAAAACCAGAGATCCTGCAATTTATGCCAGAATTTATTAAGAGTATTTTCTCAACTGGTGTTGCAGCAGGTGGCATCACAGCGATCATTTTAAATCTACTTCTGCCAGAGAAACTGGAAGACGAAGATGAACTTCCTCAGGAAGTGAAAGAGTCTTAAGATTATTGAGAATAAGAAAAGCCCAACCTATTTAGGTTGGGCTTTTTGTTTAAAGGGTGCAGGCCATCGACTTACTTGGTAGGAAAGCTGATTTGAGCGATTAAAC
The DNA here is from genome assembly GCF_021728075.1 of Vibrio sp. D54. Taxonomy (NCBI): domain Bacteria; kingdom Pseudomonadati; phylum Pseudomonadota; class Gammaproteobacteria; order Vibrionales; family Vibrionaceae; genus Vibrio; species Vibrio sp. D54. The sequence continues at coordinate 128,189 of NZ_JAKKCS010000005.1, read as the reverse complement.
CGCCTTCACTGCGATTACGCATCACCACAGAGCCTGAATGTTGGCTGATTATACGCTTCACAATCGCCAACCCTAGCCCAGTGCCTTCACTACCGCGAGCGGTGTCACCACGCGTAAAGGGTTCAAATAACCTCGCGATTTGAGAATGCTCAATACCCGGTCCGTTGTCCTCTACTGAAATCCACACTAGCTGCTTATCTGCTGTCACACCAGTGCTGATTTTGACCCAGCCATTACCATAACGTAGCGCATTCACAACTAAGTTACTGATCGCCCGCTTAATCGCAATCGCACTTCCTTTGGCTGGCGGCAAGTTAAGATTAAGATCTGTTTCAATTTCAACCTCATAGCCACCTTCAGAACTGGCGACGTCACTGGCAATCGTACTGATATCAACCGCTTCAAACGATTCTTGGTTCACCGGTTTGAGATAATCCATAAACTGACTGATGATCTCATTACATTCTTCCGTATCGCTAATGATCCCCTCAGCAAGATAGCTGTCCTCAGGAGACATCATTTCTGTCGCTAGGCGAATACGCGTCAGAGGTGTTCGTAAGTCATGGCTAATCCCCGCCATTAATAAGGCTCGGTCCTCTTCTAGCTCTTGAATACCTTTCGACATTTGATTAAAGGCTCGAGTTACAGAGCGAATCTCCGATGCGCCTTTCTCTGCTAAGGGGGGCGGGATCTCACCTCGACCGACGTCTTTCGCGGCTCTCTCTAAAGCCAAAAGTGGACGGTTTTGCAAACGAATAAACAACCAACCACCAGCAATGATCAGCAGCGCCATAATCAAACTGTTACGAAACAGCGGTGCAAAATCTTCTTCTTGCAGCTCAGATAACGGAATACGAATGATGGAGTTCGGCAACTTTTCGATGTGCATCCACAAAATGTAACTTTCATCGCCAAGCAATAAGCGTACTTCTGTAGGCGAACCCAGCTCTTGGCTCATTTCTTCAGACATCAAATCAATCGACATTGCGTGATGGAATTCAATCGCCTTATCGCTGTCGAGACTATGAACCGTCACCCCTAGTCTTTCCAATAATTGACGCCTTAACGGTGCATCAGACTTTAAAGGTCCTTCATCATCAAGCACTAAATTGAGCTCATGGGCGAGAATTTTATTGAACTGCTGCAAACTCGGCATCAACGCGTAGTTAAAAACGGCGTAGTAAGAGAAAACTTGGCTCGCGAGAAGCAAAGAGATGAACAGCAGAATAGATTGTGTCAGTGAACTTCGGATGCGCATGGAACGTTCCTAATGGTCCTAATCGCGAAATTTCAGCCTTCAAAGGGAAGGTAATGAAGGCTGAAGTTGCTATAGCCAAGTGCTGGCTATGGAGTGAAGAGATTACACCTCTTTGCCGTCTGGGACGAAAACATAACCTAGGCCCCACACAGTTTGAATGTAGCGCGGCTTGCTCGGATCGTCTTCTAACATGCGACGTAAGCGTGAGATTTGTACGTCAATAGAGCGTTCCATTGCAGAATATTCACGGCCACGCGCCATGTTCATCAATTTGTCTCGTGACATTGGCTCACGTGCATTCATCACGAGCGCCTTTAGGACAGCAAACTCTCCAGAGGTGAGTGGCATTGCCTCGTCACCGCGGAACATCTCGCGAGTGCCTAGATTGAGTCGGAACTCCCCGAACTCCACCACTTTTTCTTCCGTGCTTGGTGCACCCGGCAACTCTACAGTTTGGCGGCGTAATACGGCCTTGATGCGAGCCAACAATTCGCGTGGGTTAAACGGTTTTGGCAAATAATCATCCGCCCCTACCTCAAGACCTACGATGCGGTCCACTTCATCACCTTTCGCGGTGAGCATTAAGATTGGCAACATATTGTTCGCGTGGCGTAGACGACGACAAATCGACAAACCGTCTTCACCTGGCAACATTAGGTCTAGCACCATTAAGTGAAAGTTTTCGCGCGTTAGTAGGCGATCCATCTGTTCGCCATTGGCGACACTTCGTACCTGAAAACCTTGCTCAGAAAGGTAACGCTCCAATAGAGCACGTAAACGAGCATCGTCATCAACCACTAAAATTTTATGATTTTCTTGCATTGAAACATCCTTTCAGAAGCGTCTATTGTCGAAAATGTATCACTGTTTTTCCTAACGTGCTCAAGCAAATTGTTACTCTTTTTATCTTAAGCGCTTTATTCTCTCTCTAGCAGGTATTTTCAGCACCTACTATTGACCATAATTCCATTCCAGTTCACGTTTGGCCTCAAGCAGCTCTTGCTGTGCCTCAGCCAGCTTGTGACGTTTTTTCTCAATTTTGTCTGCTTTACCTGAATGCTGAGCTTCGACTAATTCTTCCTCTCGCTCCTCAACTTCTTTAATCTTTTCTTCCACTTCTGCTTGCAGCTCTTGGCGCAGCTCACCTTCCGAGCATTCATTCTGGATAGCGGAAAGTGCTTGCTCCAAGCCTTTAATTCTATGTTTATTACCTTGCGCTTTTGCATACTCGAGCTGCTGCTCTACCGCTAACTCTTTAGCGTCACAGCCTTTCACTTCATCTTGAGCAAAAACTGAAAGTGAGAAACCTATTGTTAGTGCAGCACTACACATGACTGCTTTGTTCATTTTACTTCTCCGAGAAAGGCACCATGCCTTTATACCAAATATTCTGACGTTGAGACCCAAGTCACATCTAGTGAACTTCATAAGACTTGAATCGGTGATAAAGCCTCAGTCTTCCGAGGTCGGTTGAGTGTATTCAATTGAGTTGATGAACCACTCTTTTTCACCTTCTGGGGTGCGTACCGTGAACTCTTCATCCACTTGTTTTTTCAACATCGCTCGCGCCATAGGTGAATCGATAGAGATGTAGTCTTTCGCATCGCCATAAATCTCTTCAGGCCCGACAATACGAAACTTTTTCACTTCTCCTGCCTCATTTTCTATTTCCACCCATGCACCAAAAAAGACTTTGCCTTCTTGTTGCGGAGAATAGTCAACGATCGTGACTTCTGGCAGGAATTTACGAAGGAAGCGGACACGACGGTCGATCTGACGGAGTAAACGTTTATTGAAGGTGTAGTCCGCATTTTCTGAGCGATCGCCCAGGCTCGCAGCCCAAGTGACGATCTTGGTGATTTCCGGGCGCTTTTCATTCCAAAGGTAATCATGCTCTTGTTTGAGTTTGTTGTAACCTTCTCGTGTAATCAGCTTAGTTTTCAAATTAACTCCTATCTCAACTAAAAAATGCTGCTCTTTGGCAGCATTAAGGAGATGATATACCCAAAGATCCAATGTTGTTCAGGCTTTGGGTATCAAGGTGATAAGGCGGCCAGAGTGTTACTTTTCGTAATCCGGTTTTTGCGTCACGATGTAATTCGTATCACTCGAAACAACCGCGCCATGTTTTAGGAAGTTTTTACCTAAAATCATGCTGTAATGGAAGCGACCTCGGTCCTGTAAGTTGACTCGGATCTTCTTCTCTAATTCGCCAAGCTTAACATGCATTTCAACCACAGGGCGTACGTTCGCTTTCTCGCCTTTCTTAGCTTTAATACGCATGACATCAACAACAGGCTTGGTAAACGCCTGTTTCATGCCAAGATCGTTCTCATAGGTAAAGCTCACCATGTCTTTGCCGTCTTTCTTAAACTGCTTGATGTTCTTAGCATTGATTGAGCTTACATCTGCACCCGTGTCTAACTTCACAGGGAAAGACATCCCCTCAACTTCAGCCACTTCGATATGGCCAGCTTTGAAAAGTGGCCTTGCATCTAGTAGATGGTCTGCGCGAGTGTTCAGCAACACACCACCCTTGGCTATGTCATGACCAAAGACGAAAAAGGGTTGAGTGTCACCCTCATCAAGCACATCGAGCGCAAACTTCATTGATGTGTCTTTCCTACCGAGAAGAAAGTCTCCTTCAACAACAGGGCGCACCGCGCTGCCAACCTTGAGCTTTTTCAACACTGGTTTGGTGATTTTTTCTTCTTTCCCCTCATCGTTCATTAAATAAAACGTGACGGACTCATCCTTACCTTTTTCTGTTACTTCAAACCCATTTACACGCAGTAATGGCGTTTTCACAGTAAAAGTGGGGTAAGCAGGGACGGTATAACCATCAATGGTGACCTGTTCTTCTGGTGAAACGACAAGAGGTTTTGATTTGAGTGCGCTTTTGAACGTTTTTTCTACGCCACCCAATAGATTTTCTCTGTCCGTATCAATAACAAAGTGCTGACTCGCAACGTCCCGACCTAAGCGAATTTGCGAACTGAACTTACTGCGATCACGCAGATACACCAACCAACGTTGAGTTTCATTTTCGCCGACTTTGACGGGTAAATAGACTAAAGGACGCTCGCTTTTGGTCGTTTTCAGCATTCGTACCAAGGGTAATGTCATTGGGTGACGCTTGCCATTCTCGCCCTCTAACATAAAAGAGACTTCGTTACGCTTTTTGTCTACCTTGATGTCCAGTGCATGGACGTTGGTATAACGGCTAGAAGTTGAGATGCTGATCTTATATGGCACACCTTCGACTTCAACCGTCTCTTTTTTGCCAATCATTCTTGCGCTTGGCTGCTCTTGAAGATAATCGTAACCAGCAAAGACCCATGCGTTATCATCGAGATAGGTTTTACCAATCAAGATAGGAGAAGAGAATTGCGTACGCTTGGTCAGGTTCACTTCCGTATCAACGGTGTGACCAGCGATTGTCATCGGCATTTTTATTGTCGGGCGTAGGATGGGCTTTTTGCTTGTTCGACTGCGAATCGCGCTCACTCTTTCCAAGTCATCTTCAATTTCAATGACTTTACCGGTGTATGGATGCTGAAGGGTGTATCTCACTTTCATTTGGTAAGATTTAAACTTATCCCCTTCATAATTTATTTCGGTACCACCAAGTTCATTTATGACCGCCCACATCAACTTGTTATCTTTTAGGTGCTTAAATTTAGGGTGCGCACTGCTTACATGAATATTTTCTGCATGCATCGATGTCGTATCTGCACCAGTATCAATCTTGCCAATAAATGGCACTGCTTTTAGTTCTGGAATATCACCGTAGTAGACGCTCTCCACACGCCCTAGTACCAATTTGTTATCGAGCTGATAAACGGGAGCTTGTGTGGTTCCTGAGATAGACTGCGCCCAACTAAGCGGGGCGGCAAGTAAGGCACTCGTAAGCGCTAACGCCAAAGACATTTTTTTCATCATGATTATCCGTATAAGCCGAGGTACATTTAGTGATATCAACAACCGTGGAATTAGGTTAGTCGATAACTGCGGATATAAGTTCTCAATTTAATTACAGTTTTGACATAAATCTGACTGATGTCCACCAGCGCCCGGTAAATTTTTGCCTCGTTAATTTAAAACATTGCAAATTCTTCGAACGACCCCAATGTTCTATACAACCAAAACTGAATTAAAAGAGAAAACACGGATGAGCCAAGCTATCTGTCGCATGATTGCTCAAGAACTGAATGTTCGCCCAGAGCAAGTCAACGCCGCTGTCACCCTAATTGATGATGGCAACACTGTCCCTTTTATTGCACGTTACCGCAAAGAGGTGACGGGGGGCCTTGATGATACCCAACTGCGTACTTTGGACAGCCGTCTGTCTTACCTTCGTGAAATGGATGATCGCCGTCAAACCATCCTCAAATCAATCCAAGAGCAAGGCAAACTGACGCCAGAGCTAGAACAAGAGATCGCGCAGGCAGACAGCAAAACTCGTCTTGAAGACTTATACCTACCTTACAAACCCAAGCGTCGTACGAAAGGTCAGATCGCGATTGAGGCTGGTCTTGAGCCGCTCGCAGATCAGCTTTGGAATCACCCACAAACCGAGCCAGAAAGCGAAGCAAGCAAATACCTTGATGCAGACAAAGGCATCGCAGACACCAAAGCTGCATTGGATGGCGCTCGCGCGATCATCATGGAGCGCATCGCAGAAGACGCAAACTTACTGGAAAAAATTCGCAACCACTTAAATCGCAATGCGGAACTGGTCTCACGAGTCGTTGAAGGTAAAGAGCAAGAAGGCGAGAAGTTTAAAGATTACTTCAACCACAACGAGCCCCTAAGCAAAGTGCCATCGCACCGAGCACTGGCGATGTTGCGTGGCCGTAACGAAGGCTTCCTGACATTGGCAATGAATGCTGATCCAGAACAGGAAGAAGGCGCTCGTCAGTCTTACTGCGAAACGATTATCGCCGACCATTATGGCGTGACACTTAGCAGCGCACCTGCGGATACCTGGCGTAAGCAAGTGATCAGCTGGGCATGGCGCATCAAAGTATCGATGCACATGGAAACCGAGCTAATGGGCGCAATGAAAGAGCGCGCTGAAATCGAAGCGATTGAAGTATTCGCCACTAACCTAAAAGACTTGTTGATGGCAGCACCGGCTGGCCCTCGTGCAACACTTGGTCTAGATCCAGGTCTGCGTACAGGTTCAAAAATCGCGGTTGTCGACTCAACAGGTAAAGTGCTTGCCACCGAAACCATCTACCCTCACCCACCACAAAAACAATACGACAAGTCAGCACAAATCGTTGATCAGTTGGTGCGTAAGTACAACGTAGATTTGATTGCGATTGGTAACGGCACGGCTTCACGTGAAACCGACAGCTTTGTCGCAGACGTCATCAAACGTGGCAACCTGAAAGTTCAGAAGATCATCGTAAGTGAAGCGGGTGCATCGGTTTACTCAGCGTCTGAGCTTGCAGCAAAAGAGTTCCCGAATATGGACGTATCACTGCGTGGTGCAGTGTCGATTGCACGTCGTTTGCAAGATCCATTGGCTGAACTCGTGAAAATTGATCCTAAATCTATTGGTGTGGGTCAATACCAGCACGATGTAAGCCAATCTATGTTGGCAAAACGCCTAGATGCGATTGTGGAAGATTGTGTAAACGCGGTTGGTGTTGATGTGAACACTGCTTCTGCGGCGCTACTGACGCGCGTAGCCGGCTTATCAAGCACCATCGCGCAGAACATTGTCGACTTCCGCGATGAGAACGGCCGCTTCGAAGCACGTACAACCTTGAAGAAAGTACCTCGTTTAGGTCCTAAGGCGTTCGAGCAGTGTGCGGGCTTCCTGCGTATTATGGATGGTAAGAACCCTCTTGATGCGTCTGCGGTTCACCCAGAAGCGTACCCAGTGGTCAAAGCGATTTCTGAGAAGAACAACAAAGATATCAAAGCACTGATTGGTGATTCAAGCTTCCTTAAAGGTCTGCATGCCGTCGATTACACCGACGATAACTTCGGCGTTCCAACCATTACAGACATCATCAAAGAGCTGGATAAGCCGGGTCGTGACCCACGTCCAGAATTCAAAACGGCGACGTTTGCAGAAGGTGTAAACTCGGTATCTGACTTGGAACCGGGCATGATTCTAGAAGGCGTGGTGTCTAACGTAGCCAACTTCGGTGCCTTCGTTGATATCGGCGTTCACCAAGATGGTCTTGTGCATATTTCTGCACTGACAGATCGTTATGTGTCTGACCCACGTGAAGTGGTGAAAGCGGGCGACATAGTCAAAGTGAAAGTGATGGAAGTTGACGTGCAGCGTAAGCGTATTGGTCTATCGATGCGTATGAACGACGAACCGGGTCAAGACAACCGCAGCCAACGCTCATCAGCAGCGCCACGTCGTAATGACCAACCGCAGCGTCGTCAGCCTCGCCGTGATGATTCGTCATCGAACAGCGCGATGGGCGGTGCATTTGCTGCAGCGTTTGCTAAAGCGAAAAAGTAATCTTACCTAGGCTTCACCGCTAACGAGCTTTCATAACTAAAAAGAAAACGCTCCAATCAGTCAACCTGCTTGGAGCGTTTTTGTTTGAGTAGGATATTGAGTCGTCATAATACTGCTATCACTTCTGACGGGGTATGGGGAGCGACTGCATGACCATAATGAAACTTGATCACCTTCCTGCGCTTTTCCATTAATCCTTCATTGATCGCAGCATCCAAAATGCGCTTTGGTAAGCGAAAGCGGATCGCGTAGCCTTTCCCCTGGTCTTCACTATACGATTTGAGCGCAAGCAAACTAAAAAGCCGTTCTAGTGTATCTTCCGGCTCTTCTTGATAACGCGTGTCGACTTCCGTTTCCATATCATAATCAGGATGCTCTGAAGGATCCCAAGAAGACTGACGTCGGCGCTTGTCGTCACCTTTTACTTTTCGCTCTGCATTGGTTTTGGCCAATGCGACCGTTGGCGTTACAGGCTCTCGGACTTTATTGTCGCGAGCTGCTTGTTCCGTCTGCACATTCACGGATGGGGCGATCAGTGGCACACTTACGTTGGTCGGTGACACAATCATTGCGAACCCTCCTCAGAGTCGCCCAACTCGTCAATATGGCTTAGCTTTATTGGCTAATAAAACCTCACCAGCCTTTATATCGACCACTTTTTAAACAACTTGAGGTATTTCCGCTCGTACTTGCTCAATCGTGAGCAAACTCTCGGATTTGAACACAAAATTCGTCATGTTCGGTGATAAAAGGCGCATGAGAGGATTGATTAAAAACAAACTGCTGGGTATGAGGCAACTGTTCACTTAAATCGTTAGCTACTTTAATTGGCACCAACCCATCTAAACGGCCATAAAGACGCAACATTGGAACAGCAAGAGACGTCAACGCATCGCGCATATCCACATCAGCAAGGATGTTTAGCCCAACCAACAGCGATTCAGGGTTTGGCTGAGGGCGCGATAGTACCGCTTGCTTGAGCTGTTTAACGTCTTTACGCGCTGATGGGCTGCCCATCGCTTGCAACGCCATAAAGCGCTCAATGGTCAGTGAGAAATCTTCTAGCAACTGAGAGGTGAACGCACTCAGTACATTCGGTTGAATGCCACGCCACGGTTTTTCTGCGGCAAATTTAGGTGAGCTGGCAACCGTAATCAACTTAGCCACGCGCTCGGGCATATTTAATGCCACATGCGTCGCCACTAAACCTCCGAGGGACCAACCAAGCCAAATCGCTTTCTCTGGCGCACCTTGCACCACCAAGTTAGCAATATGGTCTAAATCTTCAGCATGAGATTCGGCGCTATGTCCGTACCCCGGAAGGTCAACCACATGAACTCGGAAATAAGGTTGAAGAGACTCGACTGTCTGCTGCCATACCGCACCATTCATGCCCCACCCATGAAGTAACACCAAATCTGGTCCCTGACCAAATGACTGCCAGTGTAATTTCGTGCTCATGCTCTCAATCTCTCCCACTTATTTTATTCCCTACGGCTTCAGCCAAGCGTTAGGCTGAGTAAAATATCACCATGAATAAACGCTATGTTATCTCATCACTGGCAAAACATCATGCATCGCGTATTGAGCAGTCAATGCGGCCTGTGTCGGTTCCCTATTCAAACACCAAGCCACACAAATACTCTGCGCTGGTGCGAGCACTGTTTAAAATACCTAACTCCGGTAAAACGATGTCAACGCTGCGGTTTATCATTACAGAAAGAAGAAATGAGTACGGATAGTATTTGTGGTGAATGTCTTTCAAAGCCACCGCCATGGCAAAGGCTATACACGTTAGGCGATTACGACTTTCCCCTTTCGCGGGAAGTACAACGCTTTAAAGATCACGGAGAGTCTTGGCATGTAAAAGCATTAACCGAGCAACTGGCACAGCGCATCACCACGCCAGCTCCAATCATTACCAGTGTGCCATTGCACTGGCAGCGTTACCTGCGCCGGGGTTTTAATCAAAGTGATGTTTTAGCCCGACACCTCGCCAAGCAATTGCAGACTAATTTTGATGCGAAGGTCTTTCGTCGAGTAAAGCTCGCCCAATCACAGCGTGGTAATACCAAAACAAGCCGTGAACAAAACTTAAAAGGCGCGTTTATTCTCAATAAGCAACCTCACTCTTCCCATGTTGCCATCGTCGATGATGTAGTCACCACAGGCAGTACCGTCCGACAATTATGTCATTTACTACTTGAAGTTGGCGTAGAAAGCATCGATATTTACTGCATCTGCAGAACACCTGCTCCTCGTTCTCTCTAGATCGCTTCGCCATGCCTTAGCATCAAAAAGACTAGACCCATACGTCAACAAGAGTAGAATAGCAGCAGTAACCTACAAATTTACTCGGGTATTCGTCGTGTCAAATATTACTATTACAGAAACTGCGCAAACGCATTTCGCTAACCTTTTAGGTCAACAACCTGAAGGCACTAACATTCGTATTTTCGTTGTGAACCCAGGTACACAAAACGCTGAGTGTGGCGTGTCTTACTGCCCACCAGAAGCAGTAGAATCGACCGACACTGAACTCTCTTACAGCGGTTTTTCAGCTTACGTGGATGAGCTAAGCCTGCCATTCCTTGAAGACGCTGAAATCGATTTTGTTACCGATAAAATGGGCTCTCAGCTAACGCTAAAAGCACCTAACGCTAAAATGCGTAAAGTTGCGGACGACGCACCACTGGTTGAGCGCGTTGAGTACGTTATCCAAACTCAAGTGAACCCACAACTTGCTGGCCACGGTGGTCACGTAAACTTGGTTGAGATCACTGAAGACGGTGTTGCGATTGTTGCATTTGGTGGCGGTTGTAATGGCTGTTCTATGGTTGACGTAACACTTAAAGAAGGCATCGAGAAAGAACTGCTAAACCAGTTCATTGGTGAACTAACCGCAGTTCGTGATGCAACAGAACATGACCGTGGTGATCACTCTTACTACTAAGAGTAAACACTGTCAGAAAATGGGAGGCTTCGGTCTCCCATTTTTGTATCGATACTGAGGTGATGCTGAGATGCTTAGCTCGACTCGTAAAATCCGCTAGAAACTCAGGCGGAGTTCTCATATATTAAGAATCTTACGCATCTCGTAAACGCCAACGACACCAAGGAGCCAGCGTCATGCCGAAACGAACCCCACCAGAGATACTCTCATGCCAGACGGTTGCAAAATCCAAACTGTTTGCTGTGGAAGCGCTCGACCTTCGTTTTTCCAATGGTGAGCACCGTACTTATGAGCGTATGAAGCCAAGTGGACGAGATGCTGTAATGGTAGTCCCTGTAACAGAACAAGGCGATTTATTACTGGTGCGTGAATACGCCGCTGGAACTGAACGTTACGAGCTAGGTTTCCCAAAAGGGCTGATTGACCCAGGAGAAACACCACACCAAGCTGCGGATCGTGAGTTAAAAGAAGAAATCGGCTTTGGCTGTAATCAGTTAACCCCGTTGAAACAAGTTATCCTCGCGCCATCTTACTTTTCGAGCAAAATGACTCTATTTTTAGGACAGGCGCTTTATCCAGAGAAGCAAGAAGGCGATGAGCCTGAACCACTGGAAATTGTGCGTTGGCCACTTGCGCAAGCCGAAGAGTTATTAACTCACATGGATTTCTGTGAAGCACGAAGCATCACAGCGCTAATGTTGGCACTGAAACACTTACCAAACACCACTCACAAGCATAACCAATAACGGTCATTAGAACCGAATAACACTGTGAGTAAGGACTATCACTTATGCCAATGACAAAAGATCTATCTCACCTACTTCCTCAAGTCATCGAGATTGCCCGCAGTGCTGGGCAAATGATCCTCGAAATATATGAAAAGAAGCAATACGAGGCCTACACCAAAAGTGACGAAACTCCCGTAACAAGTGCAGATATTGCAGCTCACAAGTTCATCACTGAACGCTTGAGTGATCTGACGCCTGACATTCCCGTGTTGTCAGAAGAAGACGCAGACATAAGCTTAGAGCAACGCGCTCAGTGGGAACGTTATTGGTTAGTCGACCCTCTTGATGGTACTCAAGAATTCATCGCTCGCAGTGGTGACTTTGCCACTATTATTGCGTTGGTCGACAACAATCGACCAACCATGGGCGTCGTTTACGGCCCTGTATCTGGCGTGACTTACTACGCTTATAATGGCAAAGGCGCCTGGAAAATTCCCGACATGTCGGACAGTGTCAAAATCCATACACACAAACACGAACAGCCAGAGCAAAGCATCGCAATTGCTATTAGTCGTCGCCAAGACATCAATCGTATTACTAACCGTATGAGTAGCGCCTGGAATTACGACTTAATACCGCTCGGTTCTGCAGCATTGAAAGCATGCCTCGTCGCGGAAGGGGCGGTAGATTGCTATCTCCGACTAGGTCCAACAGGTGAGTGGGACACCGCTGCGACACAATGCATTGTTGAAGAAGCTGGCGGACGTATTCTCAGCACGCAATTAGAACCGCTGTCATATAACGAGCGGGAAACACTAGAAAACCCAAACTTTATTGTTCTTGGTGATGCGGATTTACCTTGGAATGAGATTTTACAACGCAAAGATTAAGCGCCCTATCGGTAAAATTTAGAGCACAAAATTCTAGCAATAGAAAGGCCACGAATATCTTCGTGGCCTTTTCTTTTTGACCTTCTGTACAGCACTTGGAGTATTTGGCCTACTATGTTCCAATTGCTTGCAAAGCTGAACGAAAGAAAAAAATCAAGGCTTTAAACTTTCACTCATTCCCAATCAAGATCGAATGTACAGCGAATAGAGGTTTTAGCTTACGATGATCCAAAAGCAAAAAGAGCTGCACAATAGCAGCTCTTTTAAGATATTGGATTTTGTCACGATTGGTTAGAAGCGCCCTTGGTAATTAAACTCATATTGACCTTGAGCATTCGGCTTACCCAACCATTTCAATTGCTCCCCCATGCTGGATGGGAACTCTGCTCCAGGTTTGAACCACGCTTTGGTTGAGTATCGTTGATTAGGCATCAGCTCTGCTGAGAACGCCGCAGAGACTTGTTCGCTGCTCTGCTCACCAGTTGCCGTCAATACACTATCCTGACAGTTTATATTGGCAATTACAGGACCGAGATCTAAGCTGCCAACGGGGCTTTGAATACCACTGGCATTCCATACTAAAGTGCCTTCACCGTTCTTACACCAAGGCACAGCATAAGTCGCATGACGAATATTCAGCTCAAGTTGCCCATCAACACCAACAGGCACAGGAAGGCGCGCTTGCTCAACAACTTTTACCGCCGGAATCGAGGCAACTAAGTTTTTGGCATAAGGGCCATCACTTAAGCTATAGCCGACAAAACCGCGCCCACGAACGTCCATTTCACTACCACGACCAAAGCGCACAGCAAACTCCGCTTTACCTGTCAGTAGACTCGACCATTGGAAATCCCAATTAACTTCTCCAAGGTTCTGGCGCTGCCAACGAATACTAGAAGCTTGACCTTGCCATACCGAACCGTTGGCTCCTTGAATGTCCAGGCCTCTCACTGTTGGTGCTTGTTGTAACACCCAAGAGACTGGTAATCCCATTAAAAGACTGACTGAAAAAAAGACGATAAAGATAACAACGTAAAGTACTGCTCGCTTCACCTTAACCTCGCTTAAACTGAAGGCGGTTTACATCGATCATGCCCGCTTGCTCTGTTCGGTCGATATCTAAAAATTCGACTTCAATACCCTGTTGCTCTTTCAAGTAACGTAACCAATCCACTAGTTGATTAAACGCGAGTGGTTTGATCCACACTTGAACGCTCTCATTACGAGGTTGTACGCGAATCAACTCAACTTTATAACGACGAGCTGAAGAAGAAACCAACTGATTCAACGGTTGACTAGAGTAGCTCACACCGCTGCTTTTTCGCAGTGCAGTGATGCCATCCGCTTTATCTTGTACCCAAGCTAGCAACTGTTTTTCGCTTTGAATACGTGACTGAGCTAGCTCCGCACGTTGGCTCATTGGCTGTAATAAACCCCAATAAATAATACCGATAACGGCAATAGCGCCACATCCCATGACCAAACGCTGCTCACGCTGCGAGATGCTGCTCCACCAAACCTGAGCTTGAGAAATTAAGTTTTTCATCATCACCTCACAAACGCTTCAAAACAAAGCTGCCAACCACAACGTTATCGCTACGGTTCAACTGACCTTGCTCAACATTAAACTTCTCTGCCAATTTCACACGAGCTTGCTCAAAAGGTTGGAAGTCTGAACTACGAGCCTGAATACGTACTTCGCCACGTTGTCCGTCGTATTTAAAGCTAGTGATCTCCAAGTCGCTGACCTGACCAAGTGTCGCGGGTAATGCCGCCAACCATGACAACATTGCCTGCTGACCACTTCCACCAGATAAGCGGCGCTCTTCATCATCCATTTGTCGTTTGAGGTAACTAACGGTAGGAATGCGTCGTTTATTTGGGAACACCTGGCGGAAAATACGCTCACTCTCCTCACGATACGCTTGAGCTTGTGCTTCGTACTTGTGGACCACGAGCAACTGCTGCGCAACCATGACGACAATAAGCACCCCCGCAGCAATGGTGGCTTTTTGCCAGAGCTTCCAGTATTTACCCCAAGAAGATTTCGGCTTGAAGCTCCCAGTCAGCAAATTGACTTTGCTTTCTGTCACCCCCTTCGCCAGTAAAGCCATCGTCATTTCTTCTGGTTGCGGATCCCATATTTCAGGTAACGCAGATTCCGGGACCGAGCTAAAGCAATCGAGCTTCCAACCTTCATGATTTTGTAGATAAGAAGAGAGGTAAAGGTCTAACCAAGAAGCGTCGACAACCGCGCCCTCTGTCGCAGAGTGACGAATTAGCCATTGCTCGCCAATCATTGCAGCACTGCTGTGATCTCCACGAACCGGTAATGCAAGCACATCGGGTAAAATGCGTTTAATGGCGATACCTTGGCTTGAAAAACGTTGCAGTACAGTCTGAATCCAAGCACGTTCAACTGCGCAAATCTGCGCTTTGTCCGCTTGTTTACCCAACACGCTAAAGTGCAGGCCATCAACGTCCTGAGCAACTTCGTCTTCCACTAAGTACGGTAACATCGCCTCGAATTGGCGTGTTGCACCAGGTGGTATATCCACTTGCGTCAGGACCACATCATTACTCGCCAGCAGCGCCACAACTTGGCGCTGACCAGCATATGAGACCAATTCATCTAAGTGTTCCCATCCGGCGATTTCACCGCTAGCAATCACTTCCTGTTGATCTGTCGACCACACCACCCAAGGAATGGTACTTTGTTGTTCGCTACTCAGCCGAACGGTCAGAAACTCGCTCACTGATCCCTCCAAAACGACGGCGAACTACGGTCACCGTTTCTCTATTTGTACTTTGCAAAAGGCTTCGGATACGTACACGTGATTCATCCACCAACACTTGTGCATCCAATTCAAAAAAGGCGCTATCCACACCCAAATAGCCTTTGGCGTTTTTCTTTACATCTTCACTTAAGCCAGCCATTTCTGACTCTGCTAAAAATTCATCAATGCTATCCCACCCATCAAATGGGCGTTTTTCAATTAGCTGAATCGCATCACTACTGCTTAAGTTTGGTGAGAACATTGCCACCAAAATCGGAGTTTGCTCAACATCAATCGTATTCACGTTTAAACGCCAGTCATCACTTGGTAATGCACAGACCAGCGGCTCCAATTTTTGGAAAATTTCACCACTCACCTGATAGACAGCCCGTAACTCGGAAGCATCTGCCATCCAACCATTTGATGCTAAATAGGAAGGCTTCATCGCTTCATATGTGCTGTCTTCAACCCCAGTAGTCGAACGGACAGAGTCGTCAGCATCAATGTATTCCCAAGTAGAGTCTGCAATGATTTCTGCTTGATATGGCTCGACATCCAGCTCTTCTAATAGGCGCTGCAATACATTCACTAAATATGGTCTTGTAATTTGCTGACCCGTTGGTTGCACACGACTCAATACATTTAGATTAAAGCACGCTTGCTTGTCTCTAATTCGTCCCGCCGCTTGACCATAATCTAACGGATAGACTTGCTCTTTTATCGCCCACGGTTGACTCATATTAATCGTGTCGGTGTCTTTATAACTTTGCTCGATACCCACTTTTGCTAGCGCCTCGACGCCAAGGCTGTACCAGTACGCTTGCTGGTAATTGATTTGATTAGCGCCTCGCTGAAACTGCAAGAACAAACGTTCCGACATGCTGGCGGCAACCGTCGCCATAATCGCCAGCAACATCAACACTATAATCAAAGCAACACCGCGCTGACGGTTAACCATTATTGCTGTCTCCTGAACTTTCCTCTTTCTGACTCAATGTGCCATCAGGAGTGAGATAAGTGCGGGCAATTTCTCCATAATCTTTGAGAGTGAGAACAACAGAAACCGCTTTCGGCAGCGCTTTTTCTTCAGCCCACTCTTTTTTCCATTGCTTACCATCATAGAAACGCATATCAAATGACTCGACCTGCGTTAGCAATGGAGTAACAGTACCTTGTTGCCCAACCGGCGTATCAGGATAGCGCCACCATACTCGCTGCAGTGTTTCTTCTTTTAAGCGATAGCCAACCTTGGTTACTTCTCCACGAGGGAACTGCTGCTGAGGGTTGTGCCAACCTAAACGGGCAAACATCAGTCCTTTGGTATCGGAGTCCAACAGGTAATCGGACCAAAAAATTAGCCGGCTAGCAGGCTCTTCACCATTAGTACGCGTTTGACGCATCGCCATTTGACGAAAATCGTTATCCATCATCACCATGGCACGCTGAATTTCGTTTAAGCGTTGGGTTCGTTCTTGTGATAGCGCATTGCTACGCTGTACTTGCGATACCACTTGGTACGCAGCGACACTTAAACTGGCAAAGATGGCAATCGATACCAACACTTCAATAAGTGTAAAACCTTTTACCCTTTGGCGCGTATTTGCGCGGGGATGATTATTGCGCCACATAGCTTCGTACCGTTACTACAGGGCTCGCGCTTTTCTCTACCGAGACGCTCACATCAAATGCTTTCAGCAATGGCTGCGTCGTGGCGACTGGCGTGACTTTCCAGAACCAAGTGCGTCCTGCCAGCTCTTCTGTGCCGTTTTTCGCTTTGAGTTCTCCGGTATTCAACATCACATTTGCCATCTGATTATCCACAACCATGGCTGCAAACATTTTTTCTTCTAAATAACTGATTGTATTAATATGCTGGCTCACGGAGCGAATGACACTGATGGCAGCGGTGGCGAAAATTGCCAGTGCGACCAATACTTCCAGTAAGGTCATGCCTCTCGTCCGGCGATGACTCAAATTTGGGCGAGCTTGCTTAAAATTGCGCATTCTCATCCTCTTTCACTTCTTCGCCCGGAGCTAATAACAAAATTTGTCCACTTTCTTTGCCAATGACTCGCCAACCGTCATTAAAGGCATCACCATTTTGCGGAAAAAAAGACAGGGTGAATGGCGTGACTTCAGCGCTGGAAAAGATAAACACTTGCGGTGGCTCAATTTTCTTTTCGTCCTCTTCTTCTGCGAACATGTCTTCATCAAAAAGAGAACCTGGTTTGAATAAGCGCTCATCATTATCCCAAGCACCACCGCCGAGTTCGAGTTGTAGCGTAATATCTTCTTCTAGCTTGGTTTTGCTCGGAATCTGCTTTAATTTCAGAGGCTGCCAACCTTCTGAGGTTAAACTCAGTAGAGCGTAGGTCGATTTGGCATCATCCACTCGAACGCCAAAATCTTTACCGCTCAGCACCGCTTCTTCATTGAGCAGCTGTAAACGTTGAAAAAAACTTTGAGCATACTGTTTGGAAAGATCTTTTTGGCTAGTCGGTAATGTCGAGATCACGGCCACAGCCGTAAGAGATAGCAAAACCAGCACCAATAGAATTTCTATCAATGTAAAACCGTTATGTTTTCGCATTTGTTTCATTAGTGCTGGCTTAGGCTCAATTATTGGAAATCTTGCATGTTCCAGTTGCCAATATCTGCAGCTGGACCTTCTCCACCCTCTTGGCCATCTGCGCCTAGAGTGAAGATATCGATTGTACCGTTATCACCTGGGCTTAAGTATTGGTACTGGTTGCCCCAAGGGTCATTAGGAAGACGTTTGATGTAACCACCATCACGGTAGTTGCGTGGCTCTGGGTTAGATGGCTTGCTAACCAATGCTTCTAGACCTTGGTCCGTTGTTGGGTAAACGCTGTTATCCAACTTGTACATATCTAAGGCATTTTCCAACGCGACAATGTCCGTAATCGCTTTTTGTTGGTCTGCCTTCTCTTTGTTACCCAATAGGTTTGGAACAACAAAACTTGCCAAAATACCAAGGATAACGACAACAACCATCACTTCTAAAAGTGTAAAACCCTGTTGTTTACTACGCTTAAACTTCATTTTTTTCTCCGAAAGTTAGATTAAAGCCATGCCGTTAGTAGACACGTCTTAATTCGAAATTATCCGCTCATCAAGTTATTCATTTCTAGCATTGGCATCAAGGTCGCCATCACAATGAACAACACTAATCCAGCCATTAATGCAATCAGCGCAGGAGTAAACACACCCAGAGCAATATTGACTGTTGATTCAAAGTTTTGATCTTGGTTATCGGCTGCCCGCGTCAACATGCTCTCTAATTCACCACTTTGCTCACCACTGGCGATCATGTGTAGCATCATTGGTGGAAACAAGCGGGTTTGGTCCAACGCCTTACGCAAACTAGCGCCCTCTCGAACGTTATCCGCTGCAAGCAAGACTTGCTGCTTCACATAACGGTTAGACATAACATCAACCGCAACGCGCATACCCTCTAGAATTGGAATCGCACTGGAAGTACAGATCGAAAGCGTTCGTGCGAATCGTGCGGTATTCAAACCTCGAGAGATCTTACCTATTAGCGGTAAGCTCAAGATTTTTCTGTCCCAAGCTAAGCGAAAGTCTGGCTTTTGCAACGCCAGTTTGAGGCCATAGAAAAGCGCCACCAGCACAACGAAAATAATCAGCCCCCAATCTTGCACAAACTCACTGGCTGCCAGTAAAAATTGCGTCGATTGAGGTAACTCTTGGCCCATCTGAATGATGGGTTCAATGATTTTAGGAACCACTGTCGCCAATAAGAACGAAACGATGACAACCGCGAATACCACCAAAACTACAGGATAAATCATGGCTTGAAGCAATTTAGATCGCATCTTTTGGCGGTTTTCGACGTAGTCTGCCAAACGCTCTAATACGGTATCGAGGTGACCTGATTTTTCGCCCGCCGCAACCATAGAGCGGTACAGTTCATCAAACACGTGTGGGTAATCGGCAAAACTGTCGGCAAGCGGATAACCCTCTGTTACTTTCGAGCGAACCGCAGCCAACATAGAACGAATCCTCGGCTTTTCAGCCTGCTCAGAGACCGCACGCAAACACTCTTCCAAAGGCATTCCTGATTGGACTAACGTAGACAATTGCCGTGTGATGAGTGCCAGCTCAGATGTCGAGATGCCGCGCTTAAAGCTGACTGAACCTGAAGACTTAGCCGATTTAGCTTTCGTCTCGACCACTTCAATCGGGATCATCCCTTGCTCTTTGAGTCGCTGGCGCACTTGTCGGGCGTTGTCCCCTTCTATCGTGCCTTTTTTATGCTTGCCTTTTGCATCTAGCGCTTTGTACTCAAATGCCGCCATTAGGTTTCCTTCGTCACTCGCATCACTTCTTCAAGTGACGTAATACCACGACGTACTTTGCTTAAACCATCACTGCGAATACTTGGCGTATGGGCGCGAACGGCTCTCTCAATTTCTTGTTCACCAGACTCTCGATGAATCAACTCTTGCACTTGCTCATCAACCATAATGAGCTCGTGGATACCTGTTCGACCTCGGTAGCCTTTTTGGTTACACGCTTCACAGCCTTTTGCTCGGTGCAGTTCTAACGGTTCATGCGCTTCCATACCAAACAGTTTTTTCTGTTCCGCATCGGCTTCATACGGCTCTTTACAGCTTGGACAAAGCGTTCGAACTAAGCGCTGCGCTAGCACCCCTAATAACGAAGAAGAAATAAGGAATGGCTCAATACCCATATCACGTAGACGCGTAATCGCACCCACTGCGGTGTTGGTGTGGAGAGTAGACATTACCAAGTGACCCGTTAAGGACGCTTGCACTGCAATTTGTGCGGTTTCTAAGTCACGGATCTCACCGACCATCACCACATCCGGGTCCTGACGCAGAATGGCACGCAAACCACGCGCAAAAGTCATGTCGACCTTTGGGTTCACCTGAGTTTGGCCGATGCCATCAATATCAAATTCGATCGGGTCTTCAACCGTTAAAATGTTGCGTTCGTTGCTATTGATCTCTTGCAAGCCAGCATACAAGGTGGTTGATTTACCAGAACCTGTCGGGCCCGTCACCAAGATAATACCGTGAGGACGCTGAATAAGATGACGGAAATTGTCGTGCACGGAAGGCGTCATACCTAAGCTATGCAAATCGAGACGCGTCGCGTTTTTATCCAACAGACGCATAACTACTCGCTCACCATGTGACGACGGCATTGTAGAAACACGCACATCAACCGCACGACCACCAATACGCAGCGAGATACGACCATCTTGAGGTACACGCTTTTCTGCAATATCCAGCTTCGCCATGACCTTCACTCGCGACACTAACAGTGGTGCAAGCTTACGACTTGGAGTGAGCACTTCACGCAATACGCCATCGACACGGAAACGAATCGAAAGGGTTTTCTCGAAAGTTTCGATATGAATATCCGACGCCCCTTCTTTGATCGCTTCGCCCAACATGGCGTTGATCAATTTGATGATTGGCGCATCGTCTTCCGATTCTAATAAGTCTTCATCGTGCGGCAGTTCTTCAGCCAAAGAGAAGAAATCATCGCTATCAGCACCAATATCTTCCATCAACTGACGCGCTTCAGACGAGTCGCGTTGATATGCTTCGGTCAGCTTTTTATCAAAGGCTTCTTTATCGATAGGTTGCGGTACGAAGCTTTTCTTTAATACACGACGGACTTCAACCAGAGCCGCAGGGTTAAGCGGCTCGACATAGTAAAGAATAGGTGGACGCTCAGGATGCTCTGTCTCCAGCACCAGTTTAAAGCGGTTGGCAAAACTGAATGGCAGACGACGCATACTTGGCGCTGTGTCTAACATATCAACCATTAGTTGTTTTCCATTTGATCAATAAACGCTTGAATCTCTGTTGGGTGCTGACGCTCCTGGCCAAAGGCAGGCATAACCGGGATCTTCTCGTCTGCCATCAACTTCAACCCTTGATCCGCTTTATAAAGCTGTTCTGCGCGAATAAAGTTGTATTTACGCTGCGTAATACCGTCAGCCGTCACACCATCGCGAATAATCGTCGGCTTGATGAACACCATCAAGTTACGTTTTTCTGTTTGCGTGCTAGTTGACTTGAACAGGTGACCCAGTACCGGAATGTCACCCAATAGCGGCACTTTAGACTCACTTTCAAGTGCGCGTTCATCGACCAAACCACCAAGAACCAACATCTGACCATCTTGGATCATGACAGAGGTGTTTAACTGTCGTTTAGCAAAGCGAACGTCAACCGCACCGTTTGCGCCTAATACGTTGGAAACTTCTTGTTCAATGTTTAACTGTACAGAGTCACCTTCGTTAATTTGTGGCACTACTTTGAGTTTGATACCGACTTCTTTACGGTCAACCGTTTGGAATGGGTTGTCGTTGTTTGAGCCAGCCGTAGAGCCCGTAATAACCGGAACCTCTTCACCCACAATAAATGATGCTTCGCCATTATCCATTACGGTAATACTCGGAGAAGATAGAATGTTTGAGTTGGAGTCAGAAGCAACAGCACTAATTAGCGCTGTCCAGTCACCCATGACAATACTCATTGCCGCACCATTTACTCCGCTAAGCGCTGACGCTAGCGTAGAGTAGTCACCTGATTCAGTAACATCATATGGCGTTCGTTCGCCATTAGAGTTGGTATAGTATTCAGTGCGGGTTTGATCTTTTGCTTCTTCTAGACCAACCATCACCTGACCAATCGGGGCTCCTGAGTTACCGTACTGAATTACAGCACCCGTTTCTAATGAACCCCACTGAACACCTAGGTTAATACCATCACCTTCAGACATTTCGACAATTAACGCTTCAATAAGAACCTGAGCACGACGAATATCGAGTTGAGAAATGACGTCTTGTAATGCCATCATAATATCTGGTGGCGCTGTTAAAACTAACGAGTTAGTTGCAGCGTGAGCAGCAATGACGACCTCACCACGCGATGCACCTGATGTTTTCTGACCAGCTTGCTTTTCAGCTTGCAGGTTATCGGAAACACCTTTCAATACATCCACCAAGTCTTCAGCTTTCGCATTTTTCAGGTACACAACTCGGTTGTTACCTTTTGTCGCCATTTCAACATCAAGTTGACGAATCAAACGTTTCAAGCGGGCTCTTACTTTTGGATCACCAGAAATTAAAATCGCGTTAGTACGTTCATCGGCCACAATTTTAGGTTCAAGGAACTCTGGCGTGCTTTTCTGATTCGCACTTTTATTCAGTGCTTCGACAATGCGTACCATTTCAGCTGCAGATGCATTACGCAGCTCCACCAATTCAATTTCTTTATCGCCGGCTTGGTCAACACGCTTGATGATCTCTGCTAAGCGATTCACTACTGCCGCACGACCAGTAATCAAGATAATATTCGCTGGATCATAATGAACCACGTTACCGGCACCGGCGTTATCAATCAGCTGACGAAGTAGAGGAGACAACTCACGGACCGACACATTACGCACCGCGACAACTCGAGTGATAACACTATCGCCTTGCGCGCTACCATCACCTAACACAGGGATTGCTGAGGTTTTTGAGTCTTTTGCTTTGATAACCTTAAGTACCCCATTGTCCATCTCTACGACTGCGTAACCGTATACTTCAAGGACATTAAGGAAAAAGCTGTAATATTGCTCTTCGTTAAGTACGTCATAGCTGCGGACATCGATCTTACCGCGTACTGAAGGATCAACAATGATGGTCTTTTCGAGGTTACGACCCACTATGTTGATGAATTCTTGAATATCAGTGCCTTTAAAGCTCGCACTAAATTCGTTTGCCATTGCACCTGGTACGCAGAGTAAACTTCCTGCTAGTAGCCAAGCACTTTTGCTGAACCAATGTTTCACGTATGTCTCCCTGAACTTACGCCGGTTGCCTAAGTCTTACAATTGGATATAGATATCGTACTGTTGGCCTTCTCGCTCAACAGTTAAATTTAATTCTTGCGGATCGCTCATCACTTGCATCAGTTGTACTGAAGAAGACGGATCACTTAAATCGATCCCGTTCAGTTGAACCGCAATATCACCAGGTTGTAGCCCTACATCATTAAATAATGCGGCATCACGACCAGGTGATACTCGATAACCAACAATGTCTCCGTCTTTTTTGACGGGTGAAATGGTGATGTATTTAAAAACGCTTTGTGGATCTTTCGCAATTTCCTCGCGGATTTGCTCTAATTTCTCTCCAACGTCAGACGTCGCTGCTTCTGCTCGCTGAGCTTGCGCCCTAGCTACCTGCGGCGATTCAGATAGCTTCTTATATTCTATACCTTGCATCATTAAGGTCTCGTCTCGACCTTGGTTATCAATGATGACGCGATCCACCAATACCGCTTTTAGCGTCGCACGTGTCCCTTCGATTTCTTCACCCAAACCGTACGTAGCTTGCTTACCTCGGTTAGCAATAACAGCAAGGCTGGTATTGGCATCACTGCTGGCAACCGCACCGACTAGGGTGAGGTTAAGGCGCGTCTTAGGGGCGTCTTTAACAATAGGCTGTTCTACAACTGCCGCTTTTTGCTCAGTGAATTTACCGAATAGGTTGGCATTCTGAAGGGCATTAAAATCTATCGCGTCGCCTTTATTACTCGCAGTAACGCTACTCGCCGATGGACGCCATTGCGGCACTTCCGACGATTGAGGTATGGCTAACCACACAATTTTGCCAAGTATCCATCCGGTTATCGCAATAAACAGACAGGTAAGCAACAAGCTAAGTTTGGCTTGAATGGTATAATGATTGGACTTGATCTGAGCCAGTAGCGGTCTGCTTGATAATCCTGCACTTAGCTCTAAACGTTTCACTGAATGGATTCCTTTATTCTAACGTCCGTCATTTAAGCTATAACGATAGCTATCGACTTTAAATTGCTAAATTTGCAATAAAATTATTACTCAACAAAGAGCAGTGAACTATATCACAAGTTGTCTTTCATACCTTTTTCTTATGCAGTTTTTGCCAACTCCCTTGAAAAAAATACGCCTTGACTCCATCTGTAGGTGAATAATCCATCACTCATTGCCGTATTCGGGCAGTGATTAGATAGCGTAGTGTTCTATGAGTTCCCTAAATGAAGCCGTTAGGCTAGATAAATGGCTATGGGCCGCAAGATTTTACAAAACCCGCTCCATCGCGCGTAACATGGTCGATGGCGGTAAAGTCCACTATAATGGCCAACGAAGCAAGCCGAGTAAAATCGTTGAAGTGGGCGCTGAAGTAAGACTTCGTCAAGGCAACGAAGAAAAAATCGTGATCATCGAACAAATCTCAGATCAACGCCGAGGCGCTCCCATCGCACAAACCTTATATCGCGAAACTAATGAAAGTATAGCGAAACGTGAGGAACACGCGACTCAACGTAAGCTTAATGCCCACAACCCAAGTCCGGAACGCCGCCCAGATAAAAAGCAGCGCCGAGACATCATTAAGTTCAAACACCAATAAAAGCCGGAATTACCAACGAGGAACGCACTCCATGGCAAATAATGTTTTAAACCGCTACCTATTCGAAGATCTTTCAGTACGTGGCGAGTTGGTACAATTAGATGAAGCGTACCAACGTGTTATCTCCAGCAAGGAATATCCGGCAGCAATAGAGAAACTGCTGGGTGAGCTACTCGTTTCAACTACTCTTTTAACTGCCACTCTTAAGTTCGAAGGTTCTATCACCATCCAGCTACAAGGCGACGGTCCTGTGTCTCTTGCCGTTATCAACGGTGACCATAACCAACGTGTTCGTGGCGTAGCTCGCTGGGAAGGCGATATTGCCGATGACGCAAACATTCACGATCTAATGGGTAAGGGCTACCTTGTGATCACTATCGAACCGAAAAACGGCGAGCGTTACCAAGGTGTCGTTGGATTAGAAGGTGACACTTTAGCAGAAGTGCTAGAAGGCTACTTTGCAAACTCAGAGCAGTTAAAAACGCGCCTATGGATCCGCACTGGTGAGCATGAGGGCAAAGCACACGCAGCAGGTATGTTGATTCAAGTGATCCCTGACGGCACTGGCTCTCCAGATGATTTCGAACATCTAGAGCAGCTCACTGATACAGTAAAAGATGAAGAATTGTTTGGTTTAGAAGCGAACGAGTTATTGTATCGACTATATAACCAAGACAAAGTACGTCTGTACGAGCCGCAACCTGTCGAGTTCCATTGTGGCTGTTCTCGTGAGCGTAGCGGTGCCGCAATCATCACCGTTGAGAAAGCTGAAATTTATGACATTTTGGCAGAAGTTGGATCAGTTTCTTTACATTGTGATTACTGTGGCACAACTTATACGTTCGACGAATCTGAAGTCACTGAACTGTATGCACAAGCTTCTACGGACAAGAAAACCCTGCATTAATTTACATAGCTTATCAAGCACGTAATTTACCCTACAAAAGGCCAGCTTAATGCTGGCCTTTTTGTGATCAACCCCTCGTAATAACTAGCCTCAAGCGTAATAAAACAACTGCTTAATTTTAAACAATTAATAATGATTTTGCCCTAGCGCAAAGGATTGCGTGCACGATAGACTATTCCCACCAATATGTGACGGGTTACCTAAAACCTTATTGAAATCATGGGTAAATTTTGAGCTATCTCCCTGTTTTCTCCCCGCCCCGTTGCTAGCATGGTGAGCAGATTAAAATTAAAACATTCTTACAAAATCCCTACAAAATCCTTATAAGGAGCACCTATGACCGTTATGGAACATACTAAGGCTGCAACACTTGATCTAACCAAGCACGGACTGCATAACGTAAAAGAGGTTATTCGCAACCCAAGCTACGAAATGTTGTTTGAGGAAGAAACGCGTGAAGACCTAACCGGTTATGAGCGCGGCGTGGTTACTGAACTAGGTGCGGTTGCCGTTGACACTGGCATCTTTACTGGTCGCTCACCAAAAGATAAATACATCGTCAAAGACGCTACGACAGAAGAACATATGTGGTGGACGTCTGATCAAGTGAAAAATGATAACAAGCCAATCACTCCTGAAGTGTGGGACGAGCTAAAAGAACTGGTCACAAACCAGCTTTCTAACAAACGCTTGTTTGTTGTTGACGGTTACTGTGGTGCAAACCCAGATACACGTTTGAGCATTCGTGTTATCACAGAAGTCGCATGGCAAGCGCACTTCGTTAAAAACATGTTTATTCGCCCGACGGAAGAAGAGTTAGCGACATTTGAACCAGACTTCGTAGTAATGAATGGCGCAAAATGCACTAATCCAAAATGGGAAGAGCAAGGCCTGAACTCAGAAAACTTCACCGTATTTAACCTAACTGAGCGTATGCAACTTATCGGTGGTACTTGGTACGGTGGTGAAATGAAGAAAGGTATGTTCGCGATGATGAACTACTTCCTTCCACTAAAAGACATCGCATCAATGCACTGTAGCGCTAACATGGGCAAAGATGGCGATGTAGCGGTATTCTTCGGTCTATCTGGTACGGGTAAAACGACCCTGTCGACTGATCCTAAACGTGCGCTAATTGGTGATGATGAGCACGGCTGGGATGATGACGGTGTCTTCAACTTCGAAGGTGGTTGTTACGCAAAAACCATCAAACTTTCGAAAGAAGCGGAGCCGGACATCTACAACGCAATTCGTCGTGATGCACTGCTAGAAAACGTAACAGTACGTGGCGATGGTTCTATCGACTTTGATGATGGTTCGAAAACAGAAAACACACGTGTTTCTTACCCTATCTACCATATCGATAATATCGTTAAGCCAGTATCAAAAGGCGGTCACGCGAATAAAGTGATCTTCCTATCAGCCGATGCATTTGGCGTACTGCCTCCAGTATCTAAATTGACACCCGAGCAAACTAAGTACCACTTCCTGTCTGGCTTTACCGCCAAACTAGCGGGAACAGAGCGCGGTATTACTGAGCCAACACCAACTTTCTCTGCTTGTTTCGGCGCGGCGTTCCTAACGCTTCACCCAACTAAATACGCAGAAGTACTGGTTAGACGCATGGAAGCAGCAGGCGCTGAGGCTTACCTAGTGAACACAGGTTGGAACGGCACTGGCAAACGTATCTCGATTCAAGATACGCGCGGAATTATTGATGCGATTCTTGATGGTTCGATTGAAGATGCATCAACTAAGCACATTCCTATCTTCAATCTTGAAGTACCGACTTCACTACCAGGTGTGGATCCTAGCATTCTAGACCCTCGCGACACGTACGTTGACCCACTTCAGTGGGAAAGCAAAGCGAAAGATTTAGCAGCGCGCTTTATCAATAACTTTGATAAATACACAGACAACGCTGAAGGTAAATCCCTGGTTGCGGCTGGTCCTCAGATTGATTAAATCGAGTAACAGCGACGTCGCGTAAACGCAGTGAAAAGTTGGCATTAACTTATCACCTTTACGTAGGACAAGTTACAAAAATTGCTTCAAGCCCCTCTTTTGAGGGGCTTTTTATTGAATACCACAGAATATTGATACAAGCTAAAGCCTATCTAGTTTTATTTAATAACACACGTAGGTTCTAGCAAAGATGAAAACAGCGCGTCGAGTTCTACTTCTGTTACTGGTTATCTTAGTTGCCATTCCGGCCGCTACGATTGCGCTGCTAACAACATCTTACGCGGACGCAACCTGGCGCTTGCTGTCAAACACCTTTTCTCTTCCCTTCCGGGCCGGAAGCGTGCGTTATGACTTTCCCTATCACCTAACTTTACAACGCGTGAACACCAGCGGAGACGATGCGTCTTACATCGAGCAAGTCGATTTATGGATGAATCCCGATGTTTATCGCGATGGTAAATGGATCGTTGATAGTTTATTGATTGATGGTATGAGCTTGCAGTATGGCGCACCAAAGCTCCCAGCTTTAGAGAACGTATTATTCCATCAAATCGCGCTCAAAAATATTGATTACGCCGACGAGCATTTCTCTGCCAATGGCATTGATCTTCAAATTCAATCACCACAATGGAATGATCAATTAATACCATATGGCGAAGTTCAACTTGCGGCCGACCAACTCTATTGGAATGGCGAAGCCTTTAATCAAGTCTTAGTCGATATAGACTACAAACCGCAAGACAGTACGCTTTATGGCACCTCTTTTAACTGGCGTAACAGTCAAATATCTGGGCAAGGGGAGCAGTATCCTCAAGGCTGGTCTTTAGTAAATGTGACCATCAACAAGCTGAAACTGAGTAATACGCAGCGCCAATCACTGCTTGCAAAACCTTGGCACGATCTACCAT
This sequence comes from Vibrio sp. D54, assembly GCF_021728075.1. Classification (NCBI taxonomy): domain Bacteria; kingdom Pseudomonadati; phylum Pseudomonadota; class Gammaproteobacteria; order Vibrionales; family Vibrionaceae; genus Vibrio; species Vibrio sp. D54. The sequence continues at coordinate 99,847 of NZ_JAKKCS010000005.1, read as the reverse complement.
TTAACATTAATCATATTAATAGCTTAGATTTGCTTAACGCCGATATTGAATGGGGCGACTGGCACTGGCAGAACTTGGATCTTTCTGTGGAAAACGCCACACTGCCACTGTCTCTCTGGAAGACAAAAGCTCAAGTGTCATTGCAGGCGGATAGCGTTCGATTCCAGCAGCAAACCGCAATAGAGCCACGTTTGAGTGCCGCTATCGAGCCAGGAGTAATCCAGCTCAACGAGCTCAGCTTAGATTGGCAGCAAGGTCGAGTGCAAGTTTCTGGATTGTTCACGCCAACACAATGGAAGCTCAAAGAAGCCTCTATTCAAGGCCTCAAGTGGGCAACACAGCCAGAAGACAACCTAAATTGGTGGCACGCCGCCACCAGCGAGTTAGAGCATGTTGCAATCGAACGACTCGACATTGAGCGCAGCCAAATTATCCAGCTATCTCACGAACCTTATTGGCAACTTTCCGGTTTAAATATCGAAGGGCAACAGCTTGATATTAAACAGTCGGCTCAACGTTGGGGCCTTTGGCAAGGCGAATTGGAAGTCAGCGTTGTCAACGCCAGCTATGACCAAATACTCACGTCTCACGCAGCACTTGCCATGCAAAGCAAAGATGGCTTTTGGCAATTGACTCGCCTTTTTGCGCCACTCGAGCAAGGCTACGTAGAAGGCATCGGACAAATAGATTTGAGTACCCCGAGCCAACCTTGGGCGCTCAACGTCAATGCTGATGGTATTCCCTTATCGCTCTTCCACGATTATTTTTTACCCGACACACTGGCTATTGATGGTTTTTCCGATCTCAGCCTCGATCTACAAGGGTTATCAGGTGATCGCAACATGCTGGCCTACAGCTTATCGGGTGAAGTGGAAGCCAATCTCCGAGATACCCGCTTGAAGTCCCAAGCGGATCATTCGCTCAAAGCCATTACCTTAAGTCCACTGCGTTTAAGCGCGCAACGAGGGGAAGTTGCCATAAAGCCGGTCACCATCTCAGGAAAAGCCATAAGTGGTAAGGTTTGGGGAACATTTGATATGGCCAACAACCCGCTAAGTGGCATTACTTATCAATTGGAAGAGTCGTGCGGAAACATTGAAGGCGATCTACTAAGTGGCGAAACCCACCGTAATGAGTGCGTGAACGCATCAAAACTGGCCGAGCCTACTGATATTGAGACTCCACAGAAAAATGAACCTTCCATCGAGCAGCCAATCGTAATTGATAACATCAATTTGGAGACTCAAGAGGAAGAGCTTTACGAAGAAGTTATCGAAGAAGATGAAGTACCCGACACGAATTCCGCAGCAGAACAAACCCTCTCACCGACAGAGCAAGAAGGTGAAACAGATAAGCGCCCAGCAGGTCAGTCGGCGCTTACCCCATCAGCAACTGAGTAACTGCGAGTAGTTCGGTATCAGCATATAGGTACCGACAAAATCAACAGCTGGCGTGTCACCACTATAAATCACTACGTGAATAACGATGCGTGCTTTGCGTCCCGACTCCAATCGGTCTAGGTCACCACTGATCCCATCCAACGAAGTACTCGCCACGGGGTTTTGTTCGACTGGTTGACGATAGCGAATCGAGCTGTCGGCCAACACAATATCACCGTGCAACCCACGCTCTTTAAGCAGCAGCCACGTCATCCCCCACCCTGTCAAGGTTGCTAAGGTAAAAGCTGACCCGGCGAACATGGTGTTATGCGGATTAAGGTTAGGATTAAGCTGCGCACAGCATTCAAACTGGTAACCCGTGTACTGGTTAATTTTGATCCCCATTTTGTCGCTAATTGGGATTTGTTGCTCCCAGCGCTGTTGAAGCTCAGTACACCATTCAGGGCGACGTAACACATTGGCCATCGGATCCAGTTGCTTCACCATTTGCTGATGGCGCACAGGGCCACGCTCATCGGTCAGCTCACCTCGACGCTCAAAGCCATTTTTTTCATAAAAGGCGATGGCATCTTCACGGGCATTACACACCAAGCGTTTCGCTCCTTCTTGGCGTGCTAACGACTCTAGTGCAACCAAAACCAGCGAACCCATCCCTTTGCTACGGCGATTATTTTTAACCGCCATATAGCGGATCTGGCCATCATTGTCCGGCGTAATGTATAAACGGCCAATCGCCATAGGACGACCTCGACCATCAACAATCATGCGGTGATGACTCATTTCGTCGTATTCATCGCGCTCTGAGCCGATCGGCATACGCCATGGCTCACGAAGCAGTTGCCAGCGAAACTGATAATACTTGTTTATCTGATTATCGGTTTTGGGAGTAATGAGTTTGAACATATCAATCCTTTGAAAGCACAACACTAATCAGTGTCGGAAAAATTACTCCAAGCCAATTCCATGAGCTTGGAGTTAAAGCTTAGACTATGGCGCCTGTGTTACCAGATTAGACCTGCAACCAAAACGTTACTGGACCGTCATTCACCAAGGACACTTTCATATCGGCAGCGAAGCGGCCACGCTGTGTGGGTAAAACTTCTTCACACAAGTCAGAAAAGTAATCATACAAGCGCTCTGCATCCACAGGATGCGCACCGCGAGAAAAGCCAGCTCGCGTGCCTTTTTTTGTATCCGCTGGCAGCGTAAATTGAGAAACCACCAGCACTTTTCCTTCCACCTGTTTAACGTTCAGGTTCATCTTGCCTTCGTCATCTTCGAACACACGGTAGGTTGTAACACGCTCCATTAAACGCTTTGCTTTAGCTTCATCGTCGTCCTTCTCTACGCCCAATAAGACCAGCAGACCACGATCAATTTCTCCTACGACTTCACCATCCACACGGACGGCTGCTTCACTGACTCGTTGAATTAGCGCTATCACTACTCTCGCTTCCTTCATCTGTTAACTGAGATTCAGCGGTCGAGTGTATCATGTCTAAATCTTCACTCCAGTGCTCTCGCTCACCAAGCGCAGCCGTAACTTCCGCCCCCAATAACACGATCATCCAGCATAAATACACCCAAACAAATAAGATAGGAATCGCCGCTAACGCGCCGTAAATGAGCTGATAAGACGGAAACTGAGTGATGTAAAGCGCAAAGCCTTTTTTACTCAACTCGAACAGTATCGCGGCGACTGCTGCCCCCATGGCACCATGAGCGAGGTGTACTTTTTTATTCGGCACTAGAATATACAAGCCAAGAAAAGCAAAAAAGGACAGCAACAACGGTAGCCAACGCAGAAATAAATTAAACGCACCAGATAATGTCTCGTTCTCTAAAATTTGCAGCGAAGTCACGTACGACGTCGCCGCAATACTCGCACCGACCATGATCGGCCCTAACGTGAGTACCATCCAATACATAGAGAATGAAAAGACTAAACGGCGCTTGTCTTTAACTCGCCAAATGTAGTTTAAGTTCTTATCAATGTTGGAAATCAGCATGACCGCTGCGATGAATAAAAACCCACCGCCAACCGCGCTCATTTTGCCCGTATTCGCCACAAATTCCTGTAATGCCGTATGTACAGCTTCTCCAGAAGCTGGCACAAAATTCTCAATAATGTAGCCTTGCAGCACCTCACCAACGTTCGCAAAAACGGGAAATTTCGACAATATTGATAACAATACCGTCAGCATTGGCACGATGGATAACAAGGTAATGTAGGCAAGATAGCCCGCGTTCACATTCACACGGTCATGCGTTAATCGCTTAAGAAGATACTTAAAAAACGCGACGCAACTTGGCAGTAGATTGATTAATCTCGCCTTGTAACTCTCTGATAACTGGTTCATAGTTCATCCCATAATTAGCGCCGAGGACATAAGAATGCCTTATTTATTAGCAATTGTACTATCAATTTTCACTTTAACAGGGTGTCAATCTGCTTATTACTCAGCAATGGAGCAGGTTGGGTATCATAAACGAGATATTATGGTCGACCGCGTCGAAGATGCCAAAGAATCTCAACAAGATGCACAAGAAGAATTCACCAGTGCACTTGAAGCCTTATCTGCGATCACCAACTTTGATGGTGGTGAGCTAGAAAATGTCTACAACAACATCAATGACAAATACGAAGATAGCGAAAAAGCGGCTCAAGACGTACGTGACCGTATTGCTGCGATTGAAGACGTATCCGGCGCACTGTTTGATGAGTGGCAAGATGAGCTAGAGCTGTACTCGAGTGCGAAACTGCGTCGTTCAAGCGAGCAAAAGCTACGTGAAACCAAAGCCTCGTACAAAACCATGCTTAGCGCTATGAAGCGTGCAGAGAAAAAGATGACACCGGTACTGGACACGCTGCGTGACAACACGTTGTACTTAAAACACAACCTTAACGCCAGTGCGATTGGTTCTTTGCAAGGTGAGTTCTCTAGCTTAGAGAAGGACATTCAGTTTGCGATCAAACAAATGAACGAAGCGATTGCAGAGTCCGATAAATTCCTACAAAAGCTCAATCAAAAGTAAATGATTCAGACCTCCTCCTAGCGAGGAGGTTTTAGTCGGCGACCTTACCGAGTAAACCGATGACTCTTCGAACAAAGCCTACTCTCTCTGGCACAGTTCCCCATGGTACTTCTATCACTTCATAACCCAACTCAGTATAGACACTCACTAACGACTGATGAATCTCCAATGCTTCTTCAAAGCTGTGCGGACGCACTTCATCTTGTACGTAAATGGATGCTTCAGGTCGACAAGTAAACACCTGACTATGGTACCCAGCACTTTCGGTTAAGAAAGCTTGGTCAACCTTACAGCCGCCCACTTGCAGGTATGCAATGATGTCGGGGATGGCGCGATCAACAAACGCAAAATCATGACAACGCGCATCACTCTTTTGTTTGTCCATCAACCCAAGGCATAACTTGGCAAACTCAGGTAAATTCGTCCACGGCAAAATACCATTTTCTAACTGGCTTTGCTGCTCAATCAAGTCGCGAGACCCTTCAGGAAACGTGGCGTAACCACACGCGTCTAGCGCATTCAGCAGTGTTGTTTTTCCCGCACCAGGCCCACCGGTGATAATAATCGGGTTCATATTCAACTCCAGAAAACAAAAAGCCCCGAGCATAACTCGAGGCTTCTTCTTAATTGAATCGCTTAACGAAAATTATTTCGCGCCACGAGAAGCACGCTTACGGTCGCTTTCCGTTAGGAACTTCTTACGGATACGGATGCTTTCAGGCGTTACTTCTACTAGCTCGTCGTCATCGATGAATTCTAGTGCTTGCTCAAGAGTCATCTTGATTGGCGGAGTAAGAACCTGTGCGTCATCTGTACCTGATGCACGAACGTTGGTTAGCTGCTTACCTTTCAGTGCGTTTACCGTTAGGTCGTTGTCACGGCTGTGAATACCGATAACCATACCTTCGTAAACTTCAACACCGTGACCGATAAATAGACGACCACGCTCTTGAAGGTTGAACAGTGCGTTAGTTAGCGCTTTACCCATCGCGTTCGCGATTAGTACACCGTTTACACGTTGACCGATGTTACCGCCTTTGTGAGGGCCGTAGTGATCAAACGTATGGTAAAGAAGACCTGAACCTGAAGTCAGTGTCATGAATTCCGTTTGGAAACCGATCAGACCACGTGATGGCATAACGAAGTCCATACGCACACGACCTTTACCGTCTGGAGACATGTCTTTCAGCTCACCTTTACGTAGGCCGATGTTCTCCATGATGCCGCCTTGGTGCTCTTCCATTACGTCGATCGTTACCGTTTCGAACGGTTCCATCAACTGACCATCTTCTTCTTTGATGATTACTTCTGGACGAGATACTGCTAGCTCGAAGCCTTCACGACGCATGTTTTCGATCAGGATAGAAAGGTGAAGTTCACCACGACCTGATACGCGGAATTTATCTGGATCGTCTGTTTGCTCAACGCGTAGTGCAACGTTGTGTACCAATTCCTTCTCAAGACGCTCAAGGATGTTACGTGACGTTACGAACTTACCTTCTTTACCCGCGAATGGAGACGTGTTTACTTGGAATGTCATCGTTACTGTTGGTTCATCAACAGACAATGGTGGTAATGCTTCTACTGCGTTTTGTGCACAGATAGTGTCAGAAATTTTCAGCTCGCCAAGACCAGTGATTGCGATGATATCACCCGCGTTAGCTTGTTCCACTTCGTGACGCTCTAGGCCAAGGTAGCCCATTACTGTACCCACTTTACCGTTGCGAGTTTTACCGTCAGCACCAATAATGGTTACCTGCTGGTTTGGTTTAACGCTACCACGAGTTACGCGAGCCACGCCGATAACACCAACGTAAGAGCTGTAGTCTAGCTGAGAAACTTGCATCTGTAGTGGACCATCAAGGTCAACATTTGGCGCGTCAACAACATCAACGATAGTTTGGAATAGTGGTTCCATGTTCTCGCCAGTTTCGCCTTCTTCTAGAGAAGCCCAACCGTTAAGTGCTGATGCGTAAACTACTTTAAAGTCTAGCTGGTCATCAGTTGCACCTAGGTTGTCGAACAGGTCGAACACTTGGTCCATAACCCAATCAGGACGTGCGCCAGGGCGGTCAATCTTGTTGATTACAACGATTGGTTTTAAACCGTGAGCAAACGCTTTTTGTGTTACGAAACGCGTTTGAGGCATTGGACCATCAACTGCGTCAACGATAAGTAGTACAGAGTCTACCATCGACATGATACGCTCAACTTCACCACCGAAGTCCGCGTGTCCCGGAGTATCTACGATGTTGATACGGTAATCGTTCCAGTCGATTGCTGTGTTTTTAGCAAGAATGGTAATACCGCGCTCTTTCTCGATGTCGTTCGAGTCCATGACTCGCTCTTCAGCTTCACCGCGAGACTCAAGCGTGCCTGATTGTTGTAGCAGCTTGTCAACCAACGTGGTTTTACCGTGGTCAACGTGCGCGATGATCGCGATATTTCTTAATTTATCAATCTGTGGAGTAGCCATGGATATTGATTCACTTAGATAGATGAAATGCCCCCACGCTGAGAACGGGTGCTCTCTGGCGACATTTGCTGATTAAAAAAACGGCCATAATGTACCAGATTTTAGCAAAAAGCCTAGAAATATGTGATCTACTCCCGAGCATTTCTGCGATTTTTACGCTTAATGCCCATTTTCTTCCTCAGAACGAATTGATTAAACGCAACTTTATTCTAATCGATGCATAATTCAAATTGACTCTTGCTCAAAAACTGGGCTGAATACGCAATGTACCTGTCACATTATGGTGCAACAATGATTTTTGGCACCATAATAGTGCAAGCAAAGATCATTTTGGTGCAAGCAAGTGCACCAAACTAGCATTCAAAAACACAATTGCTTGAAATTAATGGAATATTTTTTTTGGCACGGTTTTGGCTTTAGTTAAAACAGCATCGATTAATGAAAAGTCAAATTGATTAATCAATGCCAGGTTTCATGAATAATTCATAAATCGAGCTTTTACCGCTTATTAACACTGGAGGTTATCCAAGATGTCAGTAGAAAACGTTCTATCGCTGATCCAAGAAAACGAAGTTAAGTTTGTTGACCTACGCTTCACTGATACAAAAGGTAAAGAGCAGCACATTTCGATCCCTGCTCACCAAATCGACGCAGACTTCTTCGAAGAAGGTAAAATGTTCGATGGTTCATCAGTTGCTGGCTGGAAAGGTATCAACGAATCAGACATGGTAATGATGCCTGACGCATCTTCTGCTGTGCTTGACCCATTCACGGAAGACGCAACACTAAATATCCGTTGTGACATCTTAGAGCCTGCAACAATGCAAGGCTACGACCGTGACCCACGCTCTATCGCAAAACGCGCTGAAGACTTCATGCGTTCTACAGGTGTTGCAGATACTGTACTTATCGGTCCTGAGCCAGAATTCTTCCTATTTGATGACGTGAAGTTCTCGACAGACATGTCAGGCTCTTTCTTCAAGATCGACGACGTAGAAGCGGCATGGAACACAGGTTCTGACTACGAAGAAGGTAACAAAGGTCACCGTCCAGGCGTTAAAGGTGGTTACTTCCCAGTAGCTCCAGTAGATTCATCTCAAGACATCCGTTCTGCTATGTGTCTAGTAATGGAAGAAATGGGTCTTGTTGTTGAAGCGCACCACCACGAAGTGGCAACGGCGGGTCAAAACGAAATCGCAACTCGTTTCAACACGCTAACAACCAAAGCTGACGAAATCCAAATCTACAAGTACGTTGTACACAACGTTGCTCACGCGTTTGGTAAAACAGCGACGTTTATGCCTAAACCACTTGTTGGCGACAACGGCAGCGGTATGCACGTTCACCAGTCTCTAGCAAAAGATGGCGTAAACCTATTTGCTGGTGACAAGTACGGCGGTCTATCTGAAATGGCGCTTTACTACATCGGTGGTATCATCAAACACGCTCGTGCAATCAACGCATTCGCTAACCCATCAACAAACTCGTACAAACGTCTTGTACCAGGCTTCGAAGCACCAGTAATGCTAGCTTACTCAGCGCGTAACCGCTCTGCTTCAATCCGTATCCCAGTGGTACCAAGCCCGAAAGCACGTCGTATCGAAGTTCGTTTCGGTGACCCAGCGGCGAACCCATACCTATGTTTCGCAGCAATGCTTATGGCTGGTCTTGACGGTATCAAGAATAAGATCCACCCAGGCGAAGCGATGGATAAAGACCTTTACGATCTTCCAGCTGAAGAAGCAGCAGAAATCCCAACTGTTGCATACTCACTAAAAGACGCGCTAGCAGAGCTAGATGCTGATCGTGAGTTCTTAACAGCGGGCGGCGTATTCTCTGACGACTTCATCGATTCGTACATCGACCTTAAGTCTCAGGACGTAGAGCGTGTGAACATGACAACTCACCCTGTTGAGTTCGAACTTTACTACTCTGTGTAAGGTCGACACTGTGTAAAATGTAAACACAGCAATAAAATATTAGGCTCGCCTCGCAGGCGGGCCTTTTTTGTATTCGCCACTCAAGCTTCGACGTTTAACATGAGGGGATAATAAAAATACGCTTAGAATTTTTCCTTACAGGTCAAAGAGCTAAGCCATTGAAACGTGAAATCATCGAACAAGAGAAGGTGAGCAATGAAAGTTCAGCTTATTCCATCACTGTGTGCACTCAGCGGATTGTTAATCGCCTCTATCGCCTTCGCGCAGGTCGCGTATACGTGGGTAGATGAAAATGGCGTGGTTCACTTTAGTGATACGCCAAACAAAGGAGCAAAAGCGATCGCACTGCCAAACCTTGAAGCCAGCGCACCAGCTCCTGAGGTAGAAAGTACTGAATCGCTCGCACCTCAGACTACGCCATCTACTGCATCACAAAACAAGCCAGATAAAACAACCGAGAAGCCTCTCCCATTACAACTCTCGATGCTGACTCCCAAGCACAACGAGACCATCCGCAGCAATCGAGGCATCATCAATATTCAATTAGAAACCAATCGCAAGCTTGGTATCGGTGAGCAATTGCAATTGTTACTCGATGGAAAACCTTATGGTGCACCACAAAACCATATAGTGTGGCAGCTAAACAATATTGACCGAGGCACTCACACACTTGCTGTGCACGCGAAAAGAAGCGGCAAGCTTATTGCATCTACTAGCCCTATAACGGTGCATTTACATAGAGCAAGTGTTAAGCCGACCGTAAAAGGGGCAAAATAGAATATCTGGTGAAAAAAATCACATCACAGCGATGCTTTTCACTTTTTCTTCTAAGATTTATTCGCCATACTTAACGTTCAATTGCACCATTATTGTGCATTGCACAATCTTAAAGCAAAACAAGGACGTAATGTGGATACCAGTCTTCCTAGTGCCATTCTCAACAATATGGTGACAGCAACGCTGATTCTTGATGATGGATTGGCCATCCGTTATGCCAATCCGGCTGCCGAATTGCTGTTTTCTCAAAGCGCCAAACGAATTATTGAACAATCACTTTCTCAATTGATTCAGCATGCGTCGCTGGATCTCGCGCTGCTCACTCAACCGTTGCAAAGTGGCCAAAGCATCACCGACAGTGACGTCACTTTCGTTGTTGATGGCCGCCCTTTAATGCTAGAGGTGACGGTTAGCCCTATCACTTGGCAAAAGCAGTTAATGCTTCTGGTCGAGATGCGCAAAATTGATCAGCAGCGCCGACTCTCTCAAGAACTGAACCAACACGCCCAACAACAAGCGGCGAAGCTGTTAGTCCGAGGGCTTGCACATGAGATCAAAAATCCGCTTGGCGGCTTACGCGGTGCGGCGCAATTGTTAGAAAAAATGCTGCCAGAGCCCTCTCTCACCGAATATACACACATCATCATTGAGCAAGCAGACCGTTTAAGGGCGCTCGTGGATCGATTACTAGGACCGCAGAAGCCAGGTAAGAAGACACAAGAGAATCTGCACCAAATTCTTGAAAAGGTTCGCCAACTGGTTGAATTAGAGTCACAACGCTCAATCGTCATTGAACGAGATTATGACCCAAGCTTGCCAGAGATTTTGATGGATACAGACCAAATCGAACAGGCAATGCTTAATATCGTCAGCAACGCCGCACAAATTCTTAGCCATCAAGAACACGGGAAAATCACCATTCGCACCAGAACGGTGCACCAAGCCAATATTCACGGCAAACGCTGTAAACTCGCTGCTCGTGTCGAAATCACAGACAACGGCCCAGGTATTCCACCAGAACTACAAGACACGCTGTTCTATCCCATGGTCAGTGGCCGCGAGGGAGGAACTGGATTAGGGCTATCTATTTCGCAAAATTTGATCGACCAGCACAATGGAAAAATAGACGTAGAAAGCTGGCCTGGTCACACAACATTTACTATTTATCTGCCGATCTGATTGCGCTAATGGACTTCAAGTCGCGTCAGTTTTTCGGTTTGCTGCAAGGATTACTACATGAGTAAAGGATATGTTTGGGTCGTTGATGACGACAGTTCAATTCGCTGGGTAATGGAGAAAACGCTCTCCTCTGCCAACATCAAATGTGAAACCTATGCCGATGGGGAAAGCGTGTTAATGGCGCTCGAACGCGAAGTGCCGGATGTTCTAGTATCAGACATTCGCATGCCAGGTATTGATGGGTTGGAGCTACTAAAACAAGTACAGCGCGATTACCCAGACCTTCCCGTGATTATCATGACCGCACACTCAGATTTAGATGCGGCAGTGAATGCGTACCAAAAAGGTGCTTTTGAATATTTACCAAAACCTTTTGATATTGATGAAACCTTAACTCTGGTTGAGCGAGCCATTGCACACAGCCACGAAAACAAACGCGAGCAGCTCTCTCCAGAAGACATTCCAGCAGAAACGCCTGAAATTATCGGTGAAGCACCAGCGATGCAAGAGGTGTTTCGCGCCATTGGTCGTCTTTCTCGCTCCTCTATTTCAGTTTTGATTAACGGTGAATCGGGCACGGGTAAAGAACTCGTTGCTCATGCACTGCACCGTCACAGTCCACGTGCTAACAAACCTTTCATTGCGCTCAATATGGCGGCGATTCCCAAAGACTTGATTGAATCAGAACTGTTTGGCCACGAAAAAGGCGCGTTTACGGGAGCAAACAATGTTCGTCAAGGACGATTCGAACAAGCCAATGGCGGCACTCTATTTTTAGACGAAATCGGCGACATGCCATTAGACATTCAAACTCGTTTACTACGCGTTCTAGCTGACGGGCAGTTTTATCGAGTGGGCGGTCACTCTCCGATCAGTGTCGATGTACGAATTGTCGCGGCAACACACCAGAACTTAGAAAAGCTGGTTCACGAAGGTGACTTCCGTGAGGACCTCTTTCATCGCTTAAACGTGATTCGCGTGCAGATCCCGGCACTGCGTGAGCGTAAGCAAGACATTGAAAAGCTTACACAGCATTTTCTTATCCGTGCGGCTGATGAGCTTGGTGTGGAAACAAAAACTCTCCACCCGTCAACCGTAGAGATTCTTAACCGCCTTGATTGGCCTGGCAACGTGCGTCAATTAGAGAATATTTGCCGTTGGTTAACCGTTATGGCCAGTGGTAGCGAAGTGTTACCAAATGACTTGCCAAGCGAACTACTCGAAGAGAAAAAATCCATTTCAGACTCTGCACATGGTAGTTGGCAAGAACAATTAGCGGATTGGGCACGGCATTCACTCGCAGCAGGAGATAAAGAACTGCTTTCTTACGCTTTACCAGAATTTGAACGCATTTTATTAGAAGCAGCCTTAGAGCACACTAAAGGTCATAAGCAAGATGCCGCTAAAGTATTAGGCTGGGGGCGAAATACACTCACCAGAAAATTAAAAGAATTGTACTGACAATCACTTACGTGGTGCGTTAACAACGAGCGTCGTTTGTCACTCGATATTAATAAAAACATCAGTACAATTGTGGCGCACCACCATCTATGTGATTAGGCGATGTCTACTGCTACGACTCAAATTACACTGCGTACTGCTGTTTTGATTCCATTTGTCATGATCTTCTTACTGGCGATCGGTGTCATTGTCTACGTCCAAAAACAAAGTTACGAAGAAGTGGTCACGGATATCAGTGACAAGCAACTTTCCGTGTTAACCGAAAGTGTCCACGACCACCTCAATAGCTATCTACGTAAGCCTTTTACTGCGGTTATGGCTCTCGCGCACAACGTCAGCTATCACAACCTTTATCGCCCTCACGATACCTCAGACATTCAAAACTACCTGCTGAGTGCATTCAAAAATCTTTACCAATCGATACCGCAGTTGGATGTAATCGCATTTGGTTCAGAAAACGGCGACTTTGCAGGCTTTCGCCGCGAGCTTTCTGACGATTACACCTTAATGGTGCAAGATCGCTACACCGATGGTGATCTGGTTATTTATGGAACCAACCATGTGAGTAACAACATTCGAACGGTTATCTCCCAATACGATCCTCGCACTCGCCCATGGTATAAGCCCGTTGCAGAGAGCCAAAACGCCACTTGGTCTGAAATTTATACCAACGCTGATGAACGCCAGGATATTACGCTATCAGCCATGACGCCGGTGTACAAACACGACCAATTTGCTGGTGTTTTGGTGACAGACATTCGTATCAATACATTCAACGAGTTCCTGCGCGAGTTAAAATACAACACTAAAGCGTCGGTCTACATCATGGACCCAGATCATCGTTTAATCGCTCACTCAGGCCCGGGAAGCGTCATCTCATGGGGCACAAAATTTTCGGATAAAGGGCAGCGTTTGCTTGCCGCTGAAAACGCAGACCCGATCATCAAAATCAGTGCGAGCCGCGTCCGGTCTTTCGATCTCAACAACACCAAGCAACCTTATACTTTTTCATTTGAACATGATGGCCAACGTATTTTCAGTCGGCTAACCCCGTATCGAGACCAAGATGGCTTAACATGGTTTATTGGCACCTCCATTTCGGAGTCCGAGCTTCTCGGCCTGTTACCGAAAAGCCAGCAAGAGAGTTGGCTCGTTGGCATTATTGTAAGCCTATTTGGGATCGCCATCAGTTGGATCATTTTCAACCGAGTTACCAGACCAATTAACGCGACGGCCGCCGCCGCTCAGCACCTGGCAAATGGGGATTGGGATAGCGGCATGCCAAAGCCTGGTTATGTGTATGAGACAACCGTACTGGTTCATGCTTTTAATGAAATGGCGAACAATCTAAGAGCTTCATTCAAAGCATTGCGTGAACAGTTGGTTTATGACTCTCTGACACGCTTATATAGCCGTCAGGGTTTGGTCGAAATCTGTGAAAATCAGTCTGATCTTTGTCACGGCAGTTTATTTTTACTTGGTATCAACAAATTTAGAGATATCAACGACAGTGTGGGTCATCACAACGGCGACCAGCTGTTGGTCAGCATCGCTGAAAGGTTAAAACAGCAGTTTCGTGACAACGCATTATTGGCTCGGATTGGTGGTGATGAGTTCGCGGTGTTTCTCTCAAATGTCGACACTGAAACCAAAATTAAACAAACCGAGCGTCGATTACAGCAACTCTTTTCCACCCCATTTATGGTGGAAGGCGAGAATGTAGTGATGAAGATTTCACTTGGTATTGTACAAACCCAGCCAAACGAAACCATGCCTTTATGGTTACGCAACGCCAGCATCGCATTAAGTTACGCTAAACAAGACTCACTGACTGGTGTTTGTCACTACAGCCCAGAACTAGCGAGCGCTTCAAAGTTTCGTACGCAAATGCTGACCAAGATCCAAACTGGCATTGAAAACCGAGAGTTTATTCCTCATTACCAACCGATTGTGGATCTCGTCAGTGGCACAGTGTGTGGCGCCGAAGCACTGGCGCGTTGGCATAGCGACTCAGGTATGGTGTCACCATTAGATTTTATCCCAATCGCGGAAGAAAGCGGCATGATCAAAGCCATCGGCCAACAGATTCTGTTACAAGCTTGTCGCGACACTTACCAAGCGATCGAAAGCAAACAGTGGCCGTCGGACTTCCAACTGCATGTGAATATCTCTGTTAATCAACTATCCTGCCCAAGTTTTGTTGATACGGTGACAAGCGTATTGGATATCACGAAATTACCAGCAAGTAACCTCACACTAGAGATCACAGAATCACGTATCATTGATAGCGCACCGACCACACTAGAAAATATGACTAAACTGCGTGAAATGGGTATTGGTATCGCGATAGATGACTTTGGCACCGGCTACTCATCACTGGGTTACCTCCACTCTCTGCCGTTTACCTGCTTGAAGATTGATCGCACCTTCATCAATCAACTCACACAAGAAAACTTAAACAGTTCAGTCGTCGCTGCCGTCATCAATATCACAGCAGGTCTCAAAACTAATGTCGTCGCGGAAGGTGTCGAGGATAGCAATCAAGCACAATTACTGCGCTCTTTAGGCTGTAACCAGGTGCAAGGCTTCTATTACAGCCGCCCTATGCCACTAGAAGAATGGCCAACACATTTGGTGAACATGAAGTAGAAAAGAGCGAGAATCGTTGATTTCCTAGTCATCCTCTACTGACAATCTACCCAACTGTTATTTATACTTAACTGCAAATCTTACCCATGTATTGTCACAGATGATGTTTGGGCCCTGTTCCAGTTCATAACTATCCGGATCGACAAAATGATAACGAAGAACCTTCCTCTTACTGATTTGCACCGTCACCTCGACGGTAACATTCGTACTAAAACGATTCTTGAGCTAGGCCAAAAGTTTGGCATTGCCCTACCAGCGTACGATATTGAGTCTCTCACTCCTCACGTTCAAATTGTCGAAGCGGAACCCTCTCTTGTTGCTTTCCTTTCTAAGCTCGACTGGGGTGTTGCGGTACTGGGCGACCTAGATGCGTGTCGTCGTGTCGCGTATGAAAACGTAGAAGACGCGCTAAATGCACAAATCGATTACGCAGAGCTGCGTTTCTCTCCTTACTACATGGCGATGAAACACAAACTACCAGTAGAGGGGGTTGTTGAAGCCGTCGTGGACGGTGTGCAAGCGGGTATGCGCGATTTTGGCGTGAAAGCCAACCTGATCGGTATCATGAGTCGCACATTTGGCACTGACGCATGTCAACAAGAACTGGACGGCATTCTGAGCCAGAAAGATCACATCGTTGCCGTCGACCTTGCGGGTGACGAGCTAGGCCAACCAGGTGATCGCTTTGTGTCTCACTTCAAGCAAGTACGCGATGCTGGCCTTGGGGTAACGGTCCATGCTGGTGAAGCAGCAGGTGCAGAGAGCATGTGGCAAGCAATCAATGAGCTGGGCGCAACTCGTATCGGTCACGGCGTAAAAGCGATTCACGATCCAAAACTGATGGATTACCTAGCAGAAAACCGCATTGGTATTGAATCTTGCCTGACGTCAAACTACCAAACAAGTACGGTAGAAACGCTAGAAAACCACCCTCTCAAGCAGTTCCTAGAGCATGGCGTTCTTGCGTGTTTGAACACTGACGATCCAGCGGTTGAAGGTATCGAACTGCCATACGAATACGAAGTAGCGGCACCAGCCGCTGGCCTGAGCCAAGACCAGATTCGCCAAGCGCAAATCAATGGCCTTGAGATTGCGTTCCTTTCAGAAGCAGAAAAATCGGAACTGAGAGAAAAAGTAAAAGATCGCGCTTAAATCCAGCGAAAACATAAAAAAATGCCAGCATCTGCTGGCATTTTTTATATCTTGAATCTGTATCTCTGATTAAATAACACGAGAGAACTGTTGCTGACGTGCCTTTGCTCGTAGGTATTTATCGAAGCTCATACAAATATTACGGATCAACAAACGACCTCGCAGCGTCACACGAATTTCATTATCATCCACTTCCACCAGCTCATCGTTAATAAAGGTCTGAAGTAGCTGCAAATCTTCTTTAAAGTACTGTTCAAACCTCACTTTAAACTCAGACTCAATGGCTTTCTTGTCTAACTTGAAGTTACAAATCAGCTGCTTAATCACTTCACGACGGAGCAAATCATCGGAGTCCAGCGAGACCCCTTTCCATAGAGCGTGACGAAGTTCGTTGACTTGAGCGTAGTATTTCTTCAGCTCTTTCTGGTTTTGCGCGTAAGCATCGCCGATCATCGAGATTGCAGAAACACCAAAGCCAACCAAGTCACATTCACCTTGTGTGGTGTAGCCTTGGAAATTGCGATGCAAAATACCTTCGCGCTGGGCAACAGCAAGTTCATCGTCCGGCAAAGCAAAGTGGTCCATACCGATAAATTGGTAGCCAGCACCAGTCAGTGTCGTGATGGTGTCTTGCAGAATCGCCATCTTCTCCTCTGCTTTTGGCAGGTCTTCGTCTTTAATCTTACGCTGCGCTGCAAATAGCTGTGGCATGTGCGCGTAGTTAAACACGGATAGACGGCCCGGCTGCATCTCTAGCACTTGTTCTAGAGTCTTGGCAAAAGATTCTTTGGTCTGCTTCGGTAAACCGTAAATTAAATCTAGGTTCGTCGAACGAAAGCCTAACTCTTTTGCGCGCGCAACCATCGCAACGATGAACTCTTCATCTTGCTCACGATTCACCAGCTTTTGCACTTCTTTGTTGAAGTCCTGAACACCGATGCTCAAGCGATTGAAGCCTTCACTACGCAGATGATCCAGCATGGTCAGCTCGATTTCACGCGGGTCAACCTCGATACTGATTTCAGCATCGCTGCTAAAAGTAAACTCTTGGCGTAGCAGGCTCATTACACGCGTGATTTGCTTTTCAGAGAGAAACGTCGGTGTACCACCACCAAAATGCAATTGCGTCACGGTGCGACCCACAAGTAATGCAGCACGTTGACGAATTTCGTGTTCAAGCACGTCGAGGTATTCATCCGCTTTGTGCGAGTGGCGCGTAATGACTTTATTACATCCACAGTAGTAACAAAGCTTGTGACAGAACGGAATGTGTACGTACAGCGATAATGGGCGTTCTGGGTATTGAGTGCATGCCATATCATAATCAGAAATGGTGAACGCTTCATGAAACTCCAGCGCCGTTGGGTACGACGTATAACGAGGCCCGGAATAGTTGTACTTATCCAATACCGCTTGATCCCAGACGATTTGCTGTTTCGATTCAGTGTGTTGATTCGACATGGTGGTACTTTCCGTTAAATGCTAGGGCAACGAAAGCCGTCACCCGATATTCAGAGCCGCTATTTTGCCATACGACGATGACAAGCGTGGCAACGCCGACTGGCTTTTTAAGTATAAAACTAAAGAAGTGCTAGCGTGATCACGATACCCCCATTAGCCATAAGGAGACTATTGAGGGTCGCGCTTAAATCATCTGAATATTGATTTGATTATTCAGTGGCTGGACGTTTTTCTGCAACACTTTGAGCTCCTCAATAATCGCATCAGTGAGGCGGCTTTCCGCTTTATGACGCGTCAAGTTCTGTTGCATACGCTCTTTCTTGGCAAGTTTTTGGCGTTCTTCGCCACGCGCCATATCTTTCACGATGTGGTAAAGCTCAGAAATCGCAGGGTACGTTTTATCGAAATCAACGCGGTCTTCACCTTGTACATAATCCATGATGTTATACACACGGATACTGATTTCAGATAAATCGCACTGGCCTTGAATGCCCGCCTGACACAAGGTATGCACATTCTCAAAAATGTTGGCGTTACGTTTGTCTATCGCCAATTTTTGATGCTTCAGCTGCAATTCCTTTTGCTTTTTCAATTGAAGCAGAAGGTAACCTGCATAAGAAGCGAGTGCGATGATAATCACAACACCAGCAATAGCTAATAAGGTTACATTCATAGCTTAATTATCCTTTATAGTCGTCGAAATTAATGTCGTCGAAATCTGCCAGCAAGTCATCATCGTTGCGCGTGCTTTTCTCAGCAGGTGCAGTGAAGTCTTCCTCTTCTTCAGGTTCCAACAAACCTAGTTGGTCCATTAGCTTCTCAATGCGATCGAGTTTCTCATCGACGAATTTCTGTAGACCTGTGCCCAGGTTTTCACCCGCTTCAATACGGTCTAGCAACACGTTCAATTGCGCGTCATTTTCTAGCATCTCTAGTTCTTGCTCTGCCGACAAACGACGCTCTTGCTTCGTCATTTTCTTCGCAGGTTCAACAATCAGAGGTATTTTCTTTTTGCTGCCTAAGCGCGGGTCGCGATTTTGTGCAGCAGCTTGCTTTTTCTGCTCGTTAACTTCTGAGTTACGGTTACCCGTTTTCAGACCTTTACGCTTTTTAGCACGCTTGCGTAAGCGGCCTTCCACATCAGATTCTGTACGGTTACGAGTTACAACAAACTCAGGTGCACCAGCGGCACCCGGTTTTCTAGATTTTTTACTACGGCTCATTACTGGGGTTTCCTCAGTAAAATTACATCATTACCAATAAATTCGAGTTCGAGCTTATCCCGCTCTGCTAGGAACTGGAACGTGTCACGACTAAAGAACACTACGTGAGTGAGATCGTTCTTATAATGCCATGATTTGAAAGCCTCCACGTCGATGACCATTTTCGTCATCAGGCCTATCCAGCCCCCTGGCTTAACTAAATTCAACCATTGCTTCCACACCAAATCTGGGTGGTAGAGGTGCTCTATCACCTCTGTTGCTGTCATGAAGTCGTACGTTTTTTCTAAAACCGACGTATCAGGGTGGTAGTAGAGATCGTACAACGCCATGTTGTGCCCCGCCTCTTCCAGCATCAAGGAGAGCGTTGGGCCAGGACCACAACCAAAGTCGATACCATTTGATTGTGGAGAAATTCGCTCTGTGATCGGGTCAGCAATACGCGACAAAAAGCGTCGGTAACCCAAATCATCGGGGTTGTTCTCATGCAAATCATAGTGAGCTTTTTCGCTTTCCGCATCCAAACGTTGGCCTGGATTTACGAATACCAAGCTGCACTGCTCACATTGAAGATATTCACGACGCTTATCTTCAAAATAATGGTGAGTGCGCTGATTTTGGCATAAAGGACAGGTATGCATGCTGACTTCCTCAAACAGGGATGCGAAACATACCAGAAAGTGAACTCGGATTGGAGTGTTGTTGAGTATTTTTTCAGCAATTTTTATTAAAAAACTTTGTTTACAACCTATAAAGCTAAATAAGTGCAGTAATCTCAATTCAAGTTACGACTGAGCAAGTCAACGGATATAAAAAAAGCGACAGTCAGACTGTCGCTTTCTAAGTGCCATCAATTGGCGAAACTGTGTTGCACACATTTGGTGCACCAATGATCCCTTTGTTTTTAGAGCTTTCCCTGCCAAAAAGAGTTGTTTTTCATCTTCCTGATGAGTTTTGGCTATCCGTTTACTTCCTGTCTACTGAGCAACTTCCTGTGCCTGATCCGTTTCACTGTCTTAACCGTCAGACGAGATGACCATCCTTATCTGATAGGCTCCCTACCTATCTAAATCCCTTTCTAAATCACCAAGCATCCGAGCTACATCCTTGGAGACCTAAACCGTGGTCTTAAATCCTTACATTCACCCCCTGTGAACGACTTCTACTTTACGCCATCCCGTTATGCTCACAAGTAATGGGTTGAAAAAAAAATCCGCCTATTTTTCTAAAAAATCAAAATTATCATTTAATCAAAAACTTAAAAACACTAACAAGAAAAAGCCAACATCAAGTATGGCAAATGTCTCACAAACTGCCGAGCCAACTATCGCTTTCGTATCCAAACTCGACTGTGATATCTGTCACGAACAAAAATGCCCTAGTGGATTCACTAGGGCATTTTTGTACAAGTTGCTCGAACGATGTAGGGACATCTACCCAACCAGCTCAAGATGCAGGATCTTGAGCGATTTAGGTATATTAGTGCAGACCGCCAACGTATTTAGACAGCACTTCGATATCTTCGTCTGTCATTTTCTTCGCGATGTCGCGCATCATGGCATTCATATCATTACCACGGTCGCCATCACGGAATTTTTCTAGCTGAGCTTTGATGTAGTCAGCATGCTGACCAGAAATTTTCGGGAAACCTGAAAGCTCAGTACCATTGCCACGAGGACCATGACATGCAATACATGCGGTTAGGCCACGCTCGGCATCACCAGCGGTATAAAGCGTTTTGCCTTTTGCTACTACATCTTCAGGTGTTGAGTTTTCTGAAACTGGTAGCGAAGCGTAGTAAGCAGATAGGTCTGCGATATCTTCATCGCTCAGTGGCATTGCCATACCACTCATTACAGGATCGTAACGACCTTGTTTACCACCACTTGTCATGCCTAGCTTAAGTTCTTTTAACTGCTTCTCAAGATACTTAGCGTGTTGGCCTGCGAGTTTCGGGTACGTTGTTATTGCACTGTTGCCATCTGCTCCGTGACAGGCGACACAGGTTTGTGATTTTGCTTTACCAGCCTCAATATTACCTTGGGCCCATACTGAGCAACTGGCTAAAAGACTCAAAATTAGCGCTAATTTCTTCATGACATTCCATTATAATTATCAAGCTTCCAGTACCACGGAATGTGAACATACCGCGTACACTCATGGTACAATAGGCGACCTTATGCCGAGCACGGTTATTTTACACATTTTCACAAAAAAGTAATCAATCGACTACACAAAGTCGAGATGGAGTTAACAGTGAGCGTAAAAATTCATTACCAAAATACGCATTTCATCACCAGCGCACCCGATATTCGTCACCTGCCGGAAGACGAAGGTGTCGAAATTGCGTTTGCAGGACGCTCAAACGCTGGTAAATCGAGTGCACTTAACCGTCTAACTAATCAAAAAAGCTTAGCCAAGACATCAAAGACACCTGGTCGTACGCAATTAATCAACCTTTTCAAAGTAGAAGAAGGTTGTCACATTGTCGATCTACCTGGATACGGTTTTGCTCAAGTACCGGTAGAGATGAAAAACAAATGGCAGAAATCTTTGGGTGAATACCTACAGAAACGCGAGTGCCTAAAAGGCTTAGTGGTTCTAATGGACATTCGTCATCCAATGAAAGATCTCGACCAACAAATGATTTTCTGGGCCATCGATAGCCACATTCCTGTGCAGGTTTTGCTAACCAAAGCAGATAAACTAAAAAGTGGTGCACGCAAACAAACTCTACTGAAAGTTCGTAAGCAAGTAGAAACTTTCGGTGGTGACGTTTCTGTTGATGTGTTCTCTTCACTTAAAGGATTAGGTGTCGATCAACTACGTGCAAAACTGGATATCTGGTTTGCACCAGCACTAGCGCACCTGATAGAAGAAGACGAACAAGAGACACCTGCGAGCGATGAAGAATAATTAACAATATTTGTTAAATTTCTTCGACACGGCCCTACCATTTGGTGGGGCTTTTGTTTATCTGAACTAAATAACAGGCAATAAAAATCCCCGCCTTCCTGGCAGGGATAACGGGAGAGAAAAATTGGTAATTATTGTTATGTGACGAAGCATTGCTGAACTGAGATTCGATTTCAATAGGTTAAAAAGCGCTCTTGTTTCCTGTTTATCACCAAACATTCACTCCAAAAACACCCAATAGCATTACAATTCAGACAGTTAAGCCAAGCAAAGCTTCAAAAAGATGTAACTTAGTTTCCTTCAAGAAAAAATAATAGTGTGACTGGCGTAAATTTACAGGATGAATAACGCAATAAATTTGAAGGAAAAATCGAGATTTTGCAGTGACTTAGAAAGGTCAAAAAAGAAGGTTTTTGAAGGCTTACTTTAAGTTACTGATCCAAAAGAATAATTTTCTTTCGCCCAATAAAAAACGCCCCAGTCAAAAACTGACTGGGGCGGCTGAATCAGCCTAATCCAATAACGTGAAACAAAAGGTCTGAAAGATAGAACATCTTACCTCTGTACCCTACGAGTATTAATGTACAACAATTGGTCAGAATTGCAAAGAATTTTTGTAGTTTTTTTTCATGAAACTTTTATTAAGCAACATCAAAGTTAACTTTGCGCTAGCTTTTTTAATCTCAAAAAAAAGCCAGCGTTTGTGCGCTGGCTCATAATTAATTGGTTATTTTGGTCTAAAAATGACTAATGAGCTTGATCCCAGTTATCACCATGACCTGCTTCTGCAACCAACGGTACTTTTAGCTCTGCTGCAGATTCCATCAATTTCTGTACTTTACTTTCAATTTCGGACAATGATGACTCTTCAACTTCAAAGACCAATTCATCGTGTACTTGCATTAATAACTTCACACGACCATTGCCTTCTTCCTGAATCCACTGATCAACCAACAGCATCGCTTTCTTAATGATGTCCGCAGCCGTACCTTGCATTGGTGCGTTGATTGCCGCACGTTCAGCAGCTTTACGACGCATCCCGTTGCGCGATTTGATTTCTGGTAAATGCAAACGTCGACCAAAAATCGTTTCAACATACCCTTTATCTGCTGCCGTGCTGCGTGTGTCTTCCATGTACTGCATCACGCCTGGGTAACGTTCAAAGTATGTATCCATGTACGCTTGAGCCTCACCACGAGGAATGCCTAATTGCTTCGCCAAACCAAACGCACTCATGCCGTAAATAAGACCGAAATTAACCGCTTTCGCACGACGACGTTGCTCACTTGAAACGTCTTCAATAGAAACACCCATGATTTCTGCTGCGGTTGCCGCGTGGATATCTTTGCCATCACGGAATGCATCCAACAACGCTTGGTCGCCAGAAAGGTGCGCCATGATGCGTAGTTCGATTTGCGAGTAGTCGACCGCTAAGATTTTATGCCCTGATGGCGCGACAAACGCTTGACGAATACGACGGCCAGCTTCGTTACGAATTGGAATGTTCTGTAAGTTCGGATCAGTAGAAGATAGACGACCCGTTGCAGTCACTGCTTGGTGGTAAGAAGTATGCACACGTCCCGTCGATGGGTTGATCATCTTCGGCAGTTTGTCGGTGTAAGTTGATTTTAGCTTCGCCAAACCACGGTATTCCAAAATCAGTTTTGGTAGCGGGTAGTCTAGCGCGAGTTCTTGCAGAACTTCTTCATTCGTCGATGGTGTGCCTGATGGCGTTTTCTTCACAACCGGTAAACCCATTTTTTCAAATAGGATGGCTTGTAATTGCTTTGGCGAGTTCATATTAAACTCTTGCTCTGCAATTTCGTACGCTTTCTTTTCAAGCTCATCAAGGCGAGCGGTAATCTCGACCGACTGCGCACTCAGCTTCATTTCATCAATAAAGACCCCAGTGCGTTCAATGCGCGAAAGAACTGGCACCAACGGCATTTCAATCTCTTCGTAAACTGTCTTCAGGCTTTCATCCTGCTCGATATTAGCAAACAAGCGATTGTGCAGACGAAGGGTCACATCCGCATCTTCTGCCGCGTATGGCGATGCTTGTTCCAGTTCGATTTGGTTAAACGTAAGCTGATTTTTGCCTTTACCTGCAATTTGCTCAAAAGAAATGCAGCTGTGCTGTAGGAAGCGAAGCGCCAAGCTGTCCATATCGTGTTTACCGCCGACACTGTTGTAGATATACGATTCCAACATCGTGTCGTGCTTGATACCTTTTAGCTCAATGTCGTAACGAGCGAGTACAGACGCATCATACTTTAAGTTTTGACCGACTTTTGCTTTCGCTGCATCTTCAAGAATTGGCTTCAGCTGTTCTAGTACCCAATCACGATCAAGCTGTTCAGGCGCATCTAAATAGTCATGTGCAACTGGCACATAAGCCGCAATACCTTCATCGACAGCGAATGACAAACCAACTAGATTCGCTAGCATGTAATCTAGGTTATCGGTCTCCGTATCAAATGCAAACAGCTCAGCCGTTTGAAGTTTATCTAGCCAAGCATTGAAGGTTTCTTTATCCAGAATTGTTTCATATTGGCTGCGATCGATTGTTACCGCAGAAGTTTCCATCTCGGCTTGAGAAGAAGAAGCTTGTGAAGATCCTGCAAGCTCTACGGCCTCCACAGATCCAGAACCGCCTTCAAGTAGTTCATTCAACCAAGATTTAAACGTCAGTTGGCCATACAGCTTCACTAATTCGTCTTTATTTGGTTCCGCTTTCAGCAATGATTCTGGCGTTTCCTCAAGCTCAACATCCAATTTGATGGTCGCGAGCTCATACGAAAGCATGGCATTTTCTTTGTTGTCGATGAGCTTTTTCGCCATGGTTTTAGAACCACGGAAACCAAGCCCTGCAATATCATCGAGGTTTTCATACAACTTCGTCAGACCACCAATACCTTGCAGTAGTGCGGTCGCCGTTTTATCACCGACACCCGGTACACCAGGAATGTTATCTACTTTATCGCCCATCAGTGCTAAGTAGTCGATGATCAACTCAGGTGGAATGCCAAACTTTTCAACCACACCTTCACGATCCATTACGACGTTTGTCATGGTGTTGATCAAAGTAATGTTATCATCCACTAGCTGCGCCATGTCTTTATCACCAGTACTGATCAATACAGGCATGCCCTTTTGTGATGCTTGGTATGCTAACGTACCGATGACGTCATCCGCCTCGACGCCAGGAACACAGATCAGCGGCAAACCCATTGCACGAATAACATTGTGTAATGGTTCAATTTGACAACGCAGGTCATCCGGCATTGGCGGACGATTCGCTTTGTATTCTGCATACATATCATCACGAAAGGTTTTTCCCTTTGCATCGAAAACCACCGCGATGCGCTCAGACGCAAACTG
Source organism: Vibrio sp. D54 (assembly GCF_021728075.1). NCBI lineage: Bacteria > Pseudomonadati > Pseudomonadota > Gammaproteobacteria > Vibrionales > Vibrionaceae > Vibrio > Vibrio sp. D54. The sequence goes on along the minus strand of NZ_JAKKCS010000005.1, from coordinate 74,799 downwards.
ACGCATCATGCTGCGTAACATGTTCACGACGCCGTAAACGGCATTAGTTGGAATTTCACCATTGCTCATGGTGCCCGGGTAGGCGTGAAAAGCGCGATATAGGTAAGAAGAGCCGTCGATAAGGATCAACGGATTTTCAGGAATACTTGCCATAATTGTCTGTATCCAATTCAGTACTTGAGAGATCTGCCTAGGATGCCATGACTGCTGATCTGAATCTATCTTGTTCGCTCGATCTAGGTCGCGTAAATTTTTCCGACTTTATTCACGAAAACACCACCTCCTGTGGATAACTCTGTTTATAGAAATTATCCACTGGTTATCCAATAACAAAAAACACAAGAAAACACCAACTCAAACCATTGATTTATAACAATAAATTCGCATGACGGCGAGAAGATCAACGATCCTAAAATGATCATCGCATGTGGAAAAGATATTAATAGTGACGTCAAATAGAAATCGTAGAAAAGAAAAAAGCGACCCGAATGGGGTCGCCTAGCAGAAGTGGTAAAGCAAATTCTGTAAATAGAGCAGCTTAACCAAGAAGCTATAAATTACACTGGAAGCAATGTGAGCAATGTCGTGTCAAAAAGAATTCGTGCAAGTTCTCGGAAAAATGTTTCATCACTTCTCAACTTTCAGTTAATTAACTTCTGTTAATAAGTCACTCAACGTCCTTGTGAACTTTCCTCATTCCCTAAGACAGGTTTAATAATAATGATTCTCATTTCGTAGTCAACAGTTAAATGAGAAAAAATCTCATTTATTTTCACATTGCTTTAATGAAATGCACTCTAGATTCTCGAAGATTTACTTTTTCTTCAAACTTTTCAATGATATAGCCATTTCTCAATAACAAGCGAAGCATAGCCGGAAACTGGTTTCGAGATTTCACTTTTAATGTGTTGTAGCCTTGTTCTGCCACCCAATCCTCTTGAGCTTCCAAAAGCAGTTGTGCCACGCCTTCATTTCGAGCTTCAGGGACAACACCACCTAACCAGCTATAGAAAACACCATCCTCTAATTCGTAACCTATTTTGAAGCCGACAATCGTGCCATTTTTTTCTGCAACGAGGATTAAACTGTTTTTCTCTTCTAAACGTTGAGTCATGGAGTCTACCGTTTCTCCTTTCGAAAACTCGGTAACACGCGCCACAACTTGAAGTGCTTCTTCCAATGTGCCTTCACGAATCAGCATTGTCATTGTTCTCTTCTCCAAAATAAAAATACCCAAGCACCTTGGATTGTTACTGTTGTAATCCGCCTGAGGTTACTTGGGTATATACAGACGAACAACTCTTGTTGGTCTGGTATTTCTCACTGAGCGATAATTACTCTTCTGTCGCTTCCGGAGTACGATTTAGGTGTTGAGCAGTTTGTGCATTCTCTTCTGCCAACCACTCAGCAACGTCTTTCGCAAAGTACGTTAAGATGCCATCTGCACCTGCACGTTTGAAGCACAATAGTGATTCCATCACAATTTCACGCTCTTTGAGCCAGCCATTCATGATCGCCGCTTTATGCATCGCGTACTCGCCAGAGACTTGATAAGCAAATGTCGGTACTTGAAGTTCAGTTTTTACTCGGCGAACTACATCTAAGTATGGCATACCAGGTTTAACCATCACCATGTCCGCACCTTCATTGATGTCTAGCGCCACTTCGTGAATCGCTTCATCAATGTTTGCTGGGTCCATTTGGTAGTTTTTCTTGTTGCCGCCTTTTAGATTTGAAGAAGAGCCAACCGCATCACGGAATGGTCCGTAGTAGTTCGATGCGTACTTAGCCGAGTAAGCCATGATTTGAGTATGAATGTAGCCCGCGTTTTCTAATGCTTCGCGGATCTTACCAATTCGGCCATCCATCATGTCTGAAGGCGCGACTACGTCAGCACCCGCTTCTGCATGAGACAAAGCCTGCTTAACCAATACTTCTGTGGTTTCATCATTCATTACGTAGCCATCTTCATCGATGATGCCGTCTTGGCCATGTGTCGTGAATGGGTCGAGTGCCACGTCTGTGATTACACCAATTTGAGGAATGTGTTCTTTAAGCGCTCGTACTGCTCGCTGAACCAAACCTTCTGGGTTGTAGGCTTCAGTAGCACATAAGCTTTTAGCGTCTTGGTTTACGACAGGGAAAAGCGCGATTGCTGGAACGCCTAGATTTGCAAGGTATTGTGCTTCTTCTAGCATTAAATCAATCGACAAACGCTCTACACCCGGCATGGACTCCACGCTCTCACGACGATCTTTACCCATAAGAATGAACATTGGGTAAATCAGATCATTAACAGAAAGTTGGTTCTCAGCCATCAAACGACGACTAAAATCGTGCTTACGTAAACGACGCATACGGCGTGCAGGGAATGGACCTTGAATTGATACAGACACCATTTTCTCCTTGTCTGGACGGTTATGATGATCAAATCATCTGGTGAACAAAATCATATCACTCTTGATGCATGTTGCGAGTGACAATCTGGAAAAAGGTAATGAAAAAAACTGAAAATGACCTAGCACTCACACTCAAGTATACTTCGAATACGAAACCAACCATGAAGCACAGAGAGTAACGATGATCGATACCCACGCGCACATCTATGCTAGCGAATTTGATAACGACCGCGATGAAGTAGTACAACGCGCCTTAACGCAAGGCATTAATAAAATCCTGTTGCCAAACATCGATCTGGACTCTATTGAGCCCATGCTAAAAACCGAAGCGACATATCCTGACGTATGCCACTCAATGATGGGGCTGCACCCTTGTTATGTGGACAGCAATGTTGAACAAACGTTGGAGATCATCCGCGGTTGGTTTGAGAAACACAAGTTTATTGCGGTGGGCGAAATCGGTATCGACCTATATTGGGATAAAACCTATCGTGCTGAGCAAGAAATGGCGTTCGTAGCTCAACTTAACTGGGCAAAAGAGATGGATTTACCGGTCGTTATCCACACTCGTGATTCGATTGAAGAAACACTCACTTTGCTACGACAAGAGCAAGATGGTCGTCTGCGTGGTGTATTCCACTGTTTTGGAGGCAGCTTAGAAGAAGCACAAGCAATCAATGAGCTAGGCTTCCACTTAGGCTTGGGTGGCGTATCAACCTTTAAGAATGGCGGGATGGATAAAGTCATTCCACATTTGGATATGCAGTGGGTCATTTTAGAAACCGACTGTCCATATTTAGCGCCGGTGCCACACCGTGGTAAACGTAATGAACCAGCCTACACTTCTCTCGTTGCACAACGTGTTGCCGACTTGCGTGATGTCGACATCGCAACCATCGATGCCATAACGACTGAGAATGCCAAAAAGCTGTTTAATATTTAATTCACGAGAATTGAAAAAAGCGACGAAATCAACGTCGCTTTTTTATCACCTAAACTATTGAATGAACGATTCAACCCGTTGAAATAGTAGAACAATCCATACAAAATTATTGATAAACATAATAATTAACTAGCAACTCTACTTACTTCTCATATCGTCACTTTACTTCGTCCGCTTTGCAAAACTGTCGACAACTCGACACATTATTTTTCTATACTGATTTACGCCCATTAATTAGCACAAATGTAAAACAGCATGAACATGGAAGTTGAAGTGTGTACACATGGTGCTTACTTACAACGCGTACCGCGCAGTTTTTTTCAAAAGCTGCTGGGCATCAAGGAGGTATACGTATGCACAAAATGTGGTTACGTCATGAAAGTTAAGTAATTAGCCCAAGAAAAAACCAACCGCAAAAAAAGCGGCTCAATTGAGCCGCTTTTCACATCTAGATAAGCCTTATTCTTCGGTTTCCGCTTCTACTTCTTCGCTTCGACGAGTATAAAAACGCGCGAAGAACAAACCGACTTCAAACAGTAAACACATCGGAATAGCGAGTAAGGTTTGCGAGATCATGTCTGGTGGCGTTAACACCATGCCTACGACAAACGCAGCCACTATAATATAAGGACGTTTCTGTCTTAAATCTTCTGGTGTAGTGGCCCCAGTCCAACACAACAAAATAATCGCAACAGGCACCTCGAATGCGATACCAAACGCCATAAATAGCGCCAGCACAAAGTCGAGATAACTCGAGATATCAGTTGCAAACTCTACTCCACCAAGAGAGATGGCGGTAAAGAAGCCAAACACCAATGGAAATACCACGAAGTAGGCAAATGCCACTCCACAGTAGAACAATAGCGAACTAGAGAACAGCAGTGGCATGATCAATCGACGTTCATGCTTGTACAAACCTGGCGCTACAAATGCCCACACTTGATACAAGATAAACGGCACCGCAATAAATACCGAAGCAATTAACGTCAGCTTAAGTGGCGTAAAAAAAGGTGACGCTACATCCGTAGCAATCATGGTCGCGCCTTCAGGTAGACGTTCTACTAAAGGTGCGGAAACAAACTCGTAAATGTGGTTAGAGAAATAAATTAGTCCGACAAACACGACCAACACTGCGAGGATTGAACGCAGTAGTCGGTTGCGAAGCTCCAACAAATGACTAATTAAAGGTTGTGTCTGCTCGACGGTAGACATGGCAAACCTCTTATTAAAAACCAGATCAAAAAGGAGCTACCAATCACTAGTAGCTCCTCCTAATGAGACTATTCGGCTTTCTTATCTGCCGCTGTAACCTTGCTCTCTTGCGCTTTCACGGCCTCTTCGACTGCTGGCTCTGTTTTTACAGGCTCAGCCTCTGAATCGGTGTTCTTTGCGTAAGGACGATTTACAGATTGCGCTGCCTTCTTCAACTCTTCAACTGAAGATTTCAACTCAGGGGACAAATCATCCATCCCCATTTGTTCTGCTTTGCGCAAGTTTTCTTGCAGCTCTTGGACTTTCAGCTCGTGTGACAATTCGTCTTTGACGCTATTTGCCATACTCTTAGCGGCACCGATAAAGCGAGACACGCTGCGAATAGCATGAGGCAAACGCTCCGGCCCAAGAACGACCAGACCAACAACAGATATTAATACCAGTTCCCAAAAACCGATATCAAACACGTTTTACGCCTGCTCTTTGTCTTTTTTCGTTTCAGGAGCAGCTTCTTTTTTCTGCTGCTCTTCTAGACTTTTTGGTTCGAAGTCTGCGTCTTTGTCATTTTTCGCAGGTTCATCTTCGCTCATCGCTTTTTTGAAGCCCTTAACGGCACCACCCAGATCGCCACCGATACCGCGTAGTTTCTTTGTTCCGAATAGCAATACAACAATTACAGCAATGATTAGAAGTTGCCAAACACTGATACCACCCATTCTCTTTACCTCGGGTCTTTAAACAAACAAAAATATTTCAAGAGTTTAACGTCTATTGACGATAAGCTCGCCAACTAAGCAGCCAAAATGTGACACCTGCGATACCGCAGGCCAACGAAAGCTGCTCAAAAGCATCGTTCACCAATATTGCCGAGCATACGACTAAAGTCGCGCCAACGCCAAACAAAAACTTTCCTGTCGCCTGCTGACGCTTGCTCTGGCGATACCCTTGATAAAGCTGATCCATACGTTGATTCATCGCTTTACCTTGTTTCAGGCTATCGTAAAGTAGCTCTGGCAGTTCAGGTAATTTCTCTGCCCAAAATGGTGCGCGGTCTTTAATCGCATTCACTAGAGCTTGCGGCCCAACTTGATTCATCATCCATTCTTCCAGGAATGGTTTTGCGGTCTCCCACAAATCAAGTTGAGGATATAGCTGCCTACCAAGCCCTTCCACGTACAACAGCGTTTTTTGCAACAGTACAAGTTGTGGCTGAACCTCCATATTGAATCGACGTGCCGTGTTGAACAAATTCAACAACACATGACCAAAGGAGATTTCGCACAATGGCTTAGCAAAAATAGGCTCACACACAATGCGAATCGCGAACTCAAACTCATCGACATTGGTATCCGCAGGCACCCACCCTGAATCAACATGTAACTCCGCCACTCGGCGGTAGTCACGATTGAAAAACGCCAGGAAGTTTTCCGCCAGATAACGCTTGTCTTCGCTATTAAGTGTACCAACGATTCCGCAATCTAGCCCTATCCACATTGGGTTCTCTGGATGTTCGGGTTTGACGAACACATTACCCGGATGCATATCGGCATGGAAAAAGCTGTCTCGGAACACCTGAGTGAAGAACACACTCACACCGCGTTCCGCGAGCAATTTCATATTGGTGCCATTTGCTTTCAAGCCTTCAATATCAGAGACTTGAATGCCATATATTCGCTCAGAAACCATGACAGTTTCATTACTGAAGTCGGGAAAAACTTCAGGAACATACAATTCTTCGCTGCCCTCAAAGTTGCGGCGCAACTGAATGGCATTCGCCGCCTCACGTCGCAAGTCGAGTTCATCCAGCAGGGTTTTCTCGTACTCACGCACGACTTCAACTGGTTTTAAACGACGTGCTTCAGGCATCGCTCCGGCGACTATACGCGCCATTCGGTGCATCAGTTTTAGATCTGAATCAATGACTGGGCGAATATCTGGGCGGATAACCTTTAATACCACTTCTTGGTTAGTGTCTTTTATGCGCGCAGTATGTACCTGAGCAATCGACGCAGACGCCAGTGGTTTGATATCAAACTCGGTAAACCATTTTTCTAACGGACCACCTAATGCTTGCTCCATCTGCTTTTTTGCCAACTCGCCATCAAAAGGCGCGACTTGGTCTTGAAGTAAAGCTAGGGGATCAGCGATATGCGGAGGAAATAAGTCACGGCGCGTCGACATCATCTGACCGAACTTAATCCAAACCGGCCCCAGCTCTTGCAGTGCTAAACGCAGACGTTCACCGAGTGGTTTTTCTGGGTGCTTGTTCTTAATCCAAAACAAGCTTTTGCGCAGTAAAAGCGGAGCTTTGGTCAGTTGGTGATCGGGAAGCAGCTCATCTAAGCCGTATTCCAGTTGTACTTTGGCGATGTGGTATAAGCGCTTTAGTTCTGCTGGCGTCATGGTTTCTCCAATGCAGGCTTATCTGCATCCAGCTTATTCAGCAAAGCCGTTAAACGAGCTTCAATGCGAGAAGCCTGGCTACGAACCTCATCAACTTGGTCGCAGAAATAGGCCACTTCTAACGGAGCGGGAGCCAGTTTCCATTCTTCAGTCACTACTTGCGCAAGATGACGCTGGTGTTTTTCTGCTTGAGACGCAAGAAAGTTGCCGATGTTTTTTGAACCTTGCACAAAGGTATGTGCGGCGACATCGCCAGTCACGCGAGACAACCACTCTTCAACATCTGGTTTGCAATCCACCATCAACTGAGAGAATTTCTGCGCCAATTGAATATCGCCTTCGAGTTCAAGTTTATCTTGTTTAATAAGACGAGTGATGTTGGCCTGATCGCGCAGCTCTGGTAACACACTCAAGTTGAGCGATAGATAGCAGTTAGGCTGCCCTTCGTAATGACCAAGCACATCAATTTGCTGACTAAAAACGAATGTCAGTGTTTTATTGATCTCTTTCAGGTGAACTTGAATAACTTGACCTTTTAGACGCGCTAAACGACGGCCCAATGCAGGGTCGTCTTTGATCAGTGTATTCAGTGACGTTTCAATCACAGCGGTGATAAGTGGTTCAAATGGCATGCCGTTAACCCTTAGAATTTATAACCGCGATGCAAAGCCACAATACCACCAGTTAAGTTGTAGTATTTGGTGTTTTCAAAACCTGCGTCTTGCATCATGCCTTCCAGCGTTTCTTGGTCTGGATGCATACGGATTGACTCCGCTAGGTAGCGGTAACTCTCTGAGTCATTCGCAACTAGCTCACCGATTCTCGGCAACAAGTGGAATGAATATGCGTCGTATACTTTCGATAACGGCTCTAGCACTGGTTTTGAAAATTCCAACACCAATAGACGGCCGCCAGGCTTCAGTACGCGGAACATTGAACGAAGCGCTTTGTCTTTGTCAGTCACATTACGCAAACAAAAACTGATGGTGATGACATCAAAATAATCATCTGGGAACGGCAGTTCTTCTGCGTTGGCTTGAACGTAATGCACGTTACCCACAATACCGTTATCACGCAGTTTATCGCGACCAACGTTAAGCATTGAGTTATTGATATCGGCAAGGATGACATGGCCTTCATCGCCAACAATGCGCGAGAATTTCGCCGTCAAATCCCCCGTACCACCACCTAGGTCAAGAATACGTTGGCCAGGGCGAGCGCCACTACAATCGATAGTGAAGCGCTTCCAAAGGCGGTGAATACCACCTGACATCAGGTCATTCATGATGTCGTATTTTGTTGCCACGGAGTGGAATACTTCGGCAACCTTAGTCACTTTTTCGTCTTTTGCCACTGTAGAGAAACCAAAGTGAGTGGTTTCATTCTCTAACGCTGTATTGGATTGCAAACTTGTGTCCGTCATTCTAATTCCTCTTAGGCAGCGCTTTCCTCTACGGGGCGTTTGTTGACAAATAAAATCGCCCACTGCACTGCGGGCGATTAGTTTACTTTATCCTCAGCCGGATGTCTTTCTACTAACGGGTCATTTTCTGAAAATGCATCACTCTGCGCTAACTGCGCGAGGTCGGAAGAAATCGGTCGTTTAATTTCAACTCCCAAGTGTTTAAAGCTTTCGGCTTGGCGAATCACATTTCCGCGCCCTGTGGCAAGCTTGTTCATCGCACCTTGATAGCTTTGATTCGCCTTATCCAGCGCACCGCCGAGCCCCTCCATGTCGTCTACAAACAATCGTAATTTGTCGTAGAGTTTTGTCGCACGCTGCGCAATCATTTTGGCGTTTTCATTTTGGCGTTCATTGCGCCATAGATTATCAATGGTGCGCAGTGCCACCAGCAACGTTGTTGGGCTCACCAAAATGATGTTTTGCTCCATCGCGTCTTTGATCAAACTTGGATCGGCTTGAATCGCGACTTGGAACGCCGGCTCAACCGGAATAAACATCAGTACATAGTCCAAACTCTGAATACCTTTGAGTTTGTGGTAGTCCTTCATGCTTAACCCTTTGATATGTGCACGTAGAGCAGCTAAGTGCGCATTCAAAGCCTGATCGCGCTCAGCATCAGTTTCGGCGTTGAAGTAGCGCTCATAGGCAACCAACGCCATTTTGGAATCTACAACCACTTGTTTGTTCTGTGGGAGATGAACAATGACATCAGGTTGATAACGCTTGCCAGCTTCATTTTGTAAGTTCACCTGAGTCTGATATTCGTGCCCTTCACGCAAGCCAGATTCGGCAAGTACCCTAGCGAGCACCACTTCGCCCCAGTTACCTTGCTGTTTGTTGTCCCCTTTCAACGCTTGGGTCAAATTAACCGCTTCGCGCGTCATTTGCTCGTTCAAACGTTGCAGGTTTTTCAGCTCATGCACTAAGGTATGGCGCTCTTTAGCTTCTTGACTAAAGCTGTCATTAACGTGCTTTTTGAACCCTTCTAACTGTTCTCTAAGCGGTGACAACAAGCCTTCTAAACTCTGACGGTTTTGCAAATCGACCTTCGCGGTTTTTTCTTCAAACAGTTGATTGGCCAAGTGCTCAAATTGCTGTTTCAGGCGCGCTTCCGCTTGCTCTAGAATTTGCAGTTTTTCGGCATTAGCTTGGTTAATTTGCTCATGGCGAGCTTGCTGTTCACGCAGCTGCGTTTCTAGACGTGATTTGTGTTCACGCATTTGACCAAGCTCATCAAAGTATTGCTGGCGCTCTTGCTTTACGGCCTCGAAGTAACGCAGCTTTTCCATAGCTGCCATCAGCTTTCCGTGCGTTTGACGCACTTCAAACGCAGCTTTATCACGCTCATCATCTAACTCATCCAACTCTTGCTGGGCATCGGCAAGGCTTTGCTTGACCTGTTCAAGTTGCTGTTGATGAAGCTGTTTTTCTGAAACAAGTTGTTGCTCGAGAAGCTGAGTTTGGGTGATAAAACGCTGTTTCACCCACCAACCGGCAGCGACACCACTAAGCGTGGCAGCACAAAGAGAAGAGAGAATGAGAGATTGGTACTCAAGAATCCATTGCATAATAGCGAGTTAGCCTGTGTTTTGTATCTATAACAATGGTATTTAGATACTGGATAAATGTCCAGTTTGTTGGATGAAAAATCCTCGCATACACTAGGCCTTCCTATAATATTCTTTCTTCCGCTCAAATTATCCAAACCGAGCGGCACATCATCACGCAGAGGCATCATGAACGAGCGTCGCGCCCTAGGATTTGGGCTCTCAGCAGTATTACTTTGGTCTACCGTTGCAACCGCATTTAAACTCACGTTGGCAGAATTTACGCCGATTCAAATGCTATGCATTGCCAGCATCGTCTCTGCGATTGCGTTAACAGTAATCTGTGGTGTGCAAGGTAAACTGGGCCAGTTAAGCGCTACATTTTTCTCAAACCCTTGGTATTACCTACTGCTTGGGTTGATTAACCCTTTGGCGTATTACGTTATTCTGTTCAAAGCATATGACTTGCTGCCCGCATCTCAGGCTCAAGCGATCAACTACAGCTGGGCCATCACCTTAACGCTAATGGCCGCTGTTTTCTTAGGACAAAAGATCCGTGGTAAGGACTGGCTGGCTTGCGGTTTTAGTTATGTCGGCGTGATAGTGATTGCCACACAAGGCAATCTTTTAGGCATGGAATTTGAGAGCCCGTTGGGTGTTGGTCTTGCGCTGCTATCAACGCTGCTGTGGGCCGGTTACTGGATTTTAAATACCAAAAATAAGGCCGACCCTGTGGTTGGCGTTCTGCTCGGCTTTTTGGTCGCTATTCCATTCGCCATTGGTTTAAGTCTTTATGAAGGTGCTGGCTGGCAGATGATCTCAGCTAAAGGCTGGGCAGCGGTGACGTATGTCGGACTGTTTGAAATGGGGATCACTTTCGTTTTGTGGCTGAGCGCACTCAAATCAACGCAAAACACCGCGCGTATCAGTAATCTGATCTTTGCTTCTCCATTTATCTCACTCATGTTGTTAGCTACCATCATCGGCGAAGAAATTCATCCTTCAACCTTGATTGGCCTGGTATTGATCATCAGTGGCTTAGTCATTCAGCAAGTCTCATGGGGCAAGAAAACCAAAGCGGTAAACGCCTCTTAATCACCTATCAAAAGCCCTAAAAAACGATGCAATAAGTTGGATAAAAAAGAGATATAGATAACATTTTAATGATAGAAAGCACTTTACGCTGCTAGGATTTAGCTACGCGTTGGATACGATACTCACAAAGCCCAATAGCTTACGCTAGATTCTAATATAATTACCTTTGGGCGATTTAGGACTCGTTATTAATTATGTTTCGCTTCGCTATTCCTTCGCCTTTGATGGCAGACTGGCAACACGTTCTGCGACAATGCTGTAATGTAACTCAAGCTCAGGGACAGCTTTATACTCTGAGCGATACTCAGCAGTGGCTATCGACTGAGGTGTCCACCTCAACCCAAAATCATCGTGCTATCGTCGATGTGATAACGCAAGTTGTCGATCACTTTACGCCGACAGATTTTACAGTTAGCCATACCCCCTTTGAAGAGCAAACCTTGAGCATTGGACCGATTTGGCTACCTAATGGCGAATTGATTGCCGTACTGACACTGACTCACCCTAATGATCAATCAACGGTTGTTTCGGCATGGCTAAGCGCAATCGCGGGGCGGATCAGCTTTGATATCAACTTGCACTGTCAGCAAGAACAAACGCGACATCAAAGCGCCGAAATAAAGCCAACACCAACACCAACACCAACACTACAAGAGTTTATCGACTGCCTTGAAGACCACGTATGGATAAAAGGCATGGATGGCCTTTATTCGATGACCAACCGAAGCGTAGAAAACGCGTGGCAAAAAACCAACAGTGAAATCATTGGAAAAGACGATTTTGCCCTGTTTAGCCATGAACGTGCGGAAAAATTCATTGATGCCGATAAATTGGTGGTAGCCACTGGCACGCAAAATATTGTTGAAGAATGCCGTCAAATTGATGAAAACAATAACCCCACTTGGCTAGAAACCATTAAGTCTCCTGTCCGTGATCATGCGGGAAACTTAATCGGCATTCTGGGGATGACACGTAACATCACCCGCCGAAAAATGGTAGAAACGCAGCTCTCCTTAGCGTCCCAAATTTTCAACAATTCGCAAGAAGGCATGGTCATTACAGACCGCAATGCCAACATCATTGATGTAAACACGGCTTTTACCCAAATTACAGGTTACCGCTCTGAAGAGGTGATAGGAAAAAACCCACGAATTCTGCGCTCAGGCCATCATGATCAAGGTTTCTATCAACAGTTGTGGCATCAACTCGAAAACAAAGGCCAATGGAAAGGCGAATTCATCAACAGAAAGAAAGATGGCAGCATTTATCCGCAATTAGCGACCATTAGCGCCGTAATGGACGATAAAAACCACCTTATTAACTACATTTGTGTGTTTGAAGATATCTCTGTGCGTAAGGCACACGAAGAAAAGCTGCAGCGCATGGCTTTTTACGATCCATTAACCAATCTACCTAATCGCACCCATTTACTCAGCTTACTCGAGCAACACATCGAAACCGGACACAAAAACCAGCAGACGTTTGCCACCCTATTCTTAGATATCGACCATTTCAAACACATCAACGATAGTATGGGCCACTTCTGTGGTGACCAATTGCTGTCTAAGTTAGCGATTCGTCTGCAAGATGTGCTTCACCTCAATGCGCATGTGGCTCGTATTGGCGGCGATGAATTTGTGATTATTTTGCCAGACATCCATAGTGATGTTGCCTTACTGGAAACCGTCGGCGATATTCTAAGCGTATTCCAGCAACCATTCGACTTGGCAAACCACGACTCACTTCGTGTCTCGACCAGTATTGGTATTGCCTTGTACCCAAGAGACGGTCAAGACAGTGAAACCTTACTGAAAAACGCAGACACTGCGATGTACTTAGCGAAGAAAAATGGACGCAACGGCTACGCGTTTTACTCACCGGATTTGACCGATAAATCCGTATCCCATGTACGCATTCAATCCGCTTTGCATCAAGCAATAGAAAAACAACAACTCCGGTTAGAGTTCCAACCGCAATACAACTTGGAACAAAATACGATTGTCGGCGTGGAAGCTTTATTACGCTGGCAGCATCCAGAGTTTGGCCTTGTACCACCAGCAGACTTTATTCCAATTGCAGAAAAAACAGGGCTGATTCAAAGCATTGGTGAGTGGGTGTTACAACAAGCTTGTTTGCAAGGTAATGCTTGGCTAGACCAGGGCATCGAGTTTGGCAAAATCGCCGTCAATGTTTCTGCGTTGCAGCTTCAGCAGTCAAATTTCATTCAGCGATTAAGTACTATCCTCGATAACACCGGATACCCTGCCCAACGGTTAGATTTGGAGATCACAGAGAGCTTTTTACTGATCGACCCTCAACAAGCCATTGCATCGTTAAATCAATTACGAGAGCTGGGTATTGAGATTTCTCTGGATGACTTTGGAACTGGCTATTCGTCTTTGTCTTACTTGAAAGGTTTGCCAATCAACAAACTGAAAATTGACCGCTCATTTGTCAGTGATGTCCCAAGTAATAGCGACAGCAACGCGATTGTGAATGCCATTATTGCCATGGGAAAAACGCTGTCGTTGAAAGTCGTCGCGGAAGGGATAGAAACTCGGGAACAAGCCGATTATTTATTCGAAAAAGGCTGTATTTATGGTCAGGGATATTTATTTAGTCAGCCAGTGAGCGCTGAAAAACTGTTTCGTTGAACCAGCTTGCTCCTCAAGTCACTCTCGCGGTGCCACGTCCGCGGAGGTGATTTGTTTTGCTTGATTTTGGGTTGATTGGCATAGCTCTAGACGATCAACCAAAATATTGATACAAACCAGCAACGGCACACCGATCAATAGTCCCATTCCGCCCCAAAGCCAGCCCCAAAAAACAAGCCAAACAAAAATCACTAACGGGTTTAAGTTAAACCTTTTCCCCAATAGTGTTGGTGTAACAAACTGACTTTCAATCAAATTGAGCAGTAAATAGATAGACACCACCGTCAGCATAAAACTGACCGACTCCAACTGAAGATAAGCAACAAAGCCAAAGCTCACCATGGATATGACAGGGCCGAGGTACGGCGCAAAATTCATCACGCCTGCAAATGCGCCCCATAGAAATGGATCTTCAAGGCCTAGAACAAAAAACACGGCCCCGACACTCAACCCCAACCCCGCATTCACTAAAGTGATGGTGCCAATGTATCGAGATAGGTCTTTCTGTAGCGCTTTGACCAACTCAATCGCTTGGCGCTGTTTGGCAAACCCATGTAAGTAAGACACTGACTTTCGAAATAAGCTTCGTCCATGATTGAGCATAAAGTAAACCATAAACAGCACGATCATCGCTTGTGTCAAAATCGTCGGCGTAGTGGTCGCGAGCGTTTTTACCAAAGAAAAGACGGTGTTGTTCCCGACCTCATCCATACTCATATCGTTGGCGATATTCAATGGAGTATTAAGGTGATCAGCCGAAGCTTTAGTAACTTCGCTTACTTCTTGCGACACATTTTTCACGATACTGGGCAGCTCAGACCACCATTGCTTGGCGGGCTCCGACATGGCGGCAAGACCAATAATTGAGGCGCCAACGAGGAATGACAGCGTCAACACGACGGTAATAGCACGTGGTAAACCTTTGTCTTCAAGATAATTAATGAAAGGGCTGCACAGCAGAGAAATAAAGGTGCTAAGCACAATAGGTAACAATATTGGCTTGGCAAAATACAGCCCTGGGACGAGTAACAGGACGAGAAGCGTTGCACCAATCGCAGTGTTGGCAGGAATGTTCAATTTCGCTGTCATAATAAGCTCAGAATCGGTAAGAAAATTTTGCGGTGAAATCCGCTATTAGAGTGGTTCGCCCTCTGTCGTCGCAGCGTTGCTTACTTGTGTTGCTGCATTTCCATTTTGCTCCGCATCTGACTCATCCAGAGAAGCTGCCGCGACCGGCTTTGTGAGCGAATCGGTAATATCAGACACGCTGCTAACCAATAGCCCCATTGACGAAATAGAAGAAGTCAGTCGAGACAATCGACCTGCTTTTGCAGCGGTAACGGCAACGACAGCACTAATGCCTAATGTCGTCCAAGGGTTTTCTCTCACAAACTTCTTGGTGGTAAACGTGAACATTTCCATCGACAAACAGCATTGCTCTAGAGACGCTTTACCTTCCATCCGCTTGATCCGCATGGCTCGATTGAGCTTTTGTAGCGAGCGCATCCCATCCCTCCTGTAATTGTTCTGTCGTATTTTTGAATCCAAGAAATCCAACTAAACGCTTCTGCCACCAGGCTAAAGCAAATAATGCCAAGCCTAATGATGTGATAAATACACCTACGGCAACATATACGTTGGCAGTTAACTGATAAGCCACCACCCCAGAGGCAAGGCACAAACTGAATACGAACAATACCGACAATAGGGTAAAAACAACGGTACACAGCAAAATCTGACGCACTGCGGACACGTTAACTTTCATCTCCAAGAGGAACAAATCCAACGTTGAACCCGACCATGCTTTTAGCGATTTCGTCAGTTGGTCCAATTGCGCAAGAATGCTGCCCAAACCATTAATGGTCTGTTGGATGTCCTGTTCTTCTGCCCCATCAGGGGCTCGACCGCTGTCTGAAGCCGCCGAGCCTGATTGCTGATTGGTAACTTGCCCTGAATTATTCATGTGAAGCCTCGCCCTTCTGTTGTGTGGCTTAATCCTTGGTGACCACTATTATTTGATCAGCTTCGAAACCGCCCAACCAGCAAGGAAGGCACAACCTATGCTCAGCAATGGTCGCTCCTTGATTACATTCTCTGCCGACTTAGTCGCCTGCTGAACTTGCTGTGCACCTACATCTAGCTTCTCTTTGGCTTGGTCTTTCATCGCGCCAACGGCTTCCGTCGTGGCTTGCTCCGCTAAATGATATGCTTCTTCTAACTGCTCTTGAGGTTTTACTGTGCTTTCTTTTGTAGTAGCCATAACTAGCCTCCATTAATGAGTTGAATAGTGAATCAAGTGAAACAATGTTTGACCTCACTTACTCCCTACAAAGCCATATCCATGCCAGAATTTTAAGTTATTGTTTTTTATTGATTTTATTTTCATTTCGATAAAAAGCCGTATCTGTACGTGTAATTCTTTCCAAGCTTTCCCCGCCATTCTTGTAATTTTTTCTTAGCGCCTTACCGACTGTTAGCAAGTTATTGCAAAAAAAGATATTAAGTCACTGATTAATAAGACTTAAAACTCATTGGCATACAACCTGCAATTAAAGATGAAACATCGTGTTTGTATTCCATACGCTCAAACACCCCTATCACCAGTAAATAAGGAGTGGCATATGAAAAATGAAAACATCGCCTCAATCATTGAGCTTATCGAAAGCGGAAATGAAATTTACAACAAGGCCATCGAGAACATCGACAACACTTCTTTGAATAATGTGTTGGTAGAACTGCTCAGAGTACGTGAGCGTGCAGTCATCGAGCTCACACCCTACTCTCTAGCAAGTAACAATGAAGAATCTGCCGACGACACTCCGGTTTCCTACACCATCAAGGCGCGTGAGGTCTACAGCGACGTGATGAAGGAAGTGTCCTCTGACAAAGAGTCAATGTATTTAGAACAGCTTGAAGGTGTCGAAAGCAAAGTACTCAAAGAGATTGAGAATTTGATTACTTCCCACCCAGAGCAGGCGGATAACTCGGTTCTGCTGAAAGTTCGTAGCGATATAAAAAGCTGCAAAGAAAAACTCAGCAGCATCAGCCTTATTAGCTAAAACCTGGTGGTCGCCTTTGCAATAAAGCTCGGTATTGAGCAAAGAAATGGCCAACTTGCTTTGGCCATTTCTGACAAGCCCACAGGCGCATTAACATAACCATCACGAGAAATGTCCCACGACAATAGTCATAAATAAAGAGGTCACTATGACATTGGATAACAATCGAGTAAGGGAGCTACTCGTAAAAATGACACACCATCGCCAAACGTGTTTGCCTCTCGTTAACCCGCAATCACATATGACACTCGCAAGAGCGGCATATCGATTCGTGAAAATAGAAAAAGTGATGATCAAAAAGATGGCGAAGCTGTTTTTCGACCAAGATGGTGAACAATTCATTGCAGAAAATGCCACCGAATACGGCGTTGCCGAGTTAGGCAATTACAAAGAAATGCATTTTATGAATAAACTACTGTTAGATGATTTAAAAGCCCTGCTTAGAGCCATTGACGACACCAACTTAACCGCACTTGTTTCTTATTGGTTAGCTGCTTTACAAGTTGAAAACGATGAAATTGAAAAGCACTTACCTCAGGGTGAGTAATTGTACTCGCCCTTCTTTCACTTTGTTTAAACCACATCCCCAATCAACCTAGTAAAAGGTGCAGATAGACAAAAGCCGCTGCCTACGCAGCGACCTTAATAGCCTTTTTACGACGCACACCAAATCATCAAACAACACAGAAAAAGCGCCATGTAGAATACGAAGCAAATGGCGCGTTATCCGCGGATTATCTGTGTTAAAGCGAAGCTGATTTACGTCTCTGGCTTGGAACAAATACGTTCAATGACTTTGGACGCAGCTTGATTGCCAGTTGCTCATCAGAATACAGTTCACCATCAATCACATACTCAATCGGTTTATTCGCAGAAATAGTGACGCTCTGAGCCGTCGCGTATTGAAAATGTGTCGATTCTTCCTGTGCGCCTACGCTCGTTAATGTCAGATCCGACAATGCGATAAGACGTCCGCCTAAAGACTCGGTGTTATCTAAATATGTGATATGCAGCTTGCCATCATCAGGCTGCGGCGCATCACCACCTTGGGCAAGCAACGTACTAAATGGAGCGATATTCGCAACGACAAAACTATGGACTTCAAGCGTTTGTGTATTATTGTCGTGGTTTCCATCTTCAGTTGGATCGTCTAACGAAACGGTTAAAGCTTGCGTTTCTTCCGCCACTACAGCATTAAAAAAGCCGGTGAGGTAAGCGAGTTGTCCAAAAACATTTTTCTCTTCTCGCTGAGCGTGCTCGATCATCTTCTGTTCTAGCCCAATACCTAAGACCAACAAAATAAGCCGCTGATTACATTCCGCAGTATCAATACGTTGGCAGTGTCCGCCAAGCAACGCTTCACACGCTTTTTCGACCGGTGAGAATTTTGCGCCAACGCCATAAAGCACATGACATAACGCATTGGCAGTTCCGAGCGGAACAATACCGAGTTTGAGGTCGGTATCCACCAATTGGCTCGCCACCTCTGTTACTGTGCCATCGCCACCAGCTACGATGATTTGCTTAGCTCCACTTTCTTTTGCCTGTTGTGTTAGCTGCTCGGCGCTGAGGTTTGTGGTGGTTTGATGAATACTCAAGCGATATTTTTTGGTTAGTTCACGAATCAAGTGCTGTTCGTTTTCCTCCCATTTGCCGCCACCTGCAACAGGGTTAACCACCATCCAAGTGGATTGATCCAGCCCCAGTACGCCTTTTTCACTGATCGCTCGTAACGTCCTAATCTGTAATTTATTCAATCTCGCGGTACTACGTACGTCATTGATTTTTTTCATCACGGATTCAACCGTCAGTGACGGGTCTTTGCTCAGTAAATACGCCGCCACAACAAACACTGAACGACCACGCCCTAACGCACAATGCACAACCACAGCCCGCGAGCACGAGATTTGAGTATCAATCCAGTTAATCGCATGGCGAAGGCGCTCTAGCGTTGGGGCTTTGTGGTCGAGTACCGGAATCGAAAGGTAATGAAACTGCTTGTCGGTCATCGCACTTTCAAGGCCTGCAAATTCTGCGGTGACATCGACAATACAAGAGATTTCATTGGATTCGAGAAAATCTAAGTCACTCTGAAACAAACGGCGAGATAGGTATAAATTGTCGCTAACTTTTTGGATTGGAGGTACAGTATCACGCCGTCTTTCCCAGGCGTTATACGCTCTAGCCCCCAATAGAAATGGGATGAATGCCCAGCGAATCCACCTGACAATCTTGCCATCTTGGTTTTTTCTAAAAATAGAGGGAATGTCGAATACGTAGGCTACGCTGACCAACGCTAAAGAAAGAGATATCCACAAGAACAGCAGACTAACGATAATTTGAGGCGTATATATAGCGGCCAATAAACTGATCAGAGCGCCAAGAATATAATATTTGATGATAAACATTCGCTCTCCTTGCCTTCAGCGAGTGCACTTTTTAGTGGAAGTTAGAATACGCGGGGGATTGAGTTTGGATACATGAACTTGAGTAAACGCTTTGATTGAGTGCCTTCCCGTGCCGAAATGGCACGAAAAGGTCCAACACTCTACCTAGCTTGCCATCTCTTCAACATAACCATCCGCTAGTTTCATTTTCTGCTTATCGGTCATTACCTTACCGGCTAACTGGAAGAAACGCTGTTCTTCTTCCTCAAGATGGTGCAACACTTTGTGACGCAAGGTTTTCATTAGGTTGAGCCACGCTGGCGAGCTCATATCGGTTGCATCAAGCTGTGCAATCACTTTATCTATTTCATGATGCTCTGCGATGCCATGGCGAGTGAGATCAATGGTCTTATCGCTATCTATTAAAGGCGCGTAGAAAAACCGCTCTTCTGCCGCTGCGTGCTGTTCGAGTTCCTCTTTAAGGTTGTGATAAAACTCTTCACGAGCGGGGGAATCTCCAGACGTTTCCATCAGAGCATCGAGTAAAAGGCGTTGCTTTTCATGACTCTCTTTCAGTACATCAAATATGTTTTTCATCTTTGACTCCTTATCTGATTGTAAACAATTGGGACAAAAGGAAGGGCGGTGATTGACCGCCCCTCTCTTACATAGCTATGCGTAAAAAACCTAACCTAATTCGGCTAACAGTCTTGGTCTTCAGCGTTTAGGTTTTCTTTAATGTTTTCACATTCATCTTCAATCGCATTTTGGGTTTCTTCGGCGGCTTCATCTATCTTTTTGCCGGCCTGTTCCATTGGCCCTTCTTCACTACAAGCTGCCAACGCAAACACCAAACCGAATACTGCGGCGATACGGTAAATAAATGACGTAAGTCGCATGGAATCTCCTATCTATTTACGTTTTTTCTTCCCAGCAGAACAATCACTATTGATACAATTAATGACAGTAGGAATAGGTAAAATATCACTTGCGCGATAGAGGCAGCAGCTCCTGCAATACCGGTAAAGCCTAATAGTGCAGAAATTAGTGCCAGTGCCAGAAAAATAAACATCCAACGAACCATAGTGTTACCTCCTAATAAAAGTGGGTTAAATCACTCGGCTCGCTATTATTGAACCACTTCTAGCTTATCAATCACCTTATTTACGTCATTGGTGTTATTTGCAATTGAAATTGCAAGATCATGCTCCGCATCTGAATTAACTTTACCTGCCAACGTTACCGTTTTGCGTTCTGTCGTTACATCAATATCCGTACCACTCACATTGGTATCCATTAGTAGGCGCGTTTTAACTATAGTCGTGATTTTAGAATCGGTCAGTGTAGCTAAAGCTTCTGAATCAGTTTCTTTCTTGCCTTCATTCACTACTGACAATTCGTTGTTTACTTTTTTCACACCATCAAGACCAGTAACAAGCTCTTCGGCAAGTGATTTTTCAAGATCATTGTTTACCGAACCAGAAAGGGTAACGACCTGATTCTCAACATCGGTATTGATATCAAAAGAGTTGAGATTGCTGTTTAGCAGTAGTGTGGTTTCAGCTTTACCATCTAGCCAAGCGTCCATGGATTCTTTTTCCCATTTATCACTCGCTAAGACTGCTGTAGATGAAGTAGCAAGAACTGACGTAAGTACAATTTTAGCTGCGATGTTATTCATGGTAATTCTCCTTTATTGACGTTGCACTTCCCTAGAAGCAAACCATGTGCCAACTTTATAACTCATTGTTTTTAAGTGACTAATAAAGGAAAGAGGTAAAAAAGAGATGAGCAATAAAGTATAAGCATGAATTATTTACACGTAAAAAATGTAATTTTTAATCGGTGATAAAGCCTCCGTCACTTGTGCCGAAATAACCTGATAAAACAGAAAGGCTATTTCTCCAGAATCAATTAATAGCAAAATTATTATTTTAAAAATAAAAATCTGAACAAAAGGAAATATCTACTGATGGCTCTCACCGATATATATCAAAAAGGGGCTAACAACATAAAAATACCGAACAAATCCTTAAATCTATGCTGACAATATTTTGTCTTGTGAAGTGAGAATAATCCACGTACATTGTTTCTGTCATAGTAAAGAGGACATTTCTATGTCGATGCCAAGCCTGTTTCTAAGAATACAAGATCCATCACTTAAAAATGCCATCGCTTCTTGCCAGGAACTGAACAAATTTCGTCTGCATGACATCGATGCCGCAGACCAATGGATTGAAGATTTCCTACAACTCAAACCGGAAGTTGCGATTGTTGAAGTCGCCCACTTTACTAGTGCAGATTATCAACGTCTTTCTAATATCGAAGACATCTACGATATGGACTTGATCATCATTAGCTCAGGCGCTCCAAACGAGAACTTGGATAAGCTGATGAACTTGGGTGCTATTTTTCACTACAGAAAGCCCGTTGATATTGCCATTCTGACGGACACCCTGAGCGAAGTCAGCCAATACTATCAACACAAACAAGATCAAGGGCGTAAAGTGTCCACCAGCGATCTTGACCAATTTGGTCTTTTGGTCGGCTCTTCCTCTCCGATGCATCAGCTCTATCGTATGATCAGACGCGTTGCTAAAACAGAAGCCAACGTCCTTATTGTCGGTGAAAGTGGATCAGGCAAAGAACTGGTGGCGCAGACCATCCACTTAGCGAGTGAGCGTAAACAACAGCCCTTTATAGCGATTAACTGTGGTGCCATTAGCCCTGAATTGGTTGATAGTGAACTGTTTGGCCATGAGAAAGGCGCTTTTACCGGAGCAAATAAAACTCACCAAGGTGTATTTAAGCAGGCAGAGGGCGGCACCCTATTTTTAGATGAAATCACCGAGATGCCTATCGAGCATCAAGTGAAGCTATTGCGGGTGCTAGAAACCGGAGAGTATCGCCCAGTTGGCAGTAATACAGTTCATATCGCTAATACTCGCATCATTGCTGCTACAAACCGTGATCCTAAAATCGCCATTGAGGAGCAGTTCCTGCGTGAAGATCTGTTTTTCCGGTTATCGCATTTCCCATTAACGATACCGCCACTGCGAGAGCGAGGCGGTGATATCGTCGGTCTGGCCAAGCACTTTATTGCGCACCGCAACGCCAATGAGGCAAAAACCAAAACGATTCTTGACTCTGCGATCCAAAAAATCGCTGCACACGACTGGCCAGGTAATGTCCGTGAGCTCAAACACACGATCGAGCGTGCATTTATTTTGGCTGATGACACCATCCGAGATGAACACCTTATCTTCGACACACCACCATTGGAAACAGGCACCAGCATCGAAGACCTTGTTCCGGCGGGCGTTTCGCTAGAAGAGCTAGAAAAAGCCGCCATTCTCAATACCCTTGAAGAGAATCAAGGCAATAAAACGGAATCAGCGCAGGAGTTAGGCATTAGCGTGAAAACGCTCTATAACAAACTCGAAAAGTATCAAGACGAGTAACTCGCTATGGGAATACAAAAAGAGCACTGACTTTTATTCAGTGCTCTTTTTGTATCTTATCTTTTATGCAGTTAGGCTGCGTTTGGTGTTTGATTAAACCCACTGCCCCGCAACAAAGCCGCTCGACCAGCACCACTGAAAATTGTAGCCCCCTAGCCAACCAGTCACATCCATCACTTCACCAATAAAATAAAGCCCTTTAATGTCTTTGCATTCCATGGTTTTCGAGGATAAGTGATCAGTATCGACACCGCCGAGTGTCACTTCCGCGGTTCGGTAGCCTTCAGTGCCATTCGGGGCGATATCCCAATGCTCTAGACGCTCCACAATCGCCGCAAGCTCCTTTTGATTGAACTGTTTTAGCGGTTTATCGACTAGCTCTTTACGTTCAATTAAGACTTCAACCAGACGCTTAGGCAGCACTTTGGCAAGCGTATTCTTGAGTGACTGATTTGGATGCTTCTCACGACTGCGTTCTAATAACTCAGCAACATCATCGTTTGGCACAAGATTGATCAACACCTTTTGTCCGGCCCGCCAGAATGAAGAAATCTGTAACACTGCTGGACCAGATAACCCACGATGTGTGAACAACAGGGCTTCTTTGAACATGGTGCCATCTTCAGCCGTAATTTCCGCAGGTACCGCGATACCAGATAACTCAGCAAAGTCTTCTTTGTCTTCTTTATGCAGAGTAAATGGTACAAGCCCTGCCGTGGTTGGGATAACTCGAAGACCAAATTGTTCCGCGACTTTATAACCAAATGGTGTCGCTCCCAGTTTTGGCATCGACAAGCCACCTGTTGCGATAACTAAAGACTCACATTCGACAATCTCAGTACCAGCATGCAAACGAAAGCCTTCATCAATTTTTTCAATCGAATGAACATCGCATTGGTAACGCTGCTCGATGTTCGGCATGTCACACTCAGCTAACAACATCTTCACGATATCTTTGGCCGTAAATGCATCGACACAAAACAACTGGCCGTGATCACGCTCTTCGAACTCAATGCCATGTTTACACACCATCGAGATGAAATCCCAGTTAGTGTATTGGGAGAGCGCCGACTTAACAAAGTGCGGGTTTTGACACAAATAGTGATTAGCTGAAACGTCGTAGTTAGTGAAGTTACAACGACCACCGCCCGAGATAAGGATTTTACGTCCTGGCTTTTTAGCATGATCGAGCACCAAAACACGGCGACCTCGCTTGCCAGCTTCTGCAGCACACATTAAACCTGCTGCGCCTGCGCCAATTACAACAACATCAAATTTCTTACTCATCGGTAGCTCTTAGACTGATTGGTATCGAATCAAAATAAAAAAGGATGTGCACATTGCACATCCTTGCTTTCTAGGCGCGACATTCTACCGACAAATACCGAAAGGGAAAAGCGCTTAAACTCTAAGCGCTCTGTATGTCCGTAAAATCTCAGACAGAACAACTATCTAGATCATCGACTCTTAGAGAATGAAGGCTGCAAGTAGCGTCACGCCGAGCAACGCAGTCGATAGAACAAACAGTTCACGCACTCTTTCACACTTACCAGTAAAAATTTCATCGTGGTGATGATGATATTCTTTACTTTTAATGTAGTGATACAACCTCACCTGCTTGGTGACGTTTCCATGAGTGGTAAAAAAACCATTACCATCAACTTGCTGATATAACAGCGGATGAGCTTCACGCATGATATAAATTAGAGAACGAAGAGCGGTGAGATACCGGACCATATTAACTCCAGTTACCACCATTAGCGCAAATAAGATTGTGTCTCCACTGATCATCTTTTCCTCCCTACATCTTCAACAATGCTCAAGAGAAAAAGACGACCAACACTTCGTCTTTACCCGCTACTTACAACGTCCCAAAACGCGTTTACGCAGCTGGAGCATCCATGATTGAAGATGAACCTTCTTTCGCCATTTGTGCTAGATCTTTGTCGATGAAGAACAACGCTTTACCGTCTTCACCTACCAGTTCGATCTTATCTAAAATCCCTTTAAACAACTTCTCTTCTTCGTGCTGTTCTGACACGTACCACTGTAGGAAGTTAAACGTTGAGTAGTCTTGGCTAGTAAATGCAACGTGCGCCAGTTTGTTGATTTTTTCCGTTATCATTTGCTCATGTTCAAATGTCTCGCGGAAAACGTCACCTAGGCTCGCAAAGTCATGCTTTGGCGCATCAATAGCGCCTAAGATTGGCATTGAGCCAGTTTCACTCACGTAAGTGAATAGGCGTTGCATGTGCTCCATTTCTTCTACGGCGTGAGCGCGTAAAAATTCAGCCGCACCTTCAAAACCTTTGTCTTCACACCAAGCACTCATTTGTAAGTATAGATTGGATGAGAAAAATTCTAGGTTAATTTGCTCATTCAATTGTTCGACCATAGTTTGAGACAGCATGTTAACTCCTATTATTGTGCATGCAATATACCCAAGTAACCTCGAAATAAGTGACGCTGCGAGAATAGCTTGGTCTGGCAGACACGGCGAAGTTTCACTTCAACTCTAGTCAGTAACACTACGCTTATTTCAGCATATCAAAGTCACTTGGGTATAACGCCACTATAACATGATTACTGAGACAAGACTTTGTACCTACGGCACCGATATGAGATCACTTCAGCAAATTTTTTTTGGGGTTGGTGCTAATCTAAAACTATGACCTTACAAGGAGATAGCAATATGAGTTACAAACACATACTTGTGGCAGTCGACCTTTCAGACGACAGTAAAGTGTTGATTAAGAAAGCCGTATCACTGGCTAAACCTCTGGATGCGAAAGTCTCTTTTATTCACATCGACGTGAACTACGCAGAACTCTACACCGGGCTTATCGATATCAATATGGCAGAAGCGCAACATCAAGCAATGGAAGCATCGCGCACACAATTGGCAAACTTCGCAGAATATGCGCAATACCCAATTGCCCATACTTTAGTCGGTAGTGGCGATTTGAGTAATGAGCTGTGCGATACCATTCAAGACTACAGTATCGATTTGGTGGTTTGTGGTCATCACCAAGATTTCTGGAGCAAGATTCTATCTTCGACTCGACAGCTTATTAACTGCTCACCAGTCGATATGCTGGTCGTACCGCTAAAAGACTGATTGGCGCAACGATAAAACTTGGTTAGACTGCGGGCACATTTGTTGTTGATAAAGATTCTCATCCATGGCTTATCTATCCGCAGTTACCCTACTTTGGGCATTCTCATTTAGCCTGATCGGCGTTTACCTCGCCGGTCAGGTTGATTCTTGGTTCTCGGTGTTCATGCGCGTGGCACTGGCGAGCCTGGTTTTCATTCCCTTTTTGAAATTCCGTGGCGTTAGCAAATCCCTGATAGCAAAACTGATGACCGTCGGTGGCTTCCAGCTCGGTTTGATGTATTGCTTCTACTACCAATCTTTTTTGCTCCTTTCCGTGCCAGAAGTATTGCTGTTCACCGTATTCACACCCATTTACGTCACGCTAATCTATGACTTCTTGAAAGGTCGCTTTTCACCTTGGTACTTAGTTACCGCAGCAATAGCCGTATTTGGTGCCGCCTGGATTAAATTTGCAGGCATTAATGAAGATTTCCTACTGGGCTTTTTGGTCGTACAAGGAGCAAACCTCTGCTTTGCCATCGGTCAGGTGGGCTACAAATATATCATGGAGAGTGAACCCGTCAATTTGCCACAACACACCGTGTTTGGCTACTTCTACTTAGGTGCACTTTGTGTAGCAACCGTGGCTTTCGCGCTCATGGGTAACCTCGACAAACTACCAACCACTACAACGCAATGGGGCATTCTGACATACCTTGGGTTGATTGCTTCTGGTTTTGGTTACTTTGCTTGGAACAAAGGCGCGACTATGGTGAACGCAGGGGCACTGGCAGTAATGAACAATGCATTGGTTCCGGCGGGCTTGATTGTAAACATTGTGATTTGGAACCGCGATGTTGATGTCATGCGACTCGCCATTGGCGGTGCGATCATCATGCTATCCCTATGGATTAACGAAACCTGGGTGAAAAAGCGCGTAGAGATGAGTTACGCCAATAAGTAACGCAGCTAATCCTATAAACATTTCGACAATAAAAAACGCTCTCCGACTGGAGAGCGTTTTTTGTTTGATTAATGCACTTTGGCTTGTGAGATTGCGTTCATCAAAGCATTAGGTGGCGTTGGCAGCAGCACTTCTAGTTTCGCATTGCGCGCTTCAAGCTTGCGCTGACGCTTAAGTAACTTTTGTTGTTTTTTCGCCACTTTTAGCAACTTCTTTTGCTGCTTATAGTGCTTTTTCAGTGTTTTTTTCGCTTTCTTGAGCGATTTTTTATCCGCTAAATCAAACCATACTGCTGCGTCGGCTCTTACTGGCTCCAGAGATTTTTCGGCTTGTTTTTTCTCTTTCACACGCTCAACAACACGCTTCACAATCGCGGCTTTTTCGTTGCTTTGTTTAGTGGTCACTGGAATCGCTTGTGATGGCAGAGCTTCAACCAATAAGCCACATGCTTGTTGCTCACTCAGTGGCTTGTCTTGGCATTTTTGTGGAGGAATTGCGGCTGGCTTACAAAGGGTATCTTTGGCCGATGAAGAGCGTGCGCAAGAACGACAAACGAATTTTGGTGCGACAACTAAACGATGGATATCACCAAGTTCTGCCGCGATCTGTTTGCGACTCATTTTACATAAACGTTTAGCCATTCTACTACTCCAGCTTCCCAGTTATCGACCGCATCACAACAAGTGAAATAATAATAATTCTTAGTTAGATATACAGTCAGGGAAGGGAATTAGCAAGAGAAAACTATCAATAGAGACGAGGAAAGAGAGGCTGAGTCACAGCACGACACACCGTACTGTGACAAGAAAAGTTGAGCCATCAGGAAGTTATGCCATCGATGCTTTAACGTAGACATCGAAGCGATTTTTTTTCGTTTCAATCGCCATGGTCGGTTTTTTCTCGTTCAGCCAGTTAGCATAGTCTGGGCGTTTAACTACTACACGCTTTGTGGCTAACGCCATGGCTGGTTCTAGTAGGCCATCGGCGTCCAAATCGGCGCCAACCAACGATTGGAAAACGCGCATTTCTTTTTTCACGAGCGCCGACTTCTTTTTATTTTCTGGGTGCGGATACATCGGGTCAAGATACACCACATCTGGCTGGACAAAGTCTTTATCTTGCGCCAATTGTTCCAGCGCATCATGGCTAGAAGCATGGATTAGCGACATGCGCTCAGATACCCAGGTGCCAATTTCGGAGTCTTGTTTCGCTCGAGCCAAGCCATCATCTAACAAAGCGGCTACGACTGGATGGCGCTCGACCATCTGCACTTTACAACCTAGCGAGGCGAGCACAAACGCATCACGACCAAGACCTGCCGTGCCGTCTAACACGGTTGGCGTTGCCCCTTTGTTCAAACCCGCCGCTTTCGCAATTGCTTGGCCTTTACCACCACCGAACTTGCGACGATGACCGACCGCACCACCAATCAAATCCACAAAGATTGCACCCAGCTTTGGCTCATCCACTTTACGTAGCTCCAAACGCTCGGTGGTTAGCACCAAAGCAAAATCGCTATCGTCAGTGTGTGAAAGCTGCCAACGCGCAGCGAGTTCATCAAGATGAGATTGTTGAGACGGGTTTTCACAGATCAATTGCAGTTGCAAAAGGAGGCTCCAATAAAAATCGAGGTAACTGGCGCTGAGTGTATACCTAAGTTACCTATTAATGCTAGGTTGAGCTTGCTACGCAGAGGTTATACAGCCGTCAGTTGCTCCACTAGCTCAGAAAGCGGCTTAGGATGGCCAATACCGTAGCCTTGGCCGTAGTCCACACCGAGGTCTATCAAATGCTGCATGACCTGGTCATTTTCGACAAACTCCGCCACCGTCACTTTGCCTAGTTGCTTCGCCAAGTCATTGATTGAACGAACCATCACGCGGTCCATTTCATTTACGTTGATATCTTGCACGAAAAGACCATCAATTTTCACGATATCGACAGGAAGTTTCTTTAAGTAACCAAATGAAGACAATCCAGATCCGAAATCATCCAATGCAATCATGCAACCCAAAGACTTTAGCTTGGTAAACAGCTCAATGGCTTGATCCAGATTGCTCATCGCCGCTGTCTCGGTGATTTCTAAGCAGATTTTTTCACACGGCAGAGTCGAACTTTCCAATCGCTCCAATAAGAAGTCAATAAACTCTTGATTCCCCATAGATTGACCTGAAAGGTTTATCGAACAGCGACCAAGCTGTTCAATCACCTCAGGACGCTGTTCAAACCACTCTAGCGTTTGAGTAATAACCTGCTTATCAATCCAATGGGCAATGTTGTAGCGCTCGGAAGCAGGGATAAACAGCGCAGGAGAAACATAATCACCGTACCCATTGCGAATACGCACCAAAATCTCAAAATACATTTGAGTCTCGTGCTTTTGTAAGCTTTTTATCGGTTGAGCAAACAGTTCTAAACGTTGATTCGACAATGCCTCATGCACCAAATTGACGCTCTGCATTTCCATCTGACGACGCTGCAACTCTTCGTTATCTAAGCTGAATAGATTATAGCGGTTACGGCCTTGCTCTTTAGCGGCGTGACAAGCAGAGTCTGCTTGAGCATGCACCATTTGTGGCGTATCAGCGGTATGATCGATGATACGGATACCAATTGAGCAACTGATGAACAGGCGTGTGTCTTCCCAAATAAAGAGGTGTTCGCTTAGTGTCGAGATGATCAGTTTGGCAATATTGATGGCGCCATATTCGTCACAGTCTTTGAGTAACACCGCAAACTCATCGCCTCCCATTCGAGCCAAGATGGAATTGTACGGCAGAACGCCTTCCAGCATACTGGCGCAGAATTGAATCGCCGCATCACCTGCATCATGCCCAACCGTATCATTGAGGACTTTTAGTTGATCTAAGTCGAGGTACAACATGGCGTGGACTCGACGATGGCTGTCCACTTCGCACAGTGCGGTCTTAAGCTCTAGTTCAAAATGGTTTCTGTTGTAAGTCCCCGTCAGTAAGTCATAGCGAGCTTGGTATTCCAATTTCTCGGAGAGCAGTTTGGTTTCGGTAATATCTTCGCCCACAATCAGCAGTTGCTCAGATTCACTCAGCGGACGAATATTCTCGCGCACCCAAACACGATGACCATTTGCATGACGATACTCGACTTCACGTCGCCAAACACCATGCACTTGCTGGTTGGGTTGCAATAACACTTGGCGAGGGAACAGCACTTTGTCATCAAAATAGAACTCCCTCAGGCGATGTCCGAGCATGTCCATCGGTTTGTAGCCAAGAAGTAGTTGAGCAAATCGATTCACTTCTTGAATTCGGTTATTGCTATCAAGCGTCACCATCATCACGGGCTGCTGCTCATAATAGTTGCGTAGGGTTGACTCACGTTGGTAGAGCTTGTCCTCCATCAATTTACGACTGGTAATATCGCGCGCTTCAAACAAGTATTGCTTATGATTCCCTACTTGCTGAGAAAAAGGCTTGAGCGAAACTTCTAATACCAAGGCGCCGTGTTCTTTACTCCAAATTTCAGCTTCAAACGTCGACACTTGATGGTGAGGCGCGTGGAAATACTCCTCAAGCAACGCTTGTGCTTTTTCACTCCAGTTGGGGTGAAACCAAAGTGGTCGGTCTAAACGCAGTCCTTGGTGATAAAGTAAGGATTGAAGGTGATCGTTGCCCGATTTAAGCACACCGTTGGCATCCAAAATGCCCATATACTGCATGCTCTGATCGAAAATCGATTCTAGAATAGCCTGGCTTTCTCGCGCAGCGCTCTCACTTCGACGCATCCGCTGTAAATAATAACCCATCAGCAAAATGACCACCGACATCACCACAAACAGGCTACCAAACAGGCGAATTTCCTTGGCAAAACGTTCAGAAAGCTTCATTGGCTTATTAAAAAATACCGCAGAAACCTCTTGTTCAGCCCCCAATCCCCAACGCGCTACCGCTTGGTAATCGAGCTTTATTTCAGAATCACTTTTTTTCACCGCAGGCAGAGGCTGATCAGGGTTATCCAAAACGAACTCAAGCATCTCTGCGCTCTCAATACCATGCCGATAACCACTTTGAATAACCCCTCCAACTGCGCCATGACCCAAACCAATGTCATGCACCATAAACAGCGGCGCGTTTGAGACTTTGTTGACACCAACCCAGTCACGCTCGCTGCCAACCATACCTTGTTTATCTCGGTAATAGGTCCAGAACAAGACGACTTTATCGGAACTCAGTTTTGCGACTTGTTGTTTTAGATCGATGATGCTGTCTGGGACAAGTTGTACGATTTTGTCTCGATATTGCGGGAACTTGAGGACAAAATTGTCGATTTGATAACGCAACACCTCACCGGTCACCGAGTGGTCACTGACGATGAGAACTTGTGTGTAGTTCGGATGTAAGCGCTCAATAAGAGCGAGATTCGCTTCCAAATCGACATCTTCCATGACTCCGGTTGCATTCAGAGAACGATGTAAAGAAGGATGGTAGTTATTAATGCCGTTAAATATAACTGGGGTGTCTTTGATGATTGGGGCTAAACGCTGCATGAGTTCAAGCGCATTGTTATCGCTCACTAAAATGGCATCGAATCGCTCTTTGCGTAATTTCGTAAGATATAAGGATTTTAGTTGTGCAAAAAACTGCTCATTCTGGTTACGTTTCGAGTCTAGATAAAGCACACGCATGTCCAACGCTCGATCGCCCAGCTGTTGCTCGATGCCTCGCTGTATGGAGTCCGTCCAGAAAAAACCCTGATGATAGGAGTGCACGACCAACACCTTCGGATCTGAGGCCGTAGCAAACGCGCTCCAACATAGCGCGGCAATAACCAGAAAACGCTGCACATTATCTCCATAGCTCGGAGTTAACCCGCAGTTACTCCTGCCAAACCTTGTGAATCCTATCCGCTATGAGTATAAAAGGGAGGTAAAACTCTATCCCTAACGGAAATCATAGTATGAATGCGAGCCTGCCGAAACTCGACGACCTTGACCGCGCAATATTAAAAACACTGATGGCTGACGCCAGAACGCCCTACGCAGAAATGGCAAAGCAGTTCGATGTCAGCCCTGCCACTATCCATGTGCGTATCGAGAAGATGAAGTCGGCTGACATCATCGAGGGAACGGAGGTGATCATCAATACCAAAAAGCTTGGCTACGATGTGTGCTGCTTTATTGGTATTAACCTCAATGCAGCTCGTGATTACCACTCCGCGTTAGAAAAACTCAACGCGCTCGACGAAGTCGTTGAAGCTTACTACACCACGGGCGCGTATAACATATTCGTCAAATTGATGTGCAAATCGATTGAAGAGCTGCAATTTGTACTGATCGACAAGCTGCAAGCCATTGATGAGGTTCAGTCCACGGAGACATTGATATCGTTGCAGAACCCGATCAACCGAAACGTAAATCCGTAAAATTTTTTATAAAAACTGTACAAAAAAGGCCAACCGAACGGTTGGCCTTGATGTTTTTTGCTCAATTTACGCCGCAATACCCGAATGGCGCAACAGTGCATCGATTTGTGGCTCGCGGCCACGGAAGCGCTTAAACAGCTCCATTGGCTCTTCACTGCCCCCCATTTCTAGGATGTTGTTCAGGAAGCTTAGACCCGTCTCTTTGTTGAAGATGCCTTCTTCTTCAAAGCGAGAATACGCGTCTGACGACAGCACTTCAGCCCACAGGTAGCTGTAGTAACCCGCACTGTAGCCACCAGCAAAAATATGG
Organism: Vibrio sp. D54; assembly: GCF_021728075.1. Lineage (NCBI taxonomy): Bacteria > Pseudomonadati > Pseudomonadota > Gammaproteobacteria > Vibrionales > Vibrionaceae > Vibrio > Vibrio sp. D54. The sequence goes on along the minus strand of NZ_JAKKCS010000005.1, from coordinate 42,403 downwards.
CCGAAGCTGTGTGAGAAACGCGCCCACTCAACCGCAGGAACTACCGCGACTTTCTCTTTCACTTTCGCCAGAGTTTCCAGTACACGCGCACCCACTTCAGGGTCATATTCGGTGTGAAGCGTGAAGTCGAACAAGCCGAATTCTAGCTGACGCAAAATACCCATCGCAGATTGGAAGTTTTTCGCTGCGAGCATTTTGTCTAGCATCGCTTTAGGTAGCGGCTCACCTGTCTCATAGTGACCAGAAATGAACGCCAGCGCATCCTCTTCCCAACACCAGTTTTCTAGGAACTGACTTGGTAGCTCAACCGCATCCCAAGGCACGCCATTAATACCTGAAACAGCACCTGTATCAACTTGCGTCAACATGTGGTGGATTCCATGACCAAACTCATGGAATAGCGTCACGACTTCATCGTGCGTGAACAGTGCTGGTTTGTCGCCCACTGGACGGTTGAAGTTACACGTTAGATACGCAACCGGCGTTTGCAGCTCGCCAGATAGCGTAACGCGACGACCACGACAATCATCCATCCACGCGCCGCCACGTTTGTGTTCACGAGCGTAGAGATCTAGGTAGAAACTGCCACGGAGTGTGCCTTCAGCATCAAAGATATCGAAAAAGCGCACGGACTCATGCCAAGTGTCTACGCCTTCGCGCTCAGTAACGGTCATGCCAAACACGCGGTTTAGCACTTCAAACAGACCGCTCACGACTTTTGACTCTGGGAAGTATGGGCGCAGTTCTTCATCCGAAATTTGGAACAGGTGCTGCTTTTGTTTCTCGCTGTAGTAAGCGATATCCCAAACGTTCAGCTCTTCAACACCAAACTCACTTTTCGCAAACTGACGTAACTCTTCGACTTCACGTTCACCTTGCGGTTTCGCTCGTGTCGCTAGGTCATTCAGGAAGCCCAGCACTTGATCCGGCGTTTCAGCCATCTTTGTTGCTAACGACTTTTCACTATAAGTATTGAAACCTAGCATACGTGAAATTTCATGGCGCAGTTTTAGCTGCTCAGTAATGATTTCTGAGTTATCCCATTTGCCTGCGTTTGGACCTCGATCAGAAGCGCGCGTCACGTACGCTTCGTACACTTCTTTACGCAACTCTTGGTTATCGCAGTACGTCATGACAGGTAGGTAAGATGGGATATCTAGCGTAATGAGGTAACCATCTAACTCTTTTGCTTCTGCGGCAGCTTTCGCTGCTGCCAGCGCCGATTCTGGCATACCTGCTAGGTCTTTCTCGTCTGTGATGTGCTTGGTCCAACCCATGGTGGCATCCAGCACATTGTTAGAGAATTTAGAGCTCAGCTCAGACATACGTTTGCTGATCTCGCCGTAACGGTGCTGCTCATCGGATGGCAAACCAATGCCTGATAACTCGAAATCACGCAGTGCATCAGTGATGGTTTTCTGCTGGGCACGAGTTAACGTTGCAAATTCTTCGCTCGCTTTGATGGTTTTGTACGCTTCGTACAACCCTTTGTGCTGACCAACCCAAGTGCCGTACTCTGACAAAATTGGTAGGCAACTTTCGTAAGCTTCACGTAGCTCTTCGCTGTTCACTACCGAGTTCATGTGACCCACTGGCGACCAGATGCGGCTTAAGCGATCATCCGCTTCTTCAATTGGCGCAATCACACTGTCCCAAGTTGGGTGAGCGTTGTCTTGTAGAACTTCATCGATTTTTGCTCGGCAGTCAGCAATCGCTTGCTCAACGGCAGGCTTGATGTGTTCTGGTTTAATTTGAGAAAACGGAGGTAGGTCCGTAAACGTCAGAAGAGGATTAGACATGAATAATTCCTTTTGTGTTTTGACTCTGTGATTGCCTGTCTATTTTGTGTAGATAGGCCAACTCAATGTACAGACGAGCCAGCAACATGGATTGGGGGAGCTCCGTTCCCTTTCTCTATGCCGCGATGACCATCATATAGTCAACCAGCGCTACTCTGTCCTTGAGTCTTGTTATACCTAAATGAAATTTCACACCCTTTTGAGTGCGAGAAACTCACCTAGTTCAATTCGATTACCAATAGTAAGTGTGGGTGACTTAAAGAAATTTCAATAGCGTCCCCTTATCAGAGGAACAGATTTGATTGGAAGTTCTACATCTTTAAGTTACTTGAGTATAATACCGCCATAGAGTGAAAATCACAGACCACACTCAGCCAAAGAGTGTTTCGAGAGTTTAATTTGTTAAGTTACCGCCACAGCTTCCACGCTGGCAACCATGCCGACGTGGTCAAACACATCGTTCAAAGCCTCATTCTTGATGCGCTGAAACAAAAAGATAAGCCATTCGTTTATCACGATACCCACTCGGGTGTGGGCCGTTACGATCTGACTCACGAATGGTCTGAAAAAACGGGCGAATACAAACAAGGCATCGCACGTATTTGGGATAACCCAAGCATTCCTGAAGACATCAAAAGCTACATCGATGCCATTAAAGTGCTCAACAACGGCGAGAAGCTGCGTTACTACCCAGGCTCACCACGTGTAGCGCGCGCGCAAATCCGCCCACAAGATCGCATGGTGCTGACCGAGTTGCACCCGGCCGATCACCCATTGTTAGAGCAAGAATTCCATCGTGATCGCCAAGTGAGCATCTTCAAAGAGGACGGGTTCCAACGCCTCAAAGCAAGCTTACCGCCACAAGAACGTCGTGGTTTGGTGCTGATTGACCCACCATACGAACTCGCGAAAGAGTACCGCGATGTGGTACGAGCGATTCATCAGAGCCATAAACGTTGGGCAACCGGTATCTACGCGATTTGGTACCCAGTGGTAAACCGTCACGACATCGAAGATATGATCGAAGGCTTGGAAGCACTGGGCATTCGTAAAATTCTGCAAATCGAGTTAGGTGTTGCACCAGATACCAACGAGCGCGGCATGACGGCATCCGGCATGATTGTGATTAACCCGCCATGGAAACTGGAAAGCCAGATGAAAGAGATTCTGCCATTCCTGCAAGGCGCGATCGCACCAGCAACTGGCCACTGGAAAGTGGACTGGATTGTGCCAGAGTAAGCACTTCAGTACCGATATCTTCAAGCGCAACGATATTCTCGTTGCGCTTTTTTATGCTCTCACCTTCTCCCTCCAGTCGTGCTTATTCTTCTTTTTGTGCCTCTCATCGCTATTTGTCATAAGTATTGTCGCTTTTTCCCATTTAGGAATTAGTCGAATTCGATTTATGATAGTGGGATAACGGTGGCATTGAGTTCGGACAAGGTCATCCCAATCTATCTATGTACCAGATAAAATTTATAAGCTCTTGGAGAAAGTAATGGCGACTCATTTTGACTATATCTGTATCGGTGGCGGCAGTGGCGGCATCGCATCTGCAAACCGTGCGGCGATGTACGGCGCGAAAGTTGCGCTAATCGAAGCTCAAGACCTTGGCGGTACCTGTGTCAACGTAGGTTGTGTACCGAAAAAAGTGATGTGGCATGGCGCGCAAATCGCAGAAGCAATGAACCTGTACGCAGAAGATTACGGTTTTGATGTCGACGTGAAAGGTTTCGACTGGAGCAAACTGGTTGAGAGCCGTCAGGCGTACATTGGTCGTATTCACCAATCTTACGATCGCGTTCTTGGCAACAATAAAGTAAACGTGATTAAAGGCTTTGCTAAGTTTGTTGACGAAAAAACTGTCGAAGTAAACGGTGAACACTACACAGCAGATCACATCCTGATCGCGGTTGGTGGTCGTCCTACTATTCCAAACATTCCAGGCGCTGAATACGGCATCGATTCAAACGGCTTCTTCGACCTAGCAGAGCAACCAAAACGCGTTGCGGTTGTTGGCGCAGGCTACATCGCAGTTGAAATTGCTGGCGTACTGCACGCGCTAGGTACAGAAACGCACCTGTTCGTACGTAAAGAGTCACCACTGCGTAGCTTCGATCCAATGATCATCGATACATTGGTTGAAGTGATGGACGCAGAAGGTCCAAAACTGCACACCCACTCTGTACCAAAAGAAGTGGTAAAAGAAGCCGATGGCAGCCTAACTCTGCACCTAGAAAACGGTGAAAGCCAAAACGTTGACCAACTGATTTGGGCAATCGGTCGTCACCCAGCAACAGACGCAATCAACCTAGCGTCAACCGGCGTGGCAACGAACGAAAAAGGCTACATCAAGGTAGACGAATACCAAGAAACCAACGTGAAAGGCATCTACTGTGTGGGTGACATCATGGAAGGCGGTATCGAGCTAACGCCAGTAGCAGTGAAAGCGGGTCGTCAACTTTCTGAACGTCTTTTCAACAACAAACCAAACGCGAAGATGGACTACGATTTGGTACCAACTGTGGTATTTAGCCACCCACCAATCGGCACTATCGGTCTAACGACGCAAGAAGCGGAAGAGAAGTACGGCAAAGACAATATCAAAGTCTACACGTCTGGCTTTACGGCGATGTACACCGCCGTTACTAAGCACCGTCAACCATGTAAGATGAAGCTTGTATGTGCGGGCGAAGAAGAAACGGTTGTTGGTCTGCACGGCATCGGTTTCACGGTAGATGAAATGATCCAAGGCTTCGGCGTAGCAATGAAGATGGGCGCAACCAAAGCAGACTTCGACTCTGTTGTGGCTATCCACCCAACGGGCTCAGAAGAGTTCGTAACGATGCGTTAATTACGCGCTAATCGCATTGCTGATTTCAGCGAATCATTTGAAAAGGTCATCTTAGGATGACCTTTTTTTGTTAGCCCATGCTTAACTCGCATTCTCTAATAATGTGCGAATAAACTCGGCTTTAATAGCACTCTCTTGCTTACCATCATGAATCAGACACAAGTCTGCACGCAGTGACTCTTTCAGCTTGATAAAACGAATCCCATGCCAATGATGCTGAGAAAACGTCGACGGCACCAACGTCACGGTATTGCTGTTTGCCACATACGCCATCAAGGTGCTTGGCTCCACCACTTGTTTGCCAATATGGGGTGAAAAGCCTTCTTGCAGACAGGCATTGATGATGAAGTTTGCCGAGGCAGAATTCGCCAAGCTCATAAACGCAAACTCACACGTCTTTAAATCTTGGAGCCGCAGCAAAGATTTGCTGGCTAACTCATGTTGCTCCGACACCGCCACCACAAACACATCTTTGCCCAAAGACACCGACTGATACGGATAAATGTTGAGTGCATCGGCAAAACGTACAATGCCCACGTCGATTTTCTTCTCACTCAGATGCTTCTTTTGCGTCTCTGGGTTGAGGTCAAAAATGTCGGCGTGATAAGTGTCATGCTCAGCATGGAAGCCCTGCAACAGACGATCAAATCCGCCCCAAAATGCGCTACTTACCACACCAACTCGCAAGATATTTCTCTGGTTCAATCCCACTTGCTGCACTTGATTGAGTGAGACATCCAAGGTCTGAAAAATCAGTTGGCATTTGGACTCCAACAATCGTCCGGCCTCCGTCAGCATGACGTTTCTTGAATCACGCTCAAACAGTTTGACGTTAAGCACCTCTTCCAACTCTTTGATGCGATTGCTCAACGGCGAATTGGTGATATTGAGATTCTCAGCCGCCTTAGTGAAATGCTTGGTTTGTGCGACCTCGTAAAAGTAACGCAGCATCTTCAGCGTCACGCGCTCAAATGGTTCTGACTTCATGCATTGAGTCCTAGCGAATTTCATCATCCTCTTTTTAAGGATGATAGTAGCGAATAAAGCAAAGATAACCAGCGCAGAAAGTCACACAATGGAATCAACACACAACCAGAAGGTGACTAACATGAATCACGATCCAGTAATCGGCGCGCTACAAACCATTCGCGAACGAAAACCAAACTTCCAACCTAAAGCGGCGTTTATTTTAGGCTCTGGCTTAGGCGTATTGGCAGACGAACTACAAGACAAAGTGGTCATTCCATACGAAGAGCTCGAAGGCTTTCCGGTTAGTACCGTGCAAGGCCACTCTGGTGAGTTGGTGCTTGGTACCATGGACGGCGTAGACGTAGTGTGCATGAAAGGTCGCGGTCACTACTACGAACACGGCTCAATGAAGGTCATGACCACGCCCGTGCGCACCTTTAAAAAGCTGGGCTGTGAGTTTTTGCTCGTCACCAACGCGGCAGGCTCACTTCGCCCTGAACGCATCGACGTCGGTTCTCTGGTGGTATTTCATGACCACATCAATACCATGCCTGAATCGCCAATGATCGGTCCGAATGATGAAGAGTACGGCCCGAGGTTCTTCAGCCTCGCCAATGCGTACGACAAAGACCTGCGCGCAGAAGCGTTTGAAGTCGGCAAAGCCAATGGCATTCACCTGAATGAAGGTGTGTTTGTCTCTTACACAGGCCCCAACTTTGAGACCGCAGCCGAAATCCGCATGATGCAAATCATCGGTGGTGATGTGGTGGGCATGTCGGTCGTGCCAGAAGTGATTTCTGCGGCGCATTGCGGCTTACCCGTATTGGCAGTATGTGCGATCACCAACATGGCAGAAGGCTTGGGAGATGTAGAATTGTCTCACGCCCAAACATTGAAGTGCGCGAAGCTAGCCGAAGCAGATTTCATTCGCTTTATTAAGCGCTTTATGAAGCATCACTTCTAAAGCCGTTTCATTCCCAAAAGCAAAAGGGTCATCAAGTAACTTGATGACCCTTTTTTGTGTCACGTTTTCTAACGCTCGGGGGTATTTCGGAGCCGTTTGTGCGTTTTACTTAACTGCACGAACCAATTCAGCAATGCCTTCCCAATCGCCGTTGTCCATCATTGCGGTTGGCACCATCCAAGTACCGCCACAAGCCACAACCGATTTCAGCGCTAGGTAATCTTCCACGTTGGATGGGCTCACGCCACCTGTTGGCATGAATTCCACTGGGTAAACCGCCGTGAGTGCTTTCAGCATGTTTACGCCGCCTGATGGCTCAGCAGGGAAGAACTTCAACGTACGCAGACCCATTTCCATCGCTTGCTCAACCAAGCTTGGGTTGTTTACACCCGGTACGATAGTCACACCACGTTGCTGACAGTATTTCACTGTGGTTGGGTTGAAGCCTGGGCTAACGATAAAGTCCACGCCCGCTTCGATCGCGATATCCACTTGTTCTGTGGTCAGAACGGTGCCCGCGCCAATCAACAATTCTGGGTACGCTTCACGCATGATGCGAATCGACTCCGCCGCCGCTTCGGTGCGGAATGTCACTTCCGCACATGGTAAACCGTTTTCTACCAACACTTTTGCCAGTGGCAGAGCGTGTGCTACGTCGTTGATTGCGATAACTGGGACGATTTTGATATCTCTTAATCGTTGTTCAAGTGTTGTCATGGGGAACCTCTAAAGAATAAAGCTTAATGTTGCGACGATAATAAACGCGATACCGCCAAGTAACGTTTCCATTACCGTCCAAGTTTTTAATGTGGTTTTCTCATCCATCTCAAGCAAACGAGATACCAACCAGAAACCAGAGTCATTGAAGTGAGACAGTACCGTTGCACCACCCGCAATCGCGATTACGATAAAGCAAAGGTCGAGTTCACTCAAACCTGTTGATGCAGCCACAACTGGCGCGATAAGAGCTGCCGTAGTGGTGAGCGCTACCGTTGCCGAGCCTTGAGCAACACGCAGACAGGTTGAAATAACAAACGCCGCCACAATCACAGGCATACCTGTATCTGTAAGAACGTCAGCCAGTGCATCACCGATACCACTTGAACGCAGTACGCCGCCAAACATGCCACCTGCACCCGTTACTAGGATAACACCACAGATAGGAGCCAATGACTCACCACATAATTTTTCTAGTTTTGCCATGCCGTAGTCTTTGGCAAACACAGCCAGACAGACAATCAAAGTGATCAGCAACGCAACTGGGGTTTTACCTAGCATGCGTAGGAACTCAACCAGTGCCGTTTTGCCATCAATCACACCCGCAACCGCCAGTGTGTTCAATACCGTATCCAAACAGATTAGCAGGACTGGCAGCACAAGGATGGTCATAACCGTGCCAAATTTTGGTGCGTTGCGCTCATCCACCATTGCTTCGCCATTAAAGAAGGCTTTAGATAGTGGGATATCGAATTTTTTGCCCGCGTACAAACCAAATAGGTAAGCGCCAAGGTACCAAGTTGGAATAGCAACCAAAATACCCACCACCAATAGCAGACCGATGTTTGCGCCAAGGAATTCTGCCGCTGCAACCGGACCTGGGTGTGGTGGAACAAACGCGTGCATAACCGCAAAAGCACCAGCTGCAGGCAACGCGTATTTAATTGGTGAGCCACCAAAACGAGCCGCCACACTTAGGATGATTGGCATCATCACTACAAGGCCAGCATCGAAGAAGATTGGGAAGCCAAACAGTAATGAAGCGACGCCCAAAGCAAATGGTGCGCGCTCTTTACCAAAGCGACCAATCAAAGTGTCTGCCAGCACTTTCGCACCGCCAGTCACTTCAAGAATTTTACCGATCATCGCACCGAGACCAACCAGCAATGCCACGGAAGCCAGCGTGCCGCCGAAGCCGCCCATCATGGTCGATACGACTTTCTCTGAAGGAACGCCAGTGGCGATTGCCGTACCTAAACTCACCATAGTAAGGGAAGCAAAAGCATGGACTTTCAGTTTAATGATCAGAACGAGTAACGCTGCAATGGCAAGGCCTGCAATCGTCAGTAGGAACGTAGGATCTGGGGCTTGGGTTAATTGCTCCATAGGTTCACCTTTAAGAATTATTGTTTGTGTTATGGTTCACATTTATTTCAGTTACCGGTAACATGTTACCGATAACATGAATAAGATAAACCCATATTTTAAAGTGAATTCAAAAATTGAGATCACGCGCAAATTTGGTTATGAGGATAAGTTATGGCTGGTAGTAGTGTCATCGTTATGGGCGTTTGTGCTAGTGGTAAAAGCACAATTGGTGAGCATCTAGCGAAAAAGCTAGGGCGTAAATTCATTGATGGTGATGATCTTCATCCACGAGCGAACATTCAGAAAATGGCTTCGGGCCAGCCTCTGAACGATGATGATCGCAAGCCATGGCTAGAACGCATTCGTGATGCGGCGTACAGCCTAGAAAGCAAAAACGAACACGGCATTATTGTCTGTTCAGCACTGAAAAAGATTTACCGCGATCAGATCCGCGAAGGCAACAACAACGTGACCTTCCTGTTCCTTGATGGCGATATGGAGTTGATCCTTAATCGCATGCGTATGCGCAAAGGCCACTTCATGAAAGAAAACATGGTGAAGAGCCAATTCGAGACACTAGAGCGCCCAGACAACGAGCCTCAAACTCTGATCGTCAGTATCGACGGAGACATCAGCGACGTGGTGGAACGCTCTGCCGCTGAGCTAATCAAAATGCAAGCGATCGAGGTGGCGTAATGACTCACTCTGTTGTTCTTGAGGTCACACAGCGTTTGACCGAGCGCAGCCGTGAAGCGCGCGCTGCGTTTCTTGCTCGCACCGAAGTGCAAGCAGAAGCGGGCAAAGGCCGCGTTGGTTTATCTTGTGGTAACTTAGCCCATGCAGTCGCCGCTTCTTGCTCTTCTGAAAAGAAAAATATTCTCGATTTTACTCATGCCAATGTCGCGCTGATCAGCGCCTACAACGACATGTTGAGCGCCCACCAGCCGTACCAAGACTACCCAGCACAAATCAAAAAAGTGCTGGCGGACTACGGACATACAGCGCAAGTCGCAGGTTGTGTGCCAGCGATGTGCGATGGGGTGACTCAAGGTCAAGCAGGCATGGATATGTCGCTGTTTTCGCGTGACTTAATTGCGCAATCAACGGCGTTGTCTTTGAGCCACAATGTCTTTGATGCCACATTACTGCTTGGCATCTGTGACAAAATCGCCCCGGGGCAACTGATGGGCGCACTGTCTTACGCGCACCTGCCGACTGCGTTTGTACCAGCGGGTCTGATGGCTACGGGCATCAGCAACGAAGAGAAAGTCGACGTGCGCCAAAAATACGCAGCGGGAGAAGTCGGCAAAGACGCTCTGCTGGATATGGAGTGTCGCGCTTACCACTCTGCGGGGACGTGTACGTTTTACGGCACAGCCAACACCAACCAGTTGGTGTTCGAAGCCATGGGCTTGATGCTGCCAGGTTCGGCATTCATCCATCCCCATACCCAACTGCGTAAAGCGTTAACCGATCACGCGGCTCTGAAAATCGCCTCAATGACGGCGGGTTCTGCACACTTCCGTCCGTTGGCAGAAGTGGTCACAGAAAAGAGCTTGGTCAACGGCATCATCGCTCTACTCGCATCTGGCGGCAGTACCAATCACACCATTCATATGATCGCCGTGGCGCGTGCTGCTGGCATCTTGCTCACGTGGCAAGACATCAGCGATCTGTCGGATGTGGTTCCTTTGTTAGCTCGCGTTTACCCGAACGGCCCAGCCGATATGAACGCGTTCCAAGACGCGGGGGGCGTGCCCGCGTTATTGCACCGCTTGAACCAATCCGAGCTTTTGCATCGCGATGTGAAACCCGTGTTTGGTGAATTTGAAGACCAAATGACGCTGCCGAGCCTTGTCGATGGCCAACTGACTTGGACACCGTGCCAAGGAAGCCAAGACGGTGACGTGATCGCCAAACCAGACGCCACTTTCCAAAACACTGGCGGCACTCGCGTACTGACTGGCAACTTGGGCAAAGCCGTGGTGAAAGTGTCTGCGGTAAAAGAAGAGCAACGCGTGATTGTGGCACCAGCGATCGTATTCCAATGCCAACACGAAGTGGAAGCCGCGTACAAACGTGGCGAGCTGAACAAAGATTGCATCGTTGTGGTCACACACAACGGCCCAGCGGCAAACGGCATGCCTGAACTGCACAAGCTGATGCCAATTTTAGGTAACGTGCAAAAAGCGGGCTTTAAAGTCGCGCTAGTGACGGACGGTCGTTTATCTGGTGCATCCGGTAAAATTCCGTCTGCGATTCACGTTTCTCCAGAAGCCATTCGTGGTGGCGCGATTGGTTTGGTGCGCAACGGTGATTTGATTCGTCTGGATTGCCAAACGGGCGAACTGAACAACTTAAGCGATACCACTGGTCGCGAGTTGATTCATTTCGATACCGAATCGACCCAACAAACTTGGGGACGAGGCTTGTTTAGCGTGATCCGCCAAAACGTCTCTAGCGCAGAAGAAGGCGCAAGCTTCATTGTGTAAGCCAGAAAAACAAAAAGAGCGGAGTTTGATACTCCGCTCTTTGTATTTGTCTTCGTTGTTTTTGTTTGGCTTGATTAAGCGGTTTTCATCACCACGACCGCAGCAATCACCACAAAGATACCAAACCAGCCGATTGGCTTGAGTTTCTGCTTAAACAGCAAGGCTCCACCCACTGCGGTACCCAAGATACCGATCGCGCCCCAAGAGGCGTAAGCAATGGCTAAGTCGATCTCTTTAACCGCTTGTGCCAACAGCGTGAATGCTGTCAGTACCAACACAATCGCCGCAATGCCCCAGCCTTTGTATTTAAAACCTTTTGAGCGTGTCAGCGCCATATTGGCCATGATATCGACCAAGGCAGCCATCACGACAAATCCAAATGACATCGTAAAAAATTGACTCATGATTCGCACCTTGTACTAGCAGAAAATGAACGTTCTTTTGCCGGTTTATCGGCGTTTTTCTCGGCGTTAGGTTGATCATGTGATTCCCCTAAAGTCACACACACAATGCCGACAACGGCTAACATCAAACCAAACAGCTCTTGATGGTTTAAGTTGGCATCAAAGGCGATGATCGACACCACGGTGATCAACGAGATACCCAACCCTTCCCAGACAGCGTATGCCACACCTATCGATATTTTCTTCGCGGCAAACGCGAGAAAGTAGTAAGAGATTGCGATCAGCACATACATTACGATGTAGCCCCACCACCCGTGCCCTTGTCCGATAAGAGACATAGTGCTTGTACCAGCCACTTCGGCAACGATGGCGAGCAATAAAAATAGACGTGCAACTAGCATGATTAATCCTCCATCAGAAATAAAAAAAATGCATAACGGAGAATGGTGAATGTCGCGTACCTGTATCGACATTCAAAAAGTTAAAAAGATAAAAATGAGCCACTTCTCCTGACTATTTGAGATAAGGTTAGCGCTGGGTAGGAAAAAGAGACAGGTAATTGAGATATTCATTTTTGAATATCTTAAGAAGTAAGTTGTCTATGTAATCACATAATATTGATAAGGTTAAAGCATCTACTCTCTCATTCAGCCGATGCCATCAGGTGACGTCATTGCGTAAAAATCAGCGGCGTGTTGAGGGTTTGTCGCACCACTTTATGTAGGTGTCTGTGCAAAGGATGGTTGCGGTTGGTTTGAAGGAAACCGCCAGAGACAACAAACTGGCTAAACTCACGATTAACGGGTGGCATTGCGTAAGACGCGAGTTCCGGCATCAACAATGCCGAGCTTTGACTGGCATACATAATCGCGTCGGTTTCTTGCAACATTTGGCAAGCCAAACGCAAATTATAGGACTTCAGTAACACTACTGGCTCATAACCCATACGTCGATACTCGGACTCCACGGTACAAAGCGGTTTATATGATGCAGGCGCAGGCAACGAGACGAGTGGTAGTTTGGACACCGTGTCCCAATCATTGCTGACTTTCGACAACGTTGGGTGGTTTTTGCGCGCCAAAATCACTCGTTTTTCAACGAATAACGGGCGCATGTAAATGTCTTTCGACAGCTCGGTCTCTTGGTCAAGAATGCAGTAATCGTGCTCGCCTTCTAGCATTTCATCGTGCGAGTAAGTATTCCAGCTGGAAAAGGCAAAGTGCGCTTTGGGAAAGGCTCGATGACAACCAGTGAGCAGTCGCTGCCCTTGTTCATCCATCAAATAAGGGTCAGTTACAATCGCAATCTGCCCTTGGTATTGCAGTGGGTCGAACACTTCAAATTCTTGCACCACTTTTTCCAGTGGTGCAACCATATTGTCGAACTCGGCGGCGAGACGAATCGCCATGGGTGATGGCTCTACCCCATGTGCTTTACGCACAAAAAGCGGGTCATCAAACACTTGCTTCAACTTCATCACGCCACGGCTGGCGCTCGGTTGAGAAATGCCAAGCTGCATTGCGGCCAGCTTGATGCTGCGGTTTTCCACCACGGCTTTTAATAAACGCATTAAGTTGAGATCCAATGCATCCAGCTGATGTGCCATACCCTAACCTACCAATACCATTGATGAGCGAATACAAAGAGCAGTTAACAATTAGTTAAACACTCTCTCCCGACGTGATCTGATACCCCATATCGAAGACTTTTTCTTCTTGCGTTTCGCCTTTCAGGCGCGCAATTAATAGCTCTGCGCTCTTTACACCAATTTGGAAACGCGGCGTATCAACGCTGGTCAGTTTCGGGCTGATGGTTTGACCGATATCCAGCGCGTTATAGCCCGCCACTGCCAATTGCTGTGGAACTTGAATGCCACGTTGCTGCGCACTCAGCATGGTGCCAATTGCGATGTCATCGTTGGTACAGAACACCCCATCGAGCGTTGGGTGCATTTCCAGTGCGCGTTCGAGCAAATCATGCGCTAAAGAAAAACTAGAATGATCACCAGTTAATACATGTTTGGGTTCTAACCCTGCTTCTGTCATCGCGCGATCATAACCTTGCATCCGCAATTTGGTTCGCGTATCCAGACGCGCGCCAAAATAGACGATTGTACGCTTCCCCGTATCTAGCATCTGCTTAACCACGGTGTACGACGCATCTTCATGATCGAGTCCAACCGCCATATCAATCGGCTCCGATGGCAGTTCCATGGTTTCGACCACCGGAATGCCCGCATTTTTGATCATCTGTAATGTACGCGGCGTGTGATGGCTTTCAGTTAGAATAAGCCCATCGACTTGATAAGAGAGTAATGACGCGATCTTGCGCTCTTCTTCAAGCTCATCGTAGCTAAAATGCGCTAAAAGCGTCTCATAGCCATTGGCTTTGGTCACCATCTCTATGCCCTGAACAAAGGAAGCAAAAATTTGGTTGGACAAAGACGGCAGTAAAATACCAATGGCTTTACTGGAGGACTTTGACAACATCGCCGGTGCACGGTTTTCGATGTAACCCATCTCTTCAATCGCAGTCGCAATCTTGGCCCGAGTCTTTTCTGCCACCGATTCAGGGTTACGCATATAGCGTGAAACGGTCATCTTCGTGACGCCAACCTGGTCTGCGACATCCTGCAATGTCGTACGAGTTTTCTTATTCTGTTGAGCCATAAATATGTGATTTATCAGTAATGTTACAAGTAACATTATGACGAATAGACTCTCTGCCGACAAGCTCAGTGAAAATAATTCGCAAAATCATGACGTTATTACTCCATTAGCCATCAAATTGCGTTTCATGGATTGTGAATCAAAACCGAATAAATAAATGACATTTATATCAAAGTTCTTATAAAATGCCGTACCTAAAAGAATAAGACATTAGTCACAGTGCAGTTAGGCTCTAGCGAAACCCAGATTTACTACCACCTGCTTGATCTGGACGACTCCCAAAAGCAGCAATACCTCCAAGCATTGCAACAAAGTCAACCTGAGCTGTATCGACAACTCGTTCCTCTTTTAGCCAACGAGACACCGGAAGAACAACTAACGCAGTTACTTTATTTTGGTGCTCATCAGGCAACGAACCAAGACGTCGATCTAAGCGGAGAAATCATCAGTAAGTACCGCCTAACTCATGAGTTGGGGCGTGGTGGCATGGGTGTCGTATACGCCGCTCTACGTGCAGATGAAACGTTCGAGCAAGATCTGGCTATCAAGTTTATTCAAAGCAATTTGAGCAATGTGTTAGGGCAACGCGCACTCTTCGATGAAGCTCAACTTCTCGCGCGTCTAAACCATCCTTACATCGCGAAAGTGTTTGACGGCGGTCTCCATCAAGATTCGGTTTACATCGTGATGGAGCGGGTGTTTGGTCAAACTTTGGATGAGTATCTATCTGAAAATAAGCTAGAAAAAACGGAGAAGCTGCTGTTGTTTAAGCAGATCTGCCAGGCGATGGAGCACGCCCACCAGCACCAGGTTTTGCATGCCGATCTAAAACCAGAAAATATACTGATTGATCGTAGCAAGCGTCCCAAGCTGCTTGACTTCAACTTGACTCAAAAAGCGCACTCCAACCGAGAAGATTCACCCTCAGCGCTGATTGCGTTTAGCCAAAATTTTGCCAGCCCAGAGCAGCAAGCAGGACTGGTTCTAACAGAGCAAAGCGACGTGTACTCCTTGGGCAAAATTCTCGCTTTGATGTTTCCATCACCAACAATTTGGTCTGATGTTTACTGGGTGATAAGACGCGCAACGCGTCCTGCCACTCAAATGCGATATATCAATGTTCGAGCATTGCGCATTGATATCGAACGAATTATCGAACGCCGTCCAATCGAGCAGAAAAAAAACTGGCCATTGTATAGCGCCTTTCGCTTGGTACAGCGACGTCCCCTTGCTTCGGTATTGTCAGGCATCATTGTGCTCTCTGGTGTGTTATTTGGCAGCGCCATGATGCAAAAGAATATCCAGCTGCAACAAGAGAAGAAGATTGCAGAAGATATGATGTACGAAATGACTCGCCTCATCTTCCACGCGAAGGGGCAAAATGTCGAACATCTCTCAGTGAACTCCATGATGGAGTTAACACGAAGGCGGATACTCTCTAACCCAGATATCCCCAAACATATAAAACAAAAAATGTTGTTGGCGATGATGACACCGGTGCCAGAGAAGCACCTAACTACACCGATGAGTTGTCAGCCAAATTGTGCGTCTAAGGACAGCACCAACCAATAAGGCTTAAAACAAGATGTATACACGTTCAGTGGTATTTTGGCTGTCTGCATTGACGGCTACGTCCACGTTGGCAGCAGACGTTTCAGTTGCCACTTCACACCCACCAGTTTCAACCTTGAAGCAAGGCTACTTTATCGACGCCCCAGTGACTGGCCTGTATTACAAAACCAGTTCCAATATCACTGGCGTCACTCAGCAAGGAGCATTTCATTACCAACCCGGTGATGTAATTAGCTTCTTCCTTGGTAACGATGATAAAGGTTATCTGCTGACGACCTTATCAAGCCAAGAAGTGCTGACGCCGACGATGGCGACAACCAAACCTAGCCGCAGCATCAATATGACGCGTCTGCTGCTTTCTCTCGACAGCACGCCTGAAAATCGTGAGGAAATTGTCCTAGCAAACCGTGTGCTGTCTGATCCTCACTTTCAAAGCCAGCTCAAAGGCCTTGATCTCAATTACCTGGATGACGCTAAACGCTACCTCAATCTCGATTGGGTATCTGTCAATGAGGCGATTGAGCACCTAAACGAAAGCCAGCAGTACATTGAAAAAAACTTTTCATCTGATGAGATCATTTTTGAACCTCGCGACATGACGTTCAAAAACATCGTCATCAAAAAGAAGGATTGGCAAGGCCGCGCTTGTGCTTACGATCTACGCTATCAGCATCATCCCAAATATCGTCCTCCTATTGGTGAAACTCGATTCACTATCACCAAAGACTCATTGATTGAACACCCAAGCATTGGCGATCATTTTCAAGGCTGCTTCCTCTCGATGAAGCGCCCTATCACGGAAGATGTCGTCGAACCGATAAGCAAGTTTGCGGATTGGTTTAATATCGTTGGTTGTTCAATCACAGGGTGCACCCGCAACGACTTGAATGGCTTCTCTCTCGAAGACTTCGATGATGAAGGCGACTGGAAGTACCGCTCCGTTGCCCTCAATTTTGATCCGAGCACCGAGTTATTGATGGAAAAAGTACAAGGTCTCGGGCGTAAAAAAAACATCCAACACAATAACCGTACAGAAATGCTCTGGTTTACGTATCCCAATACTAGCGAACACGACATTGACTACCTCGGTGTGTGGCAGCAAACCGAATACCACCAACAGTCCATGACACAATCGTGCCTATTGATGCGCCACCAACAAGTCATGCGACTGCCGCAAAATACGGACACCTGCCCAACCGATACAAGCCTGTACACCCACGATGTTACCCGCGAATTTGCCGACATGTGGTGGGTCAACAATAGCGCCCCCAAAGCCGAACTCGCGCAAATGAACGTCATGGTACGTTGGTCAACAACCCCATCTGAAATCAATTACACCACCTGGGAATACTTGCCAGCTGGTGCAACTTGGGAGCAAGGCATTTTATATCGCTATCAACAAAATGTTCTGCGCAACCAAGACGGTTCCGATCGCATTGAAACCCACACCATTTCTGAATTTGTCAAAGTGAGCGAGGATGTATAACCATGGCAACAGCAGTAGCACTGACACAAATCATTCAACAATGGCAATCTGGTGATAAACGAGCTGAGAGCGAGCTCTATCAGTTTGCTTATTTACAGTTGCGTAAGATCGCCCAACATGAGCGTGAACGAAATGCAGAAAAGTACGGCACCGACAACAAAGTATTGGCAGACAGCGTCAACAGCACCACGGCATTGATTCATGATGCTTACCTGAAAATGTCCAACTGCGATATGAGTGAAATTGAAACAAAACGCGATTTCTTTTTGATGGCCGCCAAAGTGATGCGTCAAATCTTGATCGACAACGCCCGCTCGCACCAAGCACAAAAGCGTCAACACATTACATTGATGAGAGATGAAGAAGATCGTTTCGAGCAATTGATTATCATGGATAAAGCTCTGGATAGTTTCAGTAGCCGCTATCCACGCCAATCGAGCGCACTCAAACTCAAGTATTTAATGGGCTTGAAAAACCAGGAAATCAGTGAGCTACTCGAGTGCAGTGCAAGCCTGATAGAGAAAGACCTCAAATTCTCTCGCAGTTGGCTGCAATCACGAATGGCGCACACATAATCATGAACAAAAAGCTTTGGATAATCGGCGCAGTATGCGTCGGTTTGTTTGGTATTGACTTCATTTCAAACAAACACAATTTGGCATCTGTGGAAGACTCGTCAGACAACGCCGACAAGTCAACCCAGCAAGCACATCGTCAATATGAGCGCACATCTTTAGTTGAAGTAAAGCAAGCGTTGACAGGTTCTGCGTTGGATCGCACTCCTAAAAAAACGGGAGATGACGCATTTAACTCAGCCCTTTTAGGACAACCAGGCCCTGTTACGAATCCATTTCATACCACAGAAGACAACACGTTTTACGAGTCAGCATTGGGTGATAAGAACAGCCGACCACAAGAGGACCCATCAGAGAATAATAAACCCATCATCAACCTCACTGTGGAACAGCAGCTACAAACCATTATTTATGCTTGGGAGCTGAAACAAAACTCTCCGGTGAGTTATTCGCTCAACCTTAACCAGCTTTTTGAAGACCCAGATGGCGATCTCCTCACCACTCAGATTTGGCTTGAAAACGCCAATGGGTTAAGAGTCCTCAACCAAGGACAAATGATGGTGCAAGGAGCGCCTGAGGAAATAAAAACCACCACATATTTGGCGGTAGCAGCGCGCGATGATTATCACGGTAATAGCGATCATGCATGGGTCACAACGCGCTTTGAGTTACCCGTTATCACACCCGATCAAAATGACACAGAACACCCGTTAGTTGGCGATGTAGTTTATCGCCTAGAGACGACACAAAATCTTGCCGGTATCGCGTACGCATATGAAGTGGTGTATTGCGAGGCCTTTCAGTTTGAGGGGGGCGAAGTAAGTTATGCCGCCTCACACAACAAACGCCAGTGTCCTGAAAAGGGAGACTTGAAAAAAGTGGGCAAGTACAAAATCAGTGATGACTCGTTGATCGTTTATGTCCAAGGTGTACGCCAAATTTGGACCATCAAAAAAGAATACCCATCTCAGGTTCATGAAGATACTCGGAACTACTTCACCACCGTGTTTGATGGTAAACAATTCGAAAGCTATACCATGCAAAAGAACAAGCAGTCCATGGAAAAGCGCATCAATGTCCACACTGGCGAGTACGAATATCAAGGAACGTTGTTTGACTACCTCTTTCCCATTTCAGGAGGGGGTTACATAAACGGGACTGCTAGCAACTACATATTTGATAGAAGTGTTCAGGGTAACGAACCAGTGCACAAGCTGGACTCTGATCTCAATATGAAATCAAATCAACATGACCTATTTTGTCATGATTATTTATTTTACTGGTACAGCTCTATCGTAGCGGGGCGAGGCGAGTTTGCCGATATTATCTCTAGCTCAATGGATTTTGACGGCGTAAATCCAATACATTGCGCTGAATGGCCAGATGATTACTGGCAACGAACATTTATGTTTTACAACCTTGAATACACAGATTACGACATATTCATTCCAGGCGAAGTCTACAGTTATGTGCTTAAACCTCATCCTCAATTTGCTGATCGCGTTGAGGAGTTTAAGATCAACATGATTTATCACGCCCCAGCCTTTACTAACACCCAATAAACCTTTATTTACAGATGGTTATTTTGACAAAACAATCATCCCAAAATAAAACTGGAACCGTGATCAAATTATAAATTTTCCATCATAGACAAAAAATAGAAATAAATTTTACGGGTTTTGTGCGGATTTTCGTGTCTTGAACCTAAGCTCAATAGCCATTAAAAAGACACCACTCTCTTATATCTCACTAGTGAGATATAAAGAAAAAAATAATAAAAAAAGCGACTTTCTCATTCGGAAACGAAACAAGGACAAATAAATAATGAATAAGGTGAGTTTACTAGCAGCGTCAGTGGCTATCGCTCTTACAGGCTGTGGCGGTTCAGATGGTGGTTCAAACAGTGCTAACGACGGCGTTGTGATCACAGGTTTTGACGGCTACTTCAAGCATGCCGTTGTTTTTGAAGATACGAACAACAACGGCCAATGGGACACTCAAGAAACATTCCTTGGTCTGACCGATGAGAAAGGTCAACTGAAATTGGATGCAAAGCCAGAAAGCACTCTAGCGCTACAGACCATCACACCAAACGGTTCAAAGCAGAAACAGCTCATCGCCTTGGATGCGAAAGAGTACGCTGGCAAATACACGGTTGATATGGATCATCCAGGCCAAGCTATGGCGCACGAAATCGTATTCCGTGCACCAACATCGTCAAACGTGATTTCACCTATCACGGATCTTGTGGCGATTGAAATGGCAAAAGATCCAGCCATTAGTGAAGAAGATGCGAAAGCGAAAGTAAACCAAGCGCTAGGAGGCTCAGAAGAAGCACCAATTGATCTGTACAGTGATTTTGTTGAAGGTGCGACAAAAAACGCCGAACTACATAAAACCGCTCAGATTCTGACCGACTCGAAAGCACAAAACCCAACGAACTACGAGAAAAAAGCCACGGAGTTTGCTCAAGCGGCAAACCAAGAAGTGGAACGTCTTGTTGCATCTGGCGAAAACATCAATGACCCAAATCTACGTCCAATCATCACTGACGCGACCCCAGACAGCGACACCTTAGCACCTGAAACGGCAGTTAATAACAAGCTAACCGTAAACAAAATCGTCGAAAAGGCAGCTAAAGATAAGCTAGAAAAACTACCAAAAATCGTACAAGGCGTGGACTTTGATGGCTTAGAGCTAGACATTGAAGGTCTATTTGCAGACAAAGACCAAAACCTTGTGACAACTAAACTGACGCACAACTTTGCAGGCACAGGCATTGAAGTTGTGCAAACTGGCAACCTGATTGTTCTACATCCAACTGCAATCGTAGAGAAAGCTGGTGATTTTGAGATTGTTCTAACGGCGCAAGACATTGATTCGTCAGGTAAGGTTTTGGGTACGGTAAGCACCGTATTTCAGTTCGAAATCGAATCGGCAAACTTACCACCAATGGTTGTAGAAACAGAACAAGCGCGTCTGCAGTCCATCGTTGATGGTTGGTACCTACAACAAGGTGAAGTGTTTGAACAAACACTCGATATTTCTGGTTTGTTCCAAGATAAAGACGGTCAAATTACCGACTACTCAGCGGACTATGTAGACATTGAAGGTCTAACAGTATCTGAGGATGGTAATGCAATTATCACCATTAAAGGCACACCAACAAAAGCAGGTGAAGCTGGAGCAGTACTTGCGATTAGCGCAACAGATGGCCATACCGCGGTACAAATTGCGCTCAGCATGCCAACGGTTATCGAAGGCGTCACGCCACCACCAGTAGTACCGACTTTGGGCTTCACTCACGAGCACTTCAACGGTCAAGAATGGAAAATGGGTAGCTTTGCACAGAAAGATGGTGAAATTGGCTACGCCATGTTGATGCAAGATTCTGAAGGCCTACTATTCTGCTGGGGTTCAAACCACGATGAGATGAATCAAGAGTACAAAGCGAACATCAGTGACTTCCTAAAAGACACATGGGAACACGATGCTTACGCCATTCTTGCCGATCTGGACCAACAAACTGGTTACACGGAATACAACAATAAAGACTGTAACGACGTTGAGCTGAAAGACGGTAAGCTATACAACAGCTACGGCGACGAGTATGAAATGTTGTACCAGCACAAAACCGAGCATAACGGCACTCAAATGATCGTTAAAATATCAGATGATGAGCTGTTCTGGATGGACTCAAGCAATACCCCATTTGCAGAATCACTTTCGGTTGCAGAACACATCAAACACGGCACGGTAGAGCATGACTTGATGGTAGAAAGTAATGGCACAGGCGACGACACAGTCCTGAAATACTCGTCAGGTGCGTACGAATACGGCACTGATACTTACAACTACACTTCGTTCATGCCAACAGGATTCCAAACTCCAGGTAATTGGGAAATCCAGAATGATGAAGACCGTGAACTGCTGATTCTAGAAGAAACAGGCTCAGAGTCAGATTACAAAACTCGTCATCGTTACATCAACCGCGATTTTGGTGACTTTTATATTGGTATTCGTTGGAGTAAAGAACAAAACGGTCATGAATCCGCACCGGAATATGGTCTGTACTCTAACAGCAAAGAAGCCATGACAAGCATCGCGAGTTCACTACCGATTTTGGAGCCTGGTGATGATGACTAAAGCAACCATCGTTAACCCTTGCTGTGATAGCGTGCATTTGCGTAGAAGACGCAGAACACTTTGGGAACGATTGGTCGGCATCAAAGAAGTGTATATCTGCTCTAACTGTCACAAAGAAACGCCACTCAAATAGCGATAATATTTGAGACCGCAAAAAAGCCCCGAACTCGGGGCTTTCTTCTATATTTTGACCACAATATCTGAGTCGTTATTTCACGCACACCACGTTCAATAATGAGGTCCCGGTGAGCTGATTGGGCTCACGATCGGCGAACAAACCTTTCTTATCTTTGCCCCAATACGGCAGTTGCAGTGGCCATTGATTTTTTTCCATCACCCCAGACGCCCTCAGCGCTTTAAACTCTGCAGGGTTGGCTAAGTTCATACCCAGTTGCTGACATACTTTGTGCGAGTTTTCGTAGTTGAGGCGGTTCCACGGCTTACCATGTTCCATGTAAAACTGATTATGGTGATCGAGTAAATATGGGACCACGTACGTTTTGCCCTGTACTGAAGTTCTCAGCCGAACTTCAATGTCATCATTTCCAGTGACAATTGGCTTCGCTTTGGTCTTAGCAACAGGCTTAGACGAAGAGCTATCACGCGAACTTTTTGCCTTGGTATCTGGCTTCTCTGCCCGCGCTTTAAAGGCGTCGGTATCAGCTCGCACAGCAGGAACTGGCGCGGGTTTCGGGGTCACCGTCGGTGTTGGCTTAACCGAAGATGCGGCTGATTTCGACGATACAGTAGATTTAGGTGTAGGTGGTGTTACTGGTTGTTTCGTCCCTTTCCCAACCACTCGGATGAACGCCTCTTTGTAATTCGACAAGGTTTTGACTCCTCGTAAGTCATCCCTCGCATCAGACAATGCCTTGTAAGGTCCAATCAAACAGCGATAGCCTTTGGATTCAGGCTTCATCCATACGTCAGTCGTGATTTTACTATAGAGAGGCTTAGCTTTCGCGAGAGACATAGGCTTGGGTAGCAATCCGCATTGAATCCAGTAAAGGTAGTTGCCCCCCTGCGGCACTTTCTTTCCCCATACTCCGTTACCAATTGGGCACGTTTTCTCAAGCATCGGTAATTCTTTCTCGCTGGCTTGAGTTGCTTGGCAAAGGAACTCCTCCGCCGATACTGGGCTAGAAAACTGGGCGCATACTAGCAACAAACCCAAAGCCAGGCTTGCTTGGAAGATACGAGATGGGTGTTGTGCCTTCTTCATTTCCATACACTTCACTCTAAATTAGTGGGTAAGGTCATTATGGCGGCAAAGCGCCAAAAAAATGTGAACAAAGAATAACTAGCAAAAAAAGAGCCGGAATTTGCATCCGGCTCTCAGTTTAGGAAGGAATTAAGCGAATTTACAACGCTTGGCGGGAAAATTCTTAACCTTTGTACAGTTTCGGGTTGAATACATCTCGTAACCAGTCACCCAATAAGTTGATAACCAGAACCAGTGTAACCAACACGATGCCTGGGAAGGCAGTAATCCACCACGCACCTGAGAAGATGTAGTTAAAGCCGATGCTGATCAGCGCACCTAGTGACGGCTGATCAACAGGAAGACCCAAACCTAGGAATGACAGTGCCGCTTCCGACATGATCGCGTTCGCTACCTGTACCGTCGAGATAACCAAGATTGGCGATAGACAGTTCGGCAGAATGTGACGGAACATGATTCGCGGAGCTTTAAAGCCCATCACACGCGCCGCTTCGACGTATTCTTTCTTCTTCTCTGCCAATACCGAGGCACGAATAGTCCGTGCGTATTGCGGCCATTCTGCCACACCGATGATCACCACCAGCATGACCACCGCATATTGGCTGTAAAAATCACTGCCAAAGCTGGCTTTGAAGATAGCTGACACGATGATCGCGACCATCATGGTCGAGAACGACAACTGTACGTCTGCAAAACGCATCAAGAAGCTATCGATACGGCCGCCGAAATAACCCGCCGACAAACCAATGATGATACCCAGTACCAACTGAAGGCCAACCGCCAGGAAGCCGATGGTTAGAGACAGACGAGAGCCGTAAAGAATGGTCGATAAAATATCGCGACCTTGCTCGTCAGTACCCAACACAAAGCGCTCATCGCCATCTTCCATCCACGAAGGTGGCAACTCAGAATCCATGATGTCGATAGACGTCAGATCGTACGGGTCTGTTGGCGCAAGAATCGGTGCAGCCAATGCCAATACTAAGAACATCATAAAGACGGTAAAACTCGCCATCGCCACTTTGTCGCGTTTGAAGTAATACAGAAAATCTGACTCTTTGAAACGCTGCCACGCTGATGGAGCAGGAGCTGGTGTTAAATTTGATTGGCTCATGATTAAGCTCCTTTTCCAGTTAAGTTCACAGTTGGGTTGATGATGCCGTACAGCAAGTCAACGATGGTATTGGTTACCACGAAGATCAGACCAACAAAGATAACGTAGGCAGTGATCAGCGGTGTATCTACACGGTTGATTGCCTCTAGGAAAAGGAAGCCAGTGCCCGGCCATTGGAACACAGTTTCAGTAAGAATGGTGTAGGCCACCATGGTACCAATCTGCACGCCACCTACCGTCAATACTGGTAGCATGGTGTTCTTAAGTGCATGTTGGTAATAAATCTTTTGTAAGTTCAAACCTTTTGCTTTGGCAAACTTAATGTATTCCGAGCTCAGTACTTCCAGCATTTCTGAACGCACCAAGCGGATGAACAACGGCAACATGATAGACGCTAGCGCAATACAAGGTAGGATGAGGTGCTTGATACCATCAATGGTAAAGAAGCCAGATTCCCAACCGAGCACATTAGCGGTCTCGCCCCTCCCGTAGGAAGGCAGCCAACCGAGTTCTATGGAGAAGACATACATCAGCATGATTGCGGTTAAGAACACCGGAATCGAGATACCGACACTGCTCATCGCCATGACAAATTTGGTAAAAACACTCTTAGGATGAATCGCAGAGTACACCCCAAGCGGAATAGAGAAAACAATGATGATAAGCGTCGCGCCAAACACGAGCTCTAATGTAGCTACCAGCTTGTCGAGAATCACCTCAACCGCAGGTCGCTTGAAAAAATATGAGGTACCCAAATCACCTTGCAGTGCATTACCCACAAAGCGCGTGTACTTTGTGATAAAGGGATCGTTCAGGCCCAAGTCGTCGCGTAGCGCTTGACGCTCCGATTCCGAAACCGACTGACCTACAAGCTCACGCAGCGGATCACCCAGGTTGTCCTGAATGGCAAACGCCACCAAACTGATCACAAACATCACTATCAGTGCCTGAAACAGGCGCTTGACCAGAAACGAAAACATTCCTTGCCCCTTAACTATCCATAGTTCTCTAAATTAGAGAGAAAATTCAGTCTAAATAACCAACTCAATCCGACTGAAACAAAACTGAGTCGAGTGCTTTAAGTTGAGGAGGGAAATCCATCCCTCCTCAAAGTCGACTAACCGTGATTATTCAACCACTAGGTCACCGAAGTAAGGCATTACCATTGGGTTAACGATATCTGCCGCTTTCACGTTAGACTTCGCGCCCCATGCTTCACTTTGCCAGTGTAGCGGTACGAATGCTGCGTCGTTGTATAGTGTCGCTTCTACGCCCTTCAGCATTTCTGCACGTTTCGCAGGGTCCGTCTCTACGTTCGCAGCTTCAACCACTTTGTCCATTTCTGGGTTTGAGTAGTAACCACAGTTGTACTGACCACGACCGGTTTCTTCGTTACGAGTCATAGTTAGGAACTCGTTGAAGTTCGCTGAGTCTTCTGTATCTGAGTGCCAACCGATCATCAGCATGTCTGCCGCACACTTGTCGAACTCAGGCCAGTACTGCGCTTTTGGCATGGTCTTCAGATCAACCTTGATACCGATCTTAGACAACATTGCCGCCGCCGCTTGTGCTACTTTCG
Source organism: Vibrio sp. D54 (assembly GCF_021728075.1). Taxonomy (NCBI): domain Bacteria; kingdom Pseudomonadati; phylum Pseudomonadota; class Gammaproteobacteria; order Vibrionales; family Vibrionaceae; genus Vibrio; species Vibrio sp. D54. The sequence continues at coordinate 16,473 of NZ_JAKKCS010000005.1, read as the reverse complement.
CATCGTTCACGTAACGGTTGTTTGGTGCGATCATCGTTAGCGTCAGGCCATTTTCGTAACCCGCTTCTTTCATCAGCTCTTTCGCTTTCTTCAGATCGTAGCGAGGAACCAGTTTGTCATCGTGACCCACGTAACCTGCCGGGCTTTGCTGACCAGCGGCCGTTGCGAAGCCTTTCATGATTTTCTTCACGATACCTTCGTTATTGATTGCGTGAACAATCGCTTGGCGAACGCGAACGTCTTTCAATGCTTCGTTGCTGTTTTGGTTTAGTTGGAACGTGATGATACGAGTACCAGGTAGCGTAACTAGGTCGATGCCGTCAGCATCTTCAACGCGTTTGTGGTCGTTTGGCGCTACAGGGTGAATCATGTCAACACCGCCAGAAAGCAGCGCTGCTACACGAGTCGCGTCTTCTTTGATTGGAACAAGTGTTAGCTTATCAACGTTACCTTTCGACGCTTTGTCCCAGTAATCTTTAAAGCGTTCAAATTCCACTTTTACGCCCTGCTCACGTGATGTCACGATGAACGGACCCGTGCCAGAAACGTTAGTCGATGCAAATGAGTTACCGTGCTTCACTAACTCAGACTTGTCTTTGCCGTCCGCAGTTTTGCCAGTGTAGAACTTGCTGTCCATTGGGAAAATGTACGTTGCGGTTTGCAGCACTAGTGGGTAAGGACCTTTAGTTACAAGATCGAACGTGTTGTCGTCAACTTTGACGATTTTTTCGTACGGGTCGAAGATGTTTTTAAAGTCAGGAGAGCTTTGTAAACGCTGGAACGTCCACACGACGTCGTCAGCCGTAAGAGTATTGCCAGAATGGAATTTCACACCTTCACGCAGTTTGAAACGAACAGTCGTATCGTTAATACGTTCCCAGCTTTCTGCTAGGCGAGGCTCGAAATCCATTTTTTGAGTAAAGCGAACCAACGGATCAAATACCATGTGTGACATTTGCAGTGTGCCACCTGATAGCTGCTCATGTGGGTCAAGCGATACTGGGTCAGCTGCATAGCCAACTTTGATATCTGCTGCCATTGCGTTAAAGCTTAGGCCCGCAGCCATTAGCGCCACTGCTAATTTGCTTTTCATGGTTTTCATTTGCATAACTCCTTCATGCGGGGATACGGATCCCTTGTTGTTGTGTTTGCGTCTTTGTTATGACTAAAGGTTAGCCAAGCGAATTGCTTGGTTTATGCCGTTTCGATCTCTTCTCGCAAGCCAGTAAACTCCGGCATCAGAGAAATCAATTTTTTGCTGTATTCGTGTTGAGGTGCCGTGAATAACTGTTCTGTTGGTGCCACTTCTAAAAGTGTACCCATTTGCATCACACCTACTCGGTCACACATCTGACGAATAACAGGTAAATCGTGGCTGATAAACAACATAGTCAAGTTCAGCTCACTTTGCAGATCTTTCAGCAAGTTTAGAATTTGTGCCTGTACCGATACGTCCAGTGCTGAGGTCGGTTCATCACAAATCAAAAGTCGAGGACGAGTCGCCAACGCACGCGCAATAGAAATACGCTGACGCTGACCACCGGAGAATTCATGAGGGTACTTAAGCCCAGCCATTCGACCCAAACCAACATGATCCAATAGGTCATTCACGATTTGGCGAGTTTCCGACTCGTTTTTCGTCAATTTATGGAAACGGATTGGCTCAGCAATAATATCGAATACCTTCATACGAGGGTTCATTGAAGTATATGGGTTTTGGAACACCATCTGCATTTGACGACGCATCGGGCGGCGCTCTTTCTCAGAGGTTAAAGCGGTCAGGTCAATGCCCTCGAATTTCACCTGACCAGAGTTAGGTTGGTATAAACCAGCAATCACACGTGCAATGGTCGATTTACCTGAACCAGACTCGCCCACCAAACCAAAGGTTTCGCCTTCGTGCACTTCAAAGCTCACATTATTAGATGCTTGCACGTATTCTCGGCGGCTCTCGAACAAAGAGTCTTTGGTCACAAAGCGAAGATTGACGTTCTTCACGTCCAAAAGCGGGCCTGTGTACTCACGCTCATCTTGGCTTTGTCCTAACCAGTGGTTCTTGATATCGAGTGGCTCCATTTCCGCCGCTTCTTCGATATAGCTTACTAACGGGAAACGATCTAGCTTTCTGTCTGAACGTGGTACCGCTGAAATTAGACTGCGAGTATAAGAGTGATCAGGATCGCCCAATACTTTGGCTGTTGGTCCAAACTCCACTAAGTCACCACGATACATTACCGCCACGCGATCGGTGACGTTGGAGACGACACCCATATCGTGAGTAACCAACATACAGCCGACATTGTTCTTGATACACAGCTCGCGGATCAAGTTGAGGATTTGGTCTTGGATAGAAACGTCTAACGCCGTAGTTGGTTCGTCCGCGATGATGAGATCAGGCTCACCAGCCAAAGCAATAGCAATGACAACACGCTGACGCATACCACCAGAGAATTGGTGCGGGTACTGTTTTAAGCGGTTTTCTGGTTGCGGAATACCAACCTGCTGCATAAGAGAAAGCGCGCGCTGATACGCCTCTTCATCAGAGACCTTCATGTTAGCGTGGATCGTCTCTTTCAGCTGTTGCTCAACAGTAAAAAGTGGATTGAGCGAGGTCATCGGATCTTGGAAAATAAAACCTATTTTCGAGCCGCGAACCTTACGCATCGCTTCTGGTGATAGGCCAGAAATTTTTTCTCCATCCAAGAATACATCACCGCTAGCAACGCGACCTGGGGGACTAAGCAAATCGATAACAGCGTTACCAACGGTGGATTTACCCGCACCTGATTCGCCAACAACACCCACGATTTCACCACGTTCAATATGAAAAGAAAGTGACTTCACGGCAGCGTGAACGCCGTGTCGGGATGGGTATTCAATACGAAGGTTTTTCACTTCTAATAGTGACATTTCAGACCTCTACTGCCTTGTCTGTGGTATCGAATCATGCCAAAGGCACCATTCATCACCTGAATGAATCCGTTCAAATTCAGAATAATACTCTGAAATCTTAATGCGGAAATAATTTGGCAAAAATCACACAAAAAAGCAACAATTAAAGTATATTCCGCCGAAAAAACATTAAATAAACGCACAATTAGCGAATAAAAATGCATTAACAAGTATTTAACCATTTTCATATCACACTATTTTTGTGCGTCATGCACCAATAAAACTAGAAAAATGCTCTAAAAGTAAACATGAGCTAAACAAGATCATTAACCATATTATTCATGTGCATTTATTAACATTTAACAAACAATATCATATGCAAAAAGTGTTTTTTCAACATAAAAAACTATTAATAAAATAGTCGGCAAATACAAAAAGCCAAACTTAGGAAGAGAAAGGATAGGTCAAAACGTGAACAAAACAGCAAAACCATACAAATCCTGCTCCAACGCAGATTATGCGCCACTTAAGCGGTTTATTGACTAAGCAAAGGAAAGTACCGCTATCCTCATTCGTACGTCATAAGAAAACTCGCCGGTTTTAACCCTTTACGACACAATTGAGAGTGGGATAATAGATGAACAGTGTCAAAGCCAAGCCGTAAATAAAAGGAGCCCCTGTGCTTAAAGCGATTTTTTTTGATATGGACGAGACTTTATGTGCAACGTCACAAGCCGATAAAGTTGCAGGACAAGCGTTTACAACTTGGATTCATAAAACCTACCCACAAGTTACCGAGCCAAAAGCTTTTTTGCAGCGCTACTTACAGGGTGTATACAAAAAGCTGAATGCTGAGTTCCCTCACCTTGTGGCTCTGCTACCCGATGAAAATGCCTTCCGTTGTGGCCTGATCCAAAACATCTTGGCGGAGCAAGGCGTCAGCATCACTGCAAAAGAGGCTCAACAAGCTCAAGACTACTTTGACTCTGCACGTATGGGCGCGTTCACTTTCTTCCCTGGTGTAAAAGAAATGCTCAGCGACCTTCGTCAACATTACAAACTCGTCGTGATCACTAACGGCCCGATTTTTTCTCAACACCCTAAATTAAACGCGACACAAATGAGCAACTGGGTGGACCATATTATTGTGGGAGGAGAAGAGCCAGAAGAGAAACCTGCTACAAGTATTTTCCAAAAAGCGCTCGACTTGGTCGAAGTAAAACCAGAAGAGGCTCTACACGTGGGCGACTCTTTACCTGCTGACATTGCTGGCGCTAACAATATGGGTATTTTGAGTGTGTGGGTGAATGCGACAGGCGCAAGCAACTCAACGGATATAACGCCAAGTTTTGAAATCCAAGAAACGGTAGAACTGAAAGAAATCCTTAAAACACTCGCCCAATAAAAGCAGCGGATTAGAAAACTACAAAACCCCAGACACTGCTCTGGGGTTTATTTTGTCAGCTCGAAAAGCATTTGGATCATAGGTGGTCAAAAGTCCCTAGAGCTGTACACTTTTGGGAAAAATTGAAATGGAATGCCGATTCTTTTCAGGAGAGATGCAAAAAAGCCCCAGTCTTTCGACTGAGGCTTTAAATAGTGGTCGGTGAAGAGCCGAATTCTAACTTCAGGCGAACCCCACTTGGGTTCAAATCCATTGATACATTACCGACTAATACAGTCCAAGCGAGATCATAAACTCTAAAACGACGAAAGCCTGCTAAAAAGCAGGCTTTCTAATAGTGGTCGGTGAAGAGGGATTCGAACCCCCGACCCTCTGGTCCCAAACCAGATGCGCTACCAAGCTGCGCTATTCACCGAACTGTATTTGCTGATTTTCTCAAATCAGACAGGACACTTCAACTAAGAAATCACCTTAATTAATGGGGTGGCTAACGAGATTCGAACTCGCGACCACCGGAATCACAATCCAGGGCTCTACCAACTGAGCTATAGCCACCATCAATTTTTTCTGTTTATCGCTCTATATAGCCATAAACTAAATAGTGGTCGGTGAAGAGGGATTCGAACCCCCGACCCTCTGGTCCCAAACCAGATGCGCTACCAAGCTGCGCTATTCACCGACGATGTTTTATCTTGATTGAATCAAGATTGGGAGCAATGCTACCGCATTCAATCTAAAAAAGAAAGAATGGGGTGGCTAACGAGACTTGAACTCGCGACAACCGGAATCACAATCCGGGGCTCTACCAACTGAGCTATAGCCACCACTGATTTTTACCGATGTATCCTCCGAGGCAATGGTACGCCCGAAAGGATTCGAACCTTCGACCTTTGGCTCCGGAGGCCAACGCTCTATCCAACTGAGCTACGGGCGCATGCCCTATCGGCGGAGTGGAATAATACGGATATCACACTATGCCGTCTAGTACTTTTTTTACTTTTTTTATCGTTTGGTCTCTTTTTCGACAGTTATCTTCCGTTAAAGTGGATTTTTGATGTGATTCACGCCCTGTCATGGATAACTTGTTGTTTATTGCAACAAGTTATCGGGATATAATCACCCATTATTTACATTGATTTAACAGCTGCAACCAAGTTGTCTAATCATTCTATGCCATTCAGTGGAATTTAATGATTTCTCTGCTCGGCATTAATACTCTAACTATATAAATAGGTAAGTCACTTACCTCGGGAATGTGAAGTGGGTTTAATGGATATGTCTCGACAAATGATTAGCGTTTTGTTCGCTGCCTTAACGTTTTCTACGGCAGCTTTAGCTTCTGACATCAGCCAAACTGAATACGATGCGATCGCAGAACGCATCCAACCTGTCGGTGATGTTTATCTAGCAGGTTCTGAGCCAGTGAAAGAAGAACCAACCGGTCCACGTGATGGCGCCACAGTTTATGGTACTTTTTGTATTGCTTGTCACGCATCTGGTGTAAACGGCGCACCTAAAACAGGTAATGCCGATGATTGGGCACCACGTATTGCACAAGGCAAAGATACGTTAGTGAAGCACGCATTAGAAGGCTTCAATGCGATGCCAGCCAAAGGAACCTGTATGGACTGTTCTGACGATGAAATCATCGCAGCAATTGACCACATGATTGAAGGTCTATAAGTAAAGACATCAACGAAAAAGGCTTGCCAGTTGGCAAGCCTTTTTGTTTTTAGTCAGTGAGAACAAGGTCACTTTACTTCTTAAACATTGCTCGAATATTGGCAATGTGTGCTTGACCTTTCGCCATACGCTCTTCTGCTGATACTGGCTTTTTGTTTACTTCCCATTCAACGTCATCAAATGGCAACTCATCCAAAAAGCGGCTTTGAGTCGGTTTGATCAACTCGCCGAACTGCCGACGCTCTTTGCACATAGTGAAAGTCAGTTCACGTTGCGCGCGAGTAATACCAACGTACATCAGGCGACGCTCTTCTTCCACGTTATCTTCATCAATACTGGTTTGGTGCGGTAAAATACCTTCTTCGGACCCAATTAAGTATACATATGGGAACTCAAGGCCTTTTGATGCGTGCAAGGTCATCAGTTGTACTGCATCACTGTCTTCATCTTCTTCACCGCGCTCCATCATGTCACGCAAGGTCAAACGTTGAACGACTTCTTTTAACGTTTTCTCTTCTTGATCGTAGTTGTCACCCTCTAGGTCCGCCACTATCCATGAATAAAGATCAGAAACGTTCTTCATTCGCATTTCAGCGGCTTTCGGACTTGCTGAAGTTTCGTATAGCCAATCTTCATAATGGATATCACGAACTAGCGAACGAACCGCTTCGACGGTATCACCACGCTCAGCTTGATCAGCAATCGCCACTAGCCATTGGGTGAAACGACGCAGGTTTTCTAGGCCACGTCCCGTTAGGTGCTGTTCGAGCCCCATTTCAAAGCTCGACTCAAACAGGCTCTTGCCTCGCATATTGGCATAACTGCCTAATTTCTCTAACGTTACTGGGCCAATTTCACGTCGCGGAGTGTTCACAATGCGCAAAAATGCATTGTCGTCATCCGGATTAACCAAAACGCGCAAATACGCCATGATGTCTTTAATCTCTGCGCGCGCAAAAAACGAGGTGCCGCCAGAAATTTTATATGGTACACGGTTTTGCATCAGAGACTTTTCAATCAAACGTGATTGGTGGTTACCACGATATAGAATCGCATAATCTTTATATTCGGTACGGTTTAGGAACTTATGCGCAATTAGTTCACCCGTTACGCGCTCTGCTTCGTGCTCTTCATTTTTAGCCAACAACACTTTGAGTTTTTCACCGTCAGGAATTTCAGAGAACAGGGACTTCTCATAGACGTGAGGATTGTTAGCTATCAAAATGTTGGCCGCACGCAGGATTCGACTCGTTGAACGGTAGTTTTGCTCTAGCTTAATCAAACGCAAATTCGGATAATCTTCACCCAGCAACACGAGGTTCTGAGGTTTCGCACCACGCCATGAATAAATAGACTGATCGTCATCCCCTACAACAGTCAATCGCCCACGTTCTCCGACAATTAATTTGACCAACTCATACTGACTCGTGTTGGTATCTTGATACTCGTCAACCAGTAGGTAACGGATACGATTCTGCCAACGCTGACGAACGTCTTCATGATTACGTAAGAGTAAAACGGGCATCAAAATTAGGTCATCAAAATCGAGCGCGTTATAGGCTTTCATTTGCTTTTGGTACATATCAAAACAGAACGCAAACAATTGTTGCTGTTCACCTTGCGCACGCGCTTTGGCTTGCTCTGGCGTCAACATGTCGTTTTTCCAGTTGGAAATACAACTCAGAAGCTGACGTAGCAGATCTTTATCACCATCAAGCTGCTTTTCGGTAAGTTCTTTGAGCAGCGCTAGCTGGTCTTGGTCATCAAACAGTGAGAAGCCCGCTTTCAACCCTAAATGCTTGTACTCACGCTTGATGATGTTCAATCCTAAAGTGTGGAATGTTGATACCATCAAACCTTTAGACTCACCTTTCCCTAACGTTTGACCTACACGCTCCTTCATTTCACGTGCTGCTTTGTTGGTAAACGTCACCGCCGCAATGTTACGCGCTTTGTAACCACATTGCTGAACCAGATAAGCGATTTTATTGGTAATAACACGAGTTTTGCCCGAGCCAGCACCAGCTAGCACTAGGCATGGACCAGACACGTATTTCACGGCTTCATCTTGACTAGGGTTCAGCTTCATAGAAATTCTCTGCGGGTGATGAATGTGGCGCCTATGATAAAGGGGTGGCCTCGTGAAAGCTATGCTGATTTCTTGTAATTTTTACACCTATTAAGTGCAATATTCTGTTGCATAAATGGCGGGTATTTAAGCTATAATGAATGAACGTTCATTCACTAAAGGGTGACATTATGAAGGATAACCCTGCTGTAGATAAACGAGAACAAATCTTAGTCGCTGCTGAACAACTCATTGCTGAATCTGGCTTTCAAGGGCTTTCCATGCAAAAGCTCGCCAATGAGGCAGGTGTCGCAGCAGGGACGATTTACCGTTATTTCTCAGATAAAGAACATCTTTTAGAGGAACTACGCCTTAACGTTGCTAAGCGTGTTGCTACTGCGGTGCAACTAGGTGTTAGTGAAGAGATGCCTTTAAAACAGCGTTATCGAACCATGTGGCTCAATATTTGGAATTTAGCGGGCTCGAACTTAAGTGCGATCAGCAACCGAGTCCAATATGAGTCTTTACCCTGTTCAAATAGTAGCAAAGCTCGGGAACTTGAGAGACAAATGTTTGCCCAAGTAGATCTTCTTTTCAATCAGGGCAAAGACGAGGGAGTATTCAAGCTTCTCGATAACGAAGTACTTTCTGGATTGAGTTTTGAGGCAAGTGTTGCACTTGCTCGGAAACACGCTTTGGGATTTTATCAACTGGATAAGACGGCATTAGAGGCCGCTATTGAAGCCAGTTGGGATGCAATTATTAAACACTAACTTGGAGTTCTTAATAGAATGAAAAAGTGGACTTTCTTTATGTTACTTATCGCCGTTCTCTTGTTCGGCAGCGTGATAGGTTTCAATTTATTTAAGCAACAAAAGATCGCTGAATACATGGCAAACCGTCCTGAACCTGAGTTCCCAGTAACCGTGACAGAAGTGCAAGCGGTGGATTGGGTACCAGTCATCGAGGCAATTGGTTTTATCGAGCCAAACCAAGGCGTGACGGTAGCAAATGAGACCAGCGGTGTTATCGATAAAATCGCGTTTGATTCCGGTACTCAAGTTAAATCGGGTCAGCCATTAGTGTTGCTTGATTCTGAAGTCGAAAAAGCAAATTTGAAGAGCTCGCAAGCCAAGTTGCCAGCAGCAGAAGCGAAATACAAACGCTACCAAGGGCTATTTAAAAAAGGCTCTATTTCTAAAGAAGCGTATGACGAAGCAGAAGCAAACTACTTCTCCTTAAAAGCGGACATTGAAAGCCTGAAAGCGACCATCGACCGACGCGAAATCAAAGCGCCATTTGATGGTGTGGTAGGTATTCGTAACGTGTACCTAGGTCAGTACCTACAGGCGGGCACCGACATTGTTCGCCTTGAAGATACCAGCGTGATGCGCTTGCGCTTCACCGTGCCACAAACCGATATTTCACGTATCAATATCGATCAAGAAGTGGATATCTTTGTTGACGCTTATCCAGACCAACCTTTCAAAGGGTCTATTTCTGCGATTGAACCAGCTGTAAACGTACAAAGTGGTTTGATTCAAGTTCAAGCGGATATCCCTAACAGTGACGGCAAACTACGTAGTGGTATGTTCGCGCGTGCAAACATCATTCTGCCTAAATTAGAAAATCAGGTCACGCTACCTCAAACCGCGATCACATTTACGCTGTATGGCGACAATGTTTACATCGTAACAGAAGAAGATGGCGAAAAACGCGTTAAGCAGCATGTGGTAAAAGTTGGCGAACGCTCTAAAGATATCGCACACATTCTAGAAGGCGTGAAGCCAGGTGATGTAGTGGTGACGTCGGGTCAAGTCCGTTTGAGTAACCATGCGAAAGTAAGCATTGTCGAAAGCGATGCAACTACCCCACCTGCTGAAACACCAATGCTTTAAGTTGGAGGCATCATGCGCTTTACAGATGTTTTTATAAAACGTCCAGTTTTAGCGGTATCGATCAGCTTTTTGATTGCATTGCTTGGTTTGCAAGCGGTGTTCAAAATGCAGGTTCGTGAATACCCTGAAATGACGAATACGGTGGTCACCGTGACCACCAGTTACTACGGTGCAAGTGCCAACTTGATCCAAGGCTTTATTACTCAGCCATTGGAGCAAGCGGTAGCGCAAGCCGATAATATTGATTACATGACTTCGCAATCGGTATTGGGTAAATCGACCATTACTGTAAACATGAAGTTGAATACTGATCCAAATGCGGCGTTGTCTGACATTCTGGCGAAAACCAACTCGGTACGTTCACAGCTACCAAAAGAAGCCGAAGACCCAACCGTAACCATGTCGACAGGTTCGACAACGGCGGTACTGTACATCGGCTTTACGAGTGACGAGTTATCTTCAAGCCAGATCACTGACTACCTTGAGCGTGTAATCAACCCGCAGTTGTTCACCGTAAACGGTGTGTCCAAAGTTGACCTGTATGGTGGTATGAAGTACGCACTGCGCGTATGGTTAGATCCTGCCAAAATGGGCGCTTTGAAGCTTACCGCAACCGATGTGATGAGCGTTCTTAACGCCAACAACTACCAATCTGCAACCGGTCAAGCGACGGGTGAGTTCGTGCTTTATAACGGTAGCGCAGATACTCAGGTATCAAACGTTGCTGAACTTGAAGCATTGGTCGTGAAAACTGGTGAAGGGGATGTCATCCGCCTAGGTGATATCGCTAAAGTAACGCTAGAGAAGAGTCACGACGTTTATCGCGCAAGTGCAAACGGTCAAGAAGCTGTGGTTGCGGCGATCAACGCAGCGCCAAGTGCTAACCCAATCAACATTGCAGCAGACGTACTTGAACTGTTGCCTCAGCTTGAGCGCAACCTACCAAGTAACATCAGAATGAACGTAATGTACGACTCAACTATCGCCATCAACGAATCGATTCACGAAGTAGTGAAAACGATTCTTGAAGCAGCAGTAATCGTACTTGTGGTTATCACACTGTTCCTAGGTTCATTCCGCGCGGTAATCATTCCTATCGTGACCATCCCACTTTCATTGATTGGTGTGGCAATGGTGATGCAGGCAATGGGTTTCTCTTGGAACTTGATGACGCTACTGGCGATGGTGCTTGCCATCGGTCTAGTGGTGGATGACGCGATCGTTGTACTAGAAAACGTTGACCGTCACATCAAAGAAGGGGAATCGCCATTCCGAGCTGCAATCATTGGTACGCGTGAAATTGCGGTTCCAGTTATCGCGATGACATTGACGCTAGGTGCAGTGTACGCGCCAATCGCATTGATGGGTGGTATCACCGGTTCATTGTTCAAAGAGTTCGCTTTGACACTGGCAGGTTCAGTATTCGTATCCGGCATCATCGCTTTGACACTATCACCAATGATGTGTTCGAAGATGCTGAAAGCGAACGAGAAGCCAAGCAAGTTTGAGCAAAAAGTTCACCATATCCTTGATGGCATGACCACTCGTTACGAAGGCATGTTGAAAGCGGTAATGGCTCATCGTCCGGTTGTTATTGCGTTTGCAATCATTGTATTTGCAAGCTTACCGGTCTTGTTCAAGTTTATTCCTAGCGAACTAGCACCATCTGAAGATAAAGGTGTGGTCATGCTGATGGGTACCGCCCCATCAAACGCGAACTTGGACTATATCCAAAATACCATGGATGACGTAAACCAAATACTCTCAGATCAACCGGAAGTGGAATACGCACAGGTCTTTAATGGTGTACCAAACTCAAACCAAGCGTTTGGCCTAGCAACATTGAAGCCTTGGAGTGAACGAGAGGCAAGCCAATCTGAAATCACGAAACGTGTGGGTGGCCTAGTATCAAGTGTACCTGGTATGTCTGTCACTGCATTCCAAATGCCAGAGCTTCCAGGTGCAGGCTCAGGTCTACCTGTTCAGTTTGTAATTACAACACCAAATAGCTTCGAGAGCTTGTTTACTATCGCTAGCGATATTCTAACCGATGTTGCAAGTAGCCCAATGTTTGTCTATTCCGACCTGGATTTGAACTACGATTCAGCAACGATGAAGATCAAGATCGATAAAGACAAAGCGGGTGCCTACGGTGTGACTATGCAAGACATTGGCATCACCCTCAGCACCATGATGGCAGATGGTTATGTAAACCGAATCGACCTGAATGGCCGCTCGTATGAGGTGATCCCTCAAGTTGAGCGTAAATGGCGTCTAAACCCAGAATCGATGAAGAACTACTATGTACGCTCTGTGGATGGTAAAGCGGTTCCATTAGGCAGTCTGATTACTATCGATGTGGTGGCTGAGCCTCGCTCTTTGCCACACTTCAACCAGCTAAACTCAGCGACTGTGGGTGCAGTACCATCACCTAGTGTTGCTATGGGTGACGCAATCGACTGGTTTGAAAATATTGCACAAACCAAACTGCCTGCAGGATATAACCACGATTACATGGGCGAATCTCGTCAGTTTGTAACGGAAGGTAGTGCCTTGTATGCAACCTTCGGTCTTGCACTTGCGATCATCTTCCTCGTTCTGGCGATTCAATTTGAATCACTCCGCGATCCTATTGTCATCATGGTATCTGTACCTCTGGCAATATGTGGTGCCTTGATCGCATTGGCCTGGGGTACGGCCTCGATGAACATCTACTCGCAGGTTGGTTTGATAACGCTGGTCGGCCTAATAACCAAGCACGGTATCTTGATCTGTGAAGTCGCCAAAGAAGAGCAGTTACATAATAAACTGTCTCGTATTGATGCGGTGATGGAAGCTGCGAAAGTGCGTCTTCGCCCTATCCTAATGACCACTGCAGCGATGATCGCAGGTCTGATCCCGCTGATGTACGCAACAGGTGCAGGTGCCGCGCAACGTTTCAGTATCGGTATCGTCATCGTTGCTGGCCTTGCAATCGGTACACTGTTCACACTATTCGTACTACCTGTGATTTACAGCTACCTAGCTGAAAAACACAAACCTCTGCCAGTATTTGTTGAAGACAAAGACTTGGAGAAGTTAGCGCGAGTTGACGAAGCGAAAGCAGCTCATCGTGAATTAGCGGATAACAGATAAGCTATTAAGGCATTCAAAAAGGTCACTTCGGTGGCCTTTTTTATTGCCGCTCTCTTTTTTGCCATCTAAATGGCGACTTTCACGTATCATTTACTTAAAATGAGGACAAATCAAAAGGAGTTTTAGCCACTATGTTTGACCCAAAGAAATTAGAGCAAATTGCTAAACAGATTCACGACTCAATGCCTCAACCTGTAAAAGAGTTGGGCTCTGATGTCGATCAGAAAGTTCGTCAAGTAATCCAAGGCCAGCTAAACAAGCTAGATGTTGTAAGTCGCGAAGAGTTTGATGTTCAAACTCAAGTTTTACTACGTACACGTCAAAAGCTAACAGAAATGGAACAGAAGTTGGCGCAACTTGAAGAAAAGCTTGCTGAAAAATAAGTATCAAAGCGCTCCTCACAAAGGAGCGTTTTTCTTATCGGCGCGCAGATAAATCGGCTAAAAACAAAAAGGCTTGGTCAACGGCGACCAAGCCTTTTGATTAGATGTTGTGTTTTATTTTGTATTTATCACTCCAGTCTGCCTGGAGTTTATCTACTGCGTTACTTGAGACTAAGTAAATTACGCAGTATTAAGGCTTCATTTCTAGGAGAAGGCGCGGACTTTACGATAGTAAACGAGCACCTTCGACACCAAAATGGAACCTTAAGGCCAGTAATTTAGCCGCCCACCGCGATACGCTTCATATCAGTCATGTAACCACGTAGCTCTTCACCGATGTACTCTACAGGGTGGTTACGGATTGTTTCATTCACAGCGATAAGAGTCGCGTTATCCACTTGGTTAGACGTTTCACCTAAACCTTTACCAATTACGTCAGTATTTACGGCTGGCATAAACTTCTCACGTAGAAGCGGCGTTGCTACGTTAGCGAACAGGTAGTTACCGTATTCCGCAGTGTCTGAGATAACCACGTTCATCTCGTATAAACGCTTACGTGCGATAGTGTTTGCGATAAGTGGCAGCTCGTGAAGAGACTCATAGTAAGCAGACTCATCGATGATGCCAGATGCCGTCATCGCTTCGAATGCTAGCTCAACACCCGCACGAACCATAGCAACCATCAAGATACCGTTATCGAAGTACTCTTGCTCAGAGATTTCTACGTCAGTTTCTGGGTAGTTTTCGAAAGCAGTTTCACCTGTTTCTGCACGCCAGCCTAGTAGATTTGCATCGTCGTTTGCCCAGTCAGCCATCATAGTGCTAGAGAAGTGACCGGTGATGATGTCATCCATGTGCTTGTTGTATAGCGGACGCATCAGTTCTTTTAGCTCTTCAGAAAGCTCAAATGCTTTCACTTTTGCAGGGTTAGTTAGGCGATCCATCATGTGAGTGATACCACCAAACTTCAGTGCTTCAGTGATGGTTTCCCAACCGTATTGAAGAAGCTTACCAGCGTAGCCAGGATCGATACCATCAGCAATCATCTTCTCGTAACATACGATAGAGCCAGCCTGTAGCATGCCACAAAGGATAGTTTGCTCACCCATTAGGTCAGATTTCACCTCAGCAACAAAAGAAGACTCTAGACAGCCTGCACGGTGACCACCGGTTGCTGCAGCCCAAGCTTTCGCGATATCCCAACCTTCACCTTTTGGGTCGTTCTCTGGGTGAACAGCGATAAGAGTCGGTACACCGAAACCGCGCTTGTATTCTTCGCGAACTTCCGTACCTGGACATTTAGGTGCAACCATTACTACCGTTAGGTCTTTACGGATTTGCATGCCTTCTTCAACAACGTTGAAACCGTGAGAGTAACCTAGTGCTGCGCCTTCTTTCATTAACGGCATTACCGTCTCAACAACGTTTGTGTGCTGCTTATCTGGAGTAAGGTTTACTACTAGATCAGCTTGTGGAATTAGCGTTTCGTAGCTACCTACCTCAAAACCGTTGTCTTTTGCGTTTTTGAATGACTGGCGTTGCTCATCAATCGCGGCTTGGCGAAGCGCATAAGCAACGTCTAGACCAGAGTCGCGCATGTTCAGACCTTGGTTAAGACCTTGAGCACCACAACCTACAATGACTACTTTCTTACCTTTCAGATAATCCGCTTCTGAAGCGAACTCACTGCGGTCCATAAAACGACAACGACCTAATTGGTCCAACTGCTCGCGCAAGTTTAGGGTATTGAAATAATTAGCCATCTGGGTGCTCCTTTGAGATTCTTCCATTGAGGTCAGTAATTGCCTTACCGAATAACTTCATACTAAAACAGACATGAGATTGCTTAAAGTGATATATTCACAATTAGTTATTGCAATTTATGCAACATGGAAATGAAAATTTAATGAATATCAAAAGCCTGCAACTTTTCATTCATCTCTGTGAGAGTAAAAGTTTCGCCAAGACCGCAGCGGCAATGCATATTAGCCCTTCAGCCTTAAGCCGACAGATACAAAAATTAGAGGAGGAAACCAGCCAACAATTGTTTTTACGCGACAACCGTAGCGTTGATTTAACTATCCAAGGTAAAAAGCTAGTCCCAGTCGCCTTAAAGATTCTTGGCGAATGGCAGCAGTATCAGAGTCACCTGAAGGGAACCGAGGATGAATTGAAAGGAGAAATCCGTCTCTTTTGTTCTGTTACTGCAAGCTACAGCCATCTTCCGGAGCTAATATCTGACTTTCGTATTCAGAACCCTTTCATTGAATTCAAACTATCAACCGGCGATCCAGCTCAAGCGATCGACAAAATACTAGCAGATGAAGCCGATATTGCCATATCAGCCAAGTCAGAACAGATGCCAAATAAAATCGCATTTGAAACGATCAGTGAAATCCCACTTTCTGTCATCGTACCTGTTGGGGTTAGTGCGTTTGCTGAAGAGCTACAAAAAGAAAAACCAGACTGGTCGGTCATTCCATTCATACTCCCAGAAGCAGGAACGGCAAGGGACAGGGCCAATACTTGGCTCAAACAAATGAAAATAAAGCCAAAGATCTACGCACAAACCTCCGGACATGAAGCCATCGTAAGTATGGTTGCATTGGGATGTGGAGTAGGTATCGCACCTGATGTTGTAATCAACAACAGTCCAGTAAGAGAAAAGATAAATCGTTTAAAAGTCTTACCAATTAAACCTTTTAAACTTGGTGTTTGCTGCAACAAAACTCAGCTGGAGAATCCGCTTGTTAAAGCCTTTTGGAAGGTTGCAGAGAGCAAGTATATCGCACCTTAGATGAACACTTTTTAGGTATAAAGTGAGCTAATTTTAAAACTCTATAGATGCAAAAAAGCCCGCTCTTTCGAGCGGGCTTCTTAAATTTAAAGCCTGGCGATGTCCTACTCTCACATGGGGAAGCCCCACACTACCATCGGCGCTATTTCGTTTCACTTCTGAGTTCGGCATGGAAATCAGGTGGGTCCAAAACGCTATGGTCGCCAAGCAAA